>CAJXIL010000088.1 GCA_913054455.1 uncultured Roseobacter sp.
GCATGGGGGCGCGCCCACTGGGGCGGGTCATTCAGGAGCACATCAAAAAGCCGCTCGCCGAAGAACTGCTCTTTGGCAAGCTCGCCAAAGGTGGGTTGGTCAAGGTTGGTATCAAAGATGGCAAACTGGATCTGCGGATCGAAGGCCCGACCAAGCCGCGGATCTCTGGTGATAAACCGCCACTGTTGACAGCCGACTGATTCTGATCATGCGCCTGCCAATAGGAGCACTCCTCCTCTCGCTCGTCACGGCCCCAGCCGTGGCGAGCGATTTCACCTTACAATGGCCTGTGGACTGCCGCCTTGGCGAGACCTGCCATATCCAGCAGTATGTCGATCATATTCCTGGCCCCGGCGCCCAGGACTACCAATGCCAGGGGTTGAGCTACTCGGGCCATAAGGGCACCGATATCGCGCTGCCTTATCTGCGCGATATGCAGGTCGGCGTTACCGTCCGTGCGGCGGCGCCCGGTGTGGTGCGGGGGCTGCGTAACACCATGCCAGACGCCTATGCCACTGAGGAAAACGCAGAGCTGCTTAAGGGGCGCGAATGTGGAAATGGCGTTGTTCTGCGCCATGCAGATGGCTGGGAGACACAGTATTGCCATCTAAAACAGGGTTCTGTCCGGGTCCAAAACGGGCAACAGATTGAGGCGGGCACCCCTTTGGGCGAGGTCGGGCTCTCTGGAAAGACACAATTCCCCCACCTGCATCTATCGCTGCGCCAGAACGGCAATGTCGTGGACCCCTTTGCCCCCGACGGGCGCCTAGCCTGCAACCGCGCACAAGATTCAGAAAGCCCCAGCACAGAAAGCCTCTGGGCGGATCCCCCGCCCTATCAGCCCGGCGGGTTCTTGGGCGCGGGGTTCTCCACCCAAGTTCCTGAGTTCCGAGCAATCAAATCCGGTGCTGCCTCAGGTGCTCGGCTCACCACCAAATCACCAGCCCTGGTGTTTTGGGCCTATGCTTTTGGCGGCCAGAAAGGCGACCGGGTGCGCCTGTCCATCTCTGGTCCTACTGGAGTGTTCTCCGTCCACGAGATCACATTAGAGCGCGATCAGGCACAGTTTTTCCGAGCCTCAGGTAAGCGCTTACGGAAGAAGTCTTGGGATTATGGCCGTTATACCGCGCTAGCTGTATTGCTGCGCGATGACGACGAAATTGACCGCATCGAACAAGTGATCGACCTTAGGTAAATCCCCCCAGGATCCGTCCATGTCTAATTTTGGCCTGGCCTGAAGGCGCGCGTGGCGTCGTTTTGCTTGCCTCCACTCAGCTTGCCAGCAAGTCAGCGTTCTGTGAATTTCAACTCAATACGGCGGTTCTGGGCACGCGCCTCCGGCGTGTCATCTGTATTCACCGGCTGGAACTCACCAAAGCCATTAGCCGCCAGGCGATCCGGTGCAATGCCGAGGTTTTCGATCATAAAGCGCACCACCGACAGCGCCCTGCCCTGGCTCAGCTCCCAGTTATCACTGTATTTTTCACTGCCAGCCATGGCGGTATTGTCCGTGTGCCCATCCACGCGGATGATCCAGTTCAACTCTGGTGGGATTTCAGCCGCCACGGATTGCAAGATCTGAGCCACCTTGGCCACCTCACCCTCACCTGCGCGCGACAGATCTGCGCTGCCGGAGGCAAACAGCACCTCAGAGGCAAAGACGAAGCGGTCGCCCTCAATCCGGACCCCCTCCTGGCTGCCCAGAACATTCCGCAGACGGCCAAAGAATTCTGAGCGGTAGCGCTCAAGATCCTGGGCTTTGGTCTCCAGGCTCTCGGCCTTGCTGGCCAGTTCTGCCGCCTCAGCCTCCAGCCGCTTACGTTCGCTTTCTTCAAGCAGGCGGCGGCGGCGCTCTTCCGAGGCAGCCCGCGCTAGCGCAGAATTCAAATCCTGGCCGAGGTTTTGCAACTGCACCTGCTGCGCCACATCTCGTGCTTGGTAATCATCAAGAATAGCCTGCAACCCACCCAATTGTTCGCGCAGGGCTGCGACCTGTTGGTTCAGCAATGCGGTCTCGCGCTGTGCCTCAGCAGAGACAGTTTTCTGATCCGACAAAGCAGCCTGCGCCTGCGCCAAAAGGGCGGCCCGCTCCTGCGCAAGGCTGCGATCTATTTCTGCGCTAGCCTCGGCATCTTGTTGGGCATTCAAAGCTGCCAAAAGCCGCTGCTGCAAAACCGCCTGATCGCTGGCGGCCGCCTGCGCATTCTCCAATGCATCCAGCGCTTCCAGCAGGCGCAATTCGACTGAGGCGCGTTCCTCGGCGGTAGAACTGGCCGCACTGCGCGCCGCCGCCAACTCGTTCTGCGCCTGCAACAACTCCGCCTCAAGCCCCGACATAACCGAGGCCGCGTCGGCTTGTAACCGGGCCAGCTGGGTCTCCACCTGACGCTGGGCCTCATCCGCCTCGGCGCGTTGCGCGGCCAGTTGCTGTTCCAGCGTTAAAACAGCTTCGGCGTGCTGCGCTTGAAGGGTTGCCAGCTCGCTCTGATATTGTGTTTCGGTCTCCACATTGGCAGCCCGTTGCCGCGCCAGCTCCGCCTCTAACGCCGCCTTGTTTTCGGCAGCCAGTCGGCGGGCCCCTTCTAGCTCATTGTTCAGAACCTCCTGCGTAGAGGTGCTGTCTGCACGCAGACGGTTGAGCTCGATCTCCAAGGCTGCCACGCGGCCCTCGGCGGCGGATTGCGAGACCTGCATCTGCGCAAGCACCCGCGTCAAACGCTCTGCCAGCTCATCGCGTTGGAGGGTCTGCGCCTTGGCGGCCTCAAGCGTTGCCAGGGCCTGCTCCAGATCTTCGTTAAGCCTTTCCTTGGCTTGCTGGGCGGCCGCCAAGAGCGTCAGAGTATCCTCCGCCTCTTGCCGCTGACGTTCCAACGAAAGGGTCATCGCAGTGAGCTCGGCATCTGCAGTTTCCAGTCGCGCCCTTAGGGCTTCGGCGGCGGCGGCCTCGACCAGTCGAGCCTCTTCCTCCGCGCTCAGCTGCGCGTTCAGCTCTGCCAGCTCACCGGCCTGCAGATCTCCTTCTGCCTCGAGATCCGCAATCAATGCCTCCAGTGCCTCGCGTTTGGCAGCCGCCAAGCGGGCGTTTTCAACGCCGAGATCAATTTCCTGGCGGGCCTGTGCCAGGGCCAGGTTCATCGCTTCTGCCTCGCTCAACAGCGTCGTGCGTTCCGCTTCCAAAGCGTCACGATTCTTGGTTAGCTCGGCAATCTGCGCCTGGGCCGCATCGCGCCCGGCGACAAATGCCGCAACCTGTGCTTCAAAGGCGGTGATCTGGCTTTGTGCCTGGGCGAGTTCTGCCTGTTGCAGGTCGCGCTCTGCCGTAAGCCCGGCAATCACCGCGCGTTGCTGGTCCAGCGCGTTCTGTGCCTGTGCCAAATCGTCCTGAGTGGTAGAAAGGGTCGAGCTGAGCGCGCCAAGCCGCGCGTTCAGGCGACTGTTATCGCGTTCCTCTAATCCCAGCGCATTCGCCAACGCCTGCACCTCGGAGGACAGTTCATCCAGCTCGCTTTCCTGGCCTGTGATGGTTTCACGCAGGACAAACTGCACCACCATAAAGATGGTCAACAGGAACATCAGAACCAGAAGCAGGCCGGTCATGGCATCGACAAAGCCAGGCCAGATCGAGTTTTGGAATCGCTGCCCGCTGCGCCGCGACAGGGCCATGGTCTAGTCCTCACCCTGCAAGAAATCAGAGGCGGCTGGATTCGCTGCAGGTTCTGGCGCCTGGCGTCCCCGCCCCTGGGGCACGGCAAAGGCCTTGACCATGAGGTCGATATCCTTGCGCAGCTCCGCCAGACTTTCTTGGCGCCCTGCGGAAATTTCTTCCAGAATACGCAGCATCTGCACGTCAATGGAGCGCAGTCTCATACGGCTTTCGGCGTCCATGCCAACATCGCCATGGGCCCGCATGATCTCCGTCAGGGTCTCCTGCCCCACCGCCACGCGCTCCAATGCATTGGCAATGCTCGTCGCCTGATCCTGTCGGGCGTTCATATCGGTGATCACATCCACCAATTGCGAAAGCTTATTGTCGATCTCGGCGCGGCTGGCGGCATTCTGGGCGAACATCGCCTGCAGGGCATCCATCTGTTCCGCCATCGTGTCCAGCACTTCCGAAACAACACCCGTCTCGCCACCACCGCTGGCCTCTTCACCAGAGGAAAAACTGACGCGTGTGAAAGAAGACAGCCATTCCTCCAGCTCACGGTAGAACCGGTTTTGGCCGTGACCGGCAAACAGCTCCAACAGCCCCACAATCAGCGAGCCCGCCAGGCCGAGTAAGGACGAAGCAAAAGCCACCCCCATGCCGCCAAGCTGTGCCTCAAGCCCGGTCATCAGGCGGTTGAACACCGCGATGCTCTCTTCGCCCTCCTGTGGGGCCAGGCTGCGGATGGTATCCACCACCGCCGGAACCGTTGTTGCCAGCCCGTAAAATGTCCCCAAAAGCCCGAGGAAGATCAGAAGGTTGACGATATAGCGGGTGATCTCGCGTTCTTCATCCACGCGCTGTGCCACGGAATCCAGGATCGAACGTGTCGACGAAGACCCCAGTTGCATGCGCGCGGCCCGCGAGCGCAATAATGCCGCCAGAGGCGCCAGAAGAGAGGGAGCGCGTTTATCCCCACGGCTCCCGCCAGAGGCAAAGCTCTCGATCCAGCGCACAGAGCCGATCAGCTGGAGCACTTGCCAAAAGCAGGACAGAACACCGATGATAAAAACGATGACGATAAAGCCGTTGAGCCAGGGGTTGGCCTGAAAGACCGGTAGCACCTTGGGCAGCGCCACAAAGATGCCAAAGCCAGCAAGGCCAAGCGCGATCAACATCAGGATGATTTGTCGGACCGGTTGCGAAAACTGCGGCCGAGTCTTGCGGTCTGTTTGGGCCATATTCGGAGCAATCCTGTCAGTTCTTTGGCGTCTTTTCCACCGGATCTTAGAACCAAAGAGACAAAAGCACCAAGGCTTTATGCCGTTATTTGCCGCACTCGCGCCATCAACCACTCCAGTTCGGCGTCGCCAAGGCCAATCTCGCTCAGATGTTCAGCAGTATTGTACAGATATTCAGTATTAGGACCGCGCCCGCCCACCGCAGTTGCGATGATCTGCGCCTGTTTTTCCAGCGCCATGCCGCCACAATATTGCTCGTGATGTGGGTCAATCACATAGGTCACCGCCTGGACTTCTTCGCCGGAGTGCAACGCCACCATAAGGTCTCGTTCCAAATAGGCCGAGGAGATCAGTTCCCGCTCACGTAGGTAATCCAGGGTCCTGGCTTCTTCGCCAGAGGTCACAGC
Organism: uncultured Roseobacter sp.; assembly: GCA_913054455.1. Taxonomy (GTDB): domain Bacteria; phylum Pseudomonadota; class Alphaproteobacteria; order Rhodobacterales; family Rhodobacteraceae; genus Pseudophaeobacter. The sequence goes on from CAJXIL010000088.1 coordinate 5,295, forward strand.
CAGTGCCAACCCCTGACAGTGGGCCCCCTCGATCTCATCCAGGGCGAGCACCAGCCCTGGCGCCTCCACGCTGCCGCGGTGATGGATCGAGGACATACAAAATGAGCGCGCGTATCCTTGCAGGGTTGCAACCTCGCGATGCGCGACAGGGAACCCTGGGTTCCACAGCAGCGATCCATATCCGAAAACCCACATTGTCATGATCTATGGCCCTTTTTATCCGTCGCCTATAAACAGCAAAATGCGGGCTAGAAAAAGAGGGTCTTTGCAGAATGCGACTGCTGAAATGGCTGAGCCTTGGGGCTGCGATCTGGATAGTATACTGGGGCGTGGCCGCCTGGGGGCTGCGCAGCGGCTTTGAAGCTTGGTTCAGCGAACAGCAACGTCAGGGCTGGCACGTCGCCTATGGCCCGATGACAACGGCAGGGTTTCCCACACGTCACGTCACACGCCTTGAGCAACCCCAGCTAGCAGATCCTGGCACCGGGGTCGCCTGGAGCGCAGACTGGATCGAATTTGACAGCCCGGCACTTTGGCCTGGCGCCCAAAGCCTGCGCTTCGCGCCTAGCCCGCAGCGGTTTTCTCTGTTTGATCAGACCCGCAGTCTGGAGGCAGAGGACATGCGGGCTGAGCTACAGCTGGCACCGGGGCTGGCGTTAGAATTGGAGCAGCTCTCCCTCACCAGTCAGGCATGGCAGATCAGTGACAGCAGCGGCTCTCTCTGGCAGGCGCAGGGTTTGTCGCTGAAGATGCGTCAACTGGCCCAGCCAGAGCACTATCAACTTAGCGCCAACGCACAGGGAGTTTCCCCCAGTGGCCTTCTGCGGGTTGGTTTCGGGGGGCTTAACCGGTTGAAGGGTGGCCTGCCACCACAGTTTGAAACCTTCCAGATCGCCGCGGAGCTGACTTTTGACACGCCCTGGGACCGACGGGCAATAGAACTGCGACGGCCACAGCCCCGCAAGATCAACCTGGATCTGGCTGAGGCCCAGTGGGGAGATATGCTCTTTCGATCTGCCGGGGATTTGACGGTTGATAATCTGGGGCGTCTCAGTGGTGAGCTGACTTTACGTGTGGAAAACTGGCGTGGAATTCTAGATCTCGCAGAACGGCTGAGCCTACTGCCACCAAGCACCCGGAACGGAGCGGAGAGAATACTCTCCCTCTTTTCGACCGGGACCGGACCTTCGGAAAAAATAGACACGATCCTGCGCTTTCAACAGGGGCAGATCTGGGCTGGCCCTTTGCCAATTGGCACAGCACCGCGATTGATCCTGCGCTGACAGCACTGCGACGTCCAGAGATCTCTCCTCTGTAAGATGGGGAAAGGGGGCTCCCGCCTGATCTGGGGCATTCTTGCAGAATGCCACGCTTCAGTTGGGCCGAGTGCCGCGCAAAAGGCTCGGCGCGGCTGCGCCAAGGATTAAGCGGGCGGCCACAAGTCCCCCAGGTAGCCTGAACTGTGAGACCTGCCTAGCGGCAGTAGGCCCCGCCGCGATGGCGCGCCACATCCAGATGGAAATGATCGCGGTGATAGCGATCGGCCTCAGGCCCAAGCACAGTGCCAAAGGGACCGCAGGCGGCCTTCCAGATCCGCGCCATGGGTTTGCGGGTTTTGCGGTCTGTCCAGCCCTGAAGTACCGTCACCAGAGTTCCGTCCTCCAGTTTGAAACCAGAAATATCAATGGCCTTGCCACGGCCGTGTTCCGAGATACGGCCGCCTGGGCGATTGTTGCGGGTACGGCAAGCATAATGCGCTGCAACGCGCAGGCTAACCACCTTGTTGCGGCGGCCAAATGCGGTTTCCACATCTTTGGACACCCAGTGCTTCAACGCCGCAGCTGTCTCGCAGGTCATCACCGAAGGCTGGCTGAGCCGAACACCAGCGACCGAGGTCACCTGTACGGCATCCTTGGCACCACAACCCGGCATTGTCGCCACCACGCCGCCAATGACCTTTCCCTGGATTTCAACATCCCCACAGACGGAGCCTTTGCGCAGGCGGCGACGCTTGAACAGGGCCTGCTCAACAAGCGTGTCCGGGCGAACAAAAGGTACGAGGGATTGCTCCAGGACACTGGGGACCAGATCAGCCGGCAAAGCGGCCGCGGCCAGGATCTGGGCCGAGACCGGGCGTGGAATGGGGCGCAACCCGGGCTGCTGCGGCGCGCGCCCCTGTTCCAAACCTACCAGAGCCGCGACCGTGGACTGCGGCAGCGTAGCCTCTACGGCTACACCACCTAAGGCGGGGCGATCAACAGGACGCAGGGAGACCTCCGGAGCCGAAGCCTGCAGCGGAGCATTGCTCGCACCACAGAGCAAGCCCACGATCAACCCTTTGCGAAGTCCCGCTTTAAGCCGCCCCTGCCCGATCATGATTTATGGGCCCGACCAAAGTCAGGCGCAGCGGTATCCTGTCCTGCCTCAATAATGCCGCGACGAATGGCGCGCGTGCGGGTGAAATAGTCATGCAGATGATCCCCATCACCCGTCCGGATCGCCCGCTGCAACGCAAAAAGCTCCTCGGTAAAGCGACCAAGGATCTCCAGCGTTGCCTCCTTGTTGGTCAAGAACACATCGCGCCACATGGTGGGGTCCGACGCGGCGATACGGGTGAAATCCCGAAAACCCGCCGCCGAGTATTTGATCACTTCGCTGTCGGTCACCCGGCGCAGATCATCGGCCACGCCAACCATGGTGTAGGCGATAAGGTGCGGCGCATGGCTGGTCACTGCAAGGACCAGGTCATGATGATCTGCGTCCATTTCATCAACATTGGCGCCCATGCCCTCCCAGAGGGCGCGCAGCTGATCAACAGCGGCACGATCGCTGCCTTCAACAGGCACCAGCAGGCTCCAGCGGTTGTCAAACAGCTCGGCAAAGCCCGCCTCGGGGCCGGAATGTTCGGTGCCTGCCAGAGGATGCGCCGGGACAAAATGCACGCCATCGGGGACATGAGGGCCAACGGCTTCGATCACATGCGCCTTGACGGATCCCACATCCGACACGGTGGCGCCGGGTTTCAGCCTAGGGCCGATCTCACCCATGACGGTTTCCATGGCCCCCACCGGCACACAGAGGACCACCAGATCAGCCCCCTCAACAGCTTCAGCTGCGGTGTCGCAGACCCGATCACACAGGCCAATGCGCCGCGCGGTCTCGCGGGTCTCGGCGCTGCGGGCATAGCCCGTGACCTCAGCCGCCAATCCAGCACGTTTCATCGCCCAGTACATCGAAGAGGCAATCAACCCCAAACCAATCAGGGCGACACGGTTATAGATAACAGTACTCATGAGGCGGCCTGCTGTGACTTGAACTCTGAGATGGCCGCGATCAGCCGGCGGCAAGCCACTTCATCGCCCACTGTGATCCGCAGGGCCGTGGGAAGGTTATAGCCGGCAACCCGGCGCACAATCAGGCCTTGGTTTTGCAAATGGATATCGCAGGCCTCTGCCTCTGTCTGGGTCGCAAAACGTGCCAGAATGAAATTGGTGCAGGAGGTATCCGAAGCCACCCCCAATTCTGCCAAAGCCGCCGCAAGCCAGCTGCGCCATTTGGCGTTCTCTGCCCGGCAATGATCAATATAGGCCCGGTCGCGCACAGCGGCCTCGGCCCCGGCCAAAGCGGTAGAGGAGACATTGAACGGCCCCCGCACCCGGTTCAGCACATCGATGATTTCTGCAGGCCCGTAGCCCCAACCAATACGTGCGCCCCCCAACCCAAAAATTTTGGAAAAGGTGCGCGTCATAAACACATTGCTGCGCGCGTTGATGATGGCGGCCCCGGCATCAAAGCCTTCGACATATTCCGCGTAGGCCCCATCCAGCACCAATAGCGCCCCTGCAGGCAGGCCATCTGCCAGACGCGCCACTTCAGCGGCGGAAATCATTGTGCCAGTGGGGTTGTTGGGATTGGCGATAAATACAAGTTTGGTGCGGTCCGTACACCCGGCCAGCAGGGCATCCACATCGGTCACCCGCTCGTGCTCTTTGACCTCAACCGGAGTGGCACCCGCAGCCAGAGCACTGATGCGATACATCGCAAAGCCGTGCTCGGTATAGAGCACCTCATCCCCCGGGCCGGCATAGCACTGGCACAGGAAGGCAATGATCTCATCGCTGCCCGCGCCACAAATGATCTGCTCCGGGTTCAGACCCTCGACTTCGCCAATCGCTGCGCGCAGAGCCAGATGGTCCGAGCTGGGATAGCGATGCATATGTGCCGCCGCCTCTTGCATGGCTGTAATCGCAAGCGGGCTAGGCCCCAGTGGGTTTTCATTGGAGGAGAGCTTGACTGTGTTGCTCACCCCCGCCACATGGGCCGCGCCGCCCTGATAGAGAGCGATATCCATAATACCGGGCTGCGGCGTAATCTGGGTCATACTATAGGCTCCTTGGTTCCTCCTCGTAATAACGAGGCGCAAGCCAATGGGAAAGCGGCAAGATTACCGGACCAGTGTGTTTGGCACAGGACGGGCCACTACAGGTAGAAAATGCGCGCCCCTCGCCCAAGGGACGCTAACCACTCGGGCTGGTCACTTGGCCTTTTGCAGTTTTTTCAACTTGGCCTCTGCCTGCTTTTCCACCATGGCGGTTAGCTCCTTGCGCAGTTTTGCATCTTTGCGCATCGCCTCCTCCATGGTCTTTTGCAAGACCTTAGCAGATTGCGATCCATCCGATTCTTCCAGAGCCTTATTGGCAAAGGCCACAAAGACCTTGTCCTGCAAAGCCCCTGCCACTTCTGCATAGATCGCGGGGCCGTGCTTTTTGGCAAACTCTTCTACCGCGTCGGCGCCGTATTTCTTGATCAAATCACCTTTCCAGACCGGATCCATCACCCGTGGGATCAGTTTTTGCGCCAGGAAGCTCTGCGAATTGGCGAGGTAGCTGGAGCCAAAACCGGACACTGCTTTCATCGGCCCAGAGGACATAATCCCCCCCGACAGCACCTTGACCACCGCGTCTGTGAACTCTTTTTGGTTCGGCGCGCGCCCCTTCTCCACCAGGGGTTTGAACAGCATGATCGCCTCTTTGGCGGCACTCTTGACCATTTCCGCGCCAACACCGGTGCTAAAGACCTTCTCCATAAACAAAGTCAGCGACTTTTGTGAGAAGGTCTGAAACATCTTTGAGGGCAGCTGGGCCGCCACCTTGGTCGCAATGCCTTTCAGAAAGGTGCCGCTCAGCTTACCGCCCGCAGCCCCTGCGGCCCCGGCAAACATCGTGTCCAGCGCCACCTTTTTGGCCGCACCCTCCCAGGTGACCTTATTGCCTGCCAGATATTCCCCAAACTGCCCGGCGCTAGATTTCATCGCCTCGGTGCCCGCCGCTGCAATCGCATGGGCTTTGACAGGGTTCATGCCCTTGGTCGCAACCAGGCGCGCGGTCGCATAGACTTCGATCACGGTAAAGGAGGTCTCGCGCACGATTTCCAGGGTAAAGACCGCCTTGCTCGCTGTGCCAATGCGCGCCTTGATGAATTTGTCAAAGGCCTTTTGCCCAGTGTTATAGACCCGCGTGGCCTTGGCATCCTGCTTTTGTACCTTGGCCCAGTCCGGCTTGGAGCGGCTCACTAGGGCTTTCAGGCTGCCAGCCTCAGAGCGCGCATTCAAGATCGGGGTCCAGGGAGGATCGGTATTGTCGTTCAGCGTCGACATGGTGAATTCAGCGATCGCCATCATCATACCGTCTTCGGCCTGGCGGGTTTTTTCCACATCATTGCAGAAATCCACCCAGCATTCCGCCTGCCCCAGCATCATATTGGCCTTGGACAAGATCTCGTGCTTGAGCGCCTTTTCTCCGGCCTCAAACTCGCGCATCTCGACCTGCTTGGTCTTACCCTCTTCCTTGACCTCGTAGACTGAAACTTTTTGATCATTTGCGATCATCGCCTGCAGCTTCGCCAGTCCCGCCTTCCAGGTGCGCATGCCTGGATCAACAATTCCGTCTGGCTTTTTGAAACCGAGCGACTTTTTCTGGAAACTACGAATATCCTTGATCAGGCTTGCGTCGCATTTTTGCGAAATGGCGATATTGCTAAAGCCATTTGCCTTGAGCATCAAGCGCACCAGCTCGACATCGGCGCCAGCGTTTTTGACAGGTTTGAACTTGCCTTCGCCAGACTTGGCGTCAGGTTTCGTAATGCGGTTTTTATCCCCCACAGGGGCCGACAAATTAAGTGCCATAACAAGGCTCCGACCAAATAACAGAACAAATAACCCCCCCATTCTGCCATAGATGCCACCGCCCTGTCATGGTGGATTTCGCCTGCGCTTTCCCCTTTAGCCCAGGTCAGGCCGCGCGCGGCTGAAAGCGCGCGGTCTTGGGGTCCGCTAGATAGCTCTGAGCCAAGTCTTCGGCCCGCAGACACAGGTCGTTGACGCTGTCGACGATGTATTGCACCGTTTCATCTGACATCAGATAGGAAAAGTTGAGCCGAACCCAGCCCGGCTTTTGCAGCTCTTTTCCAGACTGCAATGCAGCAAACAATGCGTCAGACTCCGCGCGGCCAATTCCCAGCAAGCGATGCGCATACGGGCCCGCACAGGCACAGCCACCGCGCGCCTGAATTCCGTAGTGGTCGCTCAACATGCGGGTAAAGAGTTGCTGGTGCACCGGCGCACCTGAAGCCCCTTTGACGGTGAAAGAGAAGATCGGCAGACGATGCGCAGAGGCGTGGCCCAGCAGAGAGAGCTGAGAATTGTTCGCCCAGCCCGCACGCGCCATTTCAGCAAACCGGGCTTCCTTGCTGGCGATCTCCGCCTCGCCCACGGCTTCTTTTACCAGAAAGGCCAGGGCTGCACGGATATCCCCTATCACATTGGGGGTTCCCGCCTCTTCACGGGCTGCCAGATCCGCGCTGTATTCATGCCCCCAGGGAGAGACAAAGCTCACAGTGCCACCACCGGGCCAGGAGGGGCAGCGCCGCTGCACAGCCCCCCTGTTGACCAGCAGAACGCCCGAGGCCCCTGGCCCACCAGGAAATTTATGGGGAGAAACCACCACCGCATCCTTATGGGCGCCATGTTCCCCAGCCATGGAGATCCGCACATAGGGCCCGCCTCCTGCATAGTCCCAGATCACCAGCCCGCCCGCCGCATGCATCATGCGGCTGATCGGGTCCGGGTCGGTCAGGATGCCTGTGACATTTGAGGCCGCCGAAAAGCTGCCAATCCGCAGATCACTACTGGCGTGATCCAGCAACGCCTGCTGCAGCACGTCCAAATCAATCCCCCCGTCTCGGGCCTCTGGAATTGCGACAACCTTTGCCTTGCTCTCGCGCCAGGGCAGAATATTCGAGTGATGCTCATAGGGACCCACAAAAACCACCGGGTTGCGCGCCTCATTTACCCCAAAGAGACTGACAAGCCGATTGAGCCCGGCAGTGGCACCCGCGCCCGCAAAGATCACCGCATCCTCTGGTCCACAGTTGGTTACCCGTGCAATCTCTGCCCGCGCGGCACGGCGCATCCGGGTCACGTAGGAACCGCAAAAAGACGCCTCGGTATGGGAGTTTGCATAATAGGGCAGCAGGTGATCGGCGATAAACGCCTCCACCTGACGCATAGCCCGTCCTGAGGCCACATAGTCTGCATAGACCAGCGGCACATCCCCCGCGGCCCCTGGGATCATCATCCCGTCGCCAATGACACCACGTGCCAAGCTGCGATCTTTTGCGGCCATAGCGATATCGGTTTTGAATACATCCAAGGTCATGCGCGCGTCTCCTGAGGGGCGTTTTGTTACTTTTCCCACGGAATATTCGCGAAATCACCACCATTGACTGATTGATTTCATCATTTATTGTGTCATATGATCTCCCTATGGCAAATTCCGTAGATCAGATTGACCTCGACCTCTTGCGCGCACTGCAACGCAACGCGGGCCTATCCCAACGCGAACTCGCCGATGTGGTTGGCCTGTCGCAAAATGCCTGTTGGCGGCGATTGAAGGCCCTTACTGACAAGAAAATCCTGCAAGGCTCCACAATGCGACTGGATCGTGCGCAGTTGGAATTGGATCTGGTCGTCTTTGTGATGCTACGCACTCGGCATCACTCTGCCGAATGGCTCGACACCTTTCGCCGCCATGTTCTGACCATCCCAGAGGTGGTGGATTTTCACCGTATCGGTGGGGACTACGACTATCAGCTGAAGGTGGTGACCCAGGACATGGGAAGCTACGATCGGGTTTATCAGAGGCTCATCAGTGGCGTTGAATTGGACAGCGTCACCTCGTATTTTGCGATGGAAACCATTGCCGAGGGGCGCCCCCTGCCCCTGTGACCCATTCTAGGACAGTCGATCCATGACAACCGAGAAGCCAAAATTACATGTGATCTGCGGAAGAATTGCAGCCGGGAAATCCACCTTAGCCTCCAAGCTGTCCAAGCCTGCCCAGACCATTTGTATCAGCGAAGACGACTGGCTGTCCGCGCTTTACGGCAAGCAAATGCAAACCCTACAGCATTATGTTGAGTTTTCCGCCCGGCTACGTGAGATCATGACATCACACATATCGCAACTCTTGGGTGCAGGGATGTCTGTGGTACTGGACTACCCAGCAAACACTGTCGAGCACCGCATCTGGATGCGCGACTGCGCCGCCCAGGCGGAGGTCGAGGTGCTGCTGCATCTTCTTGACGTGGATGAAGAGACCTGCTGGAGGCGCCTACAGGACCGCAATGCACGCGGAGATCATCCGTTTCAGCCCAGTCGCGCACAGTTCGAACAGATCTGCAGGCACTACGCCCCACCAGATCCCGAAGAGGGGTTTGCTATCCAGGTCCACACCCCTGGATAGACAGCCCAATTCAATGAACTTGGAAGGTGTCGCCCGGTCAGTGGCCAAAGGCCTTATTTGGCATCCAACGGGGGCGCTTTCCGTCTGGCCCCATGCGCATATGCAGGCAGGCTGTTCCAAGACGCTGAAAATAGAGAATATCCACCTTATACCACCCAGCTGAGGGCACTTCGACCTCGCTCATGATGGTGGTGTCACAGGCCTGACGGCCATCAAACCGCCCAACCACCTGCCCGCCAATCGTGGCACGCAGCCCATCATTGGTGAGAAAATCAATATTGTGAATACCCGGCTTGGCAAAATGCACATAGCCGTTGATCCCGGCGACCACATGCTCTGCTCTTTTGGAGGTAAGGGTTGGCTCGCCTTCATTGGTGTCACGGTGATCCAACCCCGCCAAGGGGCGGCCACGCTCAGACTTGATCTTCAGAGCAGAAGAGGCTTCAACCAAGCTTTTCACATCCACCGGATAGGCATAGCGCACCGCAAGCCCCGGTTTCAGGCCAGAGGGTTGTGGATTGGCAGGTTGCAGTTTCAGCGGCGCCGCGCCGAGCGCCGTGGCGCATGTCACTGCAACTGCCGCAATTGTACCGGTAAAAAATCGCTTCATTTTAGTCTCCCGCTTTGCCCGACTCTTGGATCGCCCGGCCAATTTTTCTCACGGTAGCGGCCTGTCCCAATAAATGACAACCGTTTTTCCAATTCAGGCGCATCACAAAACATCCGATCTAATTGAGGTTGTGCCTCCCAAATCGGCACAGCAACTCCTCAGAGCAGCTCTAAAACAAAAAGGGCTGCCCGAAGGCAGCCCTTTTCTCCAACACCAACTGGCGTTTGGATTAGTTTTTGGCGTAGAATTCAACGACCAGATTTGGTTCCATGACAACTGGGTAAGGCACATCGGCCAGGCCAGGGGCACGCACGAATGTTGCGGTCATTTTGGAGTGGTCGGCTTCGATGTAGTCAGGGACGTCACGCTCAGCCAGGGCAACAGCTTCAAGCAGAACTGCCAGTTGCTTGGACTTGTCGCGTACTGCGATCACGTCGCCTTCTTTAACACGGTAGGAGGCGATGTTGACGCGCTGACCGTTCACAGTGACGTGGCCGTGGTTGACGAACTGACGTGCGGCAAAAACGGTTGGTACGAACTTGGCACGGTAAACAACGGCGTCCAGACGGCGCTCGAGCAGGCCGATCAGGTTTTCACCGGTGTCGCCTTTTACACGCTCAGCTTCGGCGTAGACGCGACGGAATTGCTTCTCAGTGATATCGCCGTAGTAGCCTTTCAGCTTCTGCTTGGCGCGCAGCTGGATGCCGAAATCGG
>CAJXIL010000089.1 GCA_913054455.1 uncultured Roseobacter sp.
CAGGCCCAGGGTCTCACGGCGTGAGAACTCCATCATATGTCTCCTTTGACGTTTCGCAGAGCGGCAGGGGTTTCGCCCGCGCTTTACTCTTCTTTTAGGGTCGCAATGAATGCGATCACATCTTCGATTTCCTGCGCAGACAGGATCGGCGTCAGCGCCTCCGTGGGGGCCTTGCCGGTATAGGCGGCACCAGGACGAATAAAGCCTTCAACCTTGTAGAATGCTGGCATCATCGTGCCCTCAAAGGTCATTTTGGCGTTGGTCATCAACCCGCGCAGCTCTGCTTCGGTCCAGCGCTCACCGGCGCCATCCAGCGAGGGGCCGATTTCACCGTGAAACGGCACATCCGCAAGGGCTGTCACCTGGTGACAGGCCACGCAGTTGCCCAGCGATTTGGTGCCCGCAATAACAGCACCGCTTGCCGCATCACCTGGTGTTCCGGTCAAGGAGGCCGCAACCGCGCCATCCTCGTCAAATTGCACATCCTTTGGCGCGACCTCTGCCGCCAGGGTTGCACTCCCGGTCAGGCACACGGCCAGTGTCAGAGATAGTCTCTTCATGGTTCCTCCCGTTGGCTGCCACCCGCGTTCTGGCGGGCTTAGCTTGGTATACCGTAGGGCACGCAGCCCCCTCAACGCAACAACAAATTCAATAGTGTGAATTAATATATTAGTTCATCCTCACTCAATCTGCGGATCCATTGTTGCGCTCAGCAATACGGCGTGCGTGATAGCGCTGAAAATCTTCTCCGTTGTCAAGAAGATACCGCTTCTCAGCCACCCAGGTAAACATGTCCAATGTTGTTCCGGGACCAAAGGCGCCGGGCATCGTTGCCACAGCCGCCTGTGTCGCAGCGGCCCCCTCAGCCACCTCTTCAGGGAGGAACAGAATCGTCGGCGTAAACAAGACGCCCCATTTGCGCGCCATATCCTTCTCTGGCAGCGTTTCGCCGTCAAAATCGGTGACCTCAACATCGCCATAAAGGTTCATCTGCACCACAAAGTAGTGCTCTTCGATATAGGAACTGACCTCGGGGCGGGGAAAAACCTCTGTATGCATCTTGGTGCAATAGATGCAGCCACGTTGTTCAAAGAACAACACCAGACGCTTGCCCTCGCTGTTGGCCTCTTCCAGGTCTTCGCGCAGATCCTTAAAGGTCTCGCGCATCCAGGGCGTTTTATGCAGCCCATCATCCCCCAGCTCAACAGCGGCAAGGTCAGTGGCCAGCATCGGCAGAGCCACAGCCACAGCCGCCAGTTTCATGATAAAATGTTTCATCTCTTCCCCTCCGATAAGGCACTAAACACAAAAACCTAAATCACCCTAATGTGGCAAAACCCGGCATCCAGCGGATCATCAGATCCGCGATCCAGCGCACCCCACCGGTGACAATCAGGATTGCAAACAAGATCAGCATAGCACCCATGATCTTTTCAACCCAGTGAAACGCGGCCCGATGCCGCGCAACCCAGGCCAGAAACGGCTTGGCAAACAGTGCAGCCACCACAAAGGGCGCCGTCATGGCCGCTCCGTAAACAAAAAGCAGCGCACCGCCGCGCCAAACCTCGCCCAGCCCGGAGGCCACCATCAGAATCGAGGCCAGGGCCGGGCCCACACAGGGCGTCCAGCCAAAGCCAAAGGCCAACCCCATCAGATAGGCCCCCGCCAGGCTTGATGGGTCAGCCGAGCTTTCCACCCGTGCCTCGCGATATAACAACCCGATCCGAATGACTCCAAGAAAATGCAGACCAAAGACAACCAGGATCGCAGCCGCCCCATAGGACAGGATCTCCATATACTGGCCAAAGAGCTGCCCCAGTGCCGTCGCGCCCATGCCCATCAGCATAAAGACCGATGTCACCCCGGCTGCAAAACACAGGGCAGCGATGACCATGCGCCGCTGTGCCCCTGGCGCGATCTCGCCATCGCTGCGCAGCTCAGCCATCGACAAGCCCCCCAGATAGGACAGGTAAAACGGCACCATTGGCAGGATACAGGGGGTGAAAAAGCTCAATAATCCGGCAAAAGCCGCCCCGAGGTATGAAATTTCCAACATCACAATCTTATGATCCTCCGGGCCTTGGGCCAGATCAGCGCAAGACTTGTGTTATTCACATATTCAAATTATGTAGTATCAAGCCGCAAATCGCGGATGCCGTCAACGGTTGAGGTCATGAAAATTAACGCACCCCTGTTTGCAATGCGCCGCAGTTTTGCGGCAGTAGCGCTCGTCGTTGCTGCTGCCCTGCCCGCGCAGGCCGCTGAGCCCAAGGCGGAGACCGGCACGACCAATGCCAATGAGTTGGTCATGGTGGAGCAAGCCGGATGTGAATGGTGCAAGCGCTGGAACGAAGAAATCGGACCGATCTACGGTAAAACCCGCGAAGGGGCTTTTGCGCCGCTGCGCAGGGTGAATCTGCGCGCCCTGCCGGATGACCTCAAGGTAACACGTCGGGTCAATTTCACCCCGACCTTCTTGATTGTAAAAGACGGCCATGAGATGGCCCGTCTTGAGGGATACCCGGGCGAGGATTTTTTCTGGCCCGTGATTGCACAGCTTTTGAGCCAGCATCTGGCATTTGTCCCTGACGGGGCGGATCAGCCGGATAGCTAGCCAACAGACGACAAATTGGGAGGTGCGGCGCCCGCGCGCGCCGCCACCACAGGAGACAGGACAATGGCACTACCGCAATTCTCGGCCGATATGGCCCCGGAAGAGCTGGACAACATGGTGGACAATGCCACCAAGGCTTCCAACTTCCTAAAAGCGATCAGCCACGAAGGGCGGCTGATGATCCTGTGCCATCTGGTCACCGGCGAAAAATCTGTGACGGAACTAGAGGACCTGTTGGCGGCGCGCCAGGCGGCGGTCTCACAGCAGTTGTCGCGGTTGCGGCTGGAAGGTCTGGTGGTGCCGCGTCGCGATGGCAAGGCGATTTATTATCGGCTGGCGGACGACCGGCCCCGCCGCATCCTCGAAGTGGTCTATGATTTATTCTGCGCGGAAGATGCCGACTAACAGCATCGGCTGAGGGCCAAACCCGTGGGGATTGACGCCCCGCGTAGTCCTTAAGATGCAAAAACGCGTTGCAATGCTCCCCCCAATGACGCTTCACTGAGCACAGCATGCCCCCTAACCCGCCTCTGTGGCCCGCGTTAGGAGCGCATCGGTGGACGCAAGGCTTTATCGCCCAGCGCAGGAGGAGAGTTCGCCCATGTTTGATCTGTTCAGCGATCACCAGCTGGTCACCGCCATTGGCCTATTGGGCGGCGTGCTCTTGGGTTTGGCGGCGCGGTTGGGGCGCTTCTGTACCCTGGGTGCCATCGAAGACCTGCTCTATGGCGGCTCCTCCCAGCGCATGCGCATGTGGGGATTGGCCATCGGCACCGCAGTGATCGGCAGTTTTTGCCTCATCGGACTGGGGCTGTTTGACGCCTCCCAAAGTTTTTACCTCTCGGTGCGCTGGATGCCGCTGGCCTCGATTGTGGGCGGGTTGATGTTTGGCTACGGCATGGCGCTGAGCGGCAACTGCGGATATGGGGCCATCGCGCGACTTGGTGGCGGTGATCTGCGCAGCTTTGTTATCGTTCTGGTCATGGGAATTTCCACCTATGTGGTGCTATCCGGCCCCCTGGCACCGCTGCGGAACCTGCTGTTTGAACAGCAGGATGTCACAAGCGATCTGCCTCCTGGTCTGGCACACCACCTATCGGCGCTGACCCATCTTCCGCTGGCAGCCATTGGCATCGTCAGCGGGATTGTCCTGATTGGCATCAGCCTCTGGGATCAGGAGTTTCGCCGCGACCACAAGAGCCTGTTTTGGTCCGTTGTCGTCGGTCTGGCGGTGGTCTCGGGCTGGGCCGGCACCGCCTATGTCAACGCCAGGGGCTTTGAGGCCCTGCCCGTAGTCTCCCATTCCTTTTCCGCCCCCCTAGGGGAAACCATCCTCTGGACCATGACCGGCAGCCTACGACCTTTGTCCTTTGCCGTGGGATCCATCACCGGTGTTTGGTTGGGCGCCTTTCTGGGCTCGCTGATCAAGGGGCATTTCCGCTGGGAAGCCTGCGACGACCCGCGTGAGCTGCGACGCCAGATCTTTGGAGCCGCCATTATGGGGGCCGGTGCGGTCATCGCCATGGGCTGCACCGTGGGACAGGGGCTCAGCGCCTTCTCGCTGCTGTCGCTTTCCGCTCCTGTAACCTTTCTGGCGATCTTTGCCGGAGCCGCCCTGGGACTGCGCCAATTGATCGTTGGCTTTCGCAGCGCCGCCTAGCAGCACCGTCTAGTGGCTGATTTAGGCCCAGCCAGGCAAAGCACAGCGCAGGAATGCGCGGGAATAGGCATGATCACGCACAACTCTGAGCGGCTTCATGACATTTTGAAGAACTCTCCGCCGACCATCGTGTAGCTGTTACAATCCAGTCCCAAATCATCATGCAGGTGCAGGAGCCCCCCGCACATACAGTTTCGATAGTTCGACAGAGAGAGCAAGCCATGGACCGCAAGCAAATCATCAACGATCCTGAAATCGGCAACAAAGCGGAGGCCTATGAAGCCTTTGACGATATCCCAACCAATCCCAATCTGGATGCCACCATTGGCGATGTTATCAATACCCGCTATGGCCGTCGCGACATGCTGCGCGGCATGTTGGGTGTCTCTGCTGCAGCCACTCTGTTTGGCACCTCTGCCCTTATCGCCCCCAACCGCGCCACCGCCGCCACAGCGCCTGAAAGCCGCTATCGCTTTGATGAGCTCACTTGGGGCAATGATGAGACCCATCACATCGCCAACGGCTATGAGGCCGATGTACTGCTGCGTTGGGGTGACCCGATCACCGCCGAGGCCCCCGAATTTGACGTGATGAATCAGAGCGCCGAAGCGCAGTTGCAACAGTTTGGCTATAACAACGACTATGTGGGCTTTACCCCCCTCAATGCCGAAGGCACCCGTGGCCTGCTCTGTGTGAACCACGAATACACCAACGAAGAGGTGATGTTCCCCGGCCTTGGCCGTCAGGACAAGCAAGGCTTTGTCGGCATGACCAAAGAGCTGATCGATATCGAGATGGCCGCCCATGGTGGCACCGTGGTTGAGATCGCGCGCGACGCTGGCGGCAAATGGTCTGTTGTCCGCCATGGTGCCTTCAACCGTCGTATCACTCCACTGCACACAGATATGACCATTGATGGCCCTGCCGCAAGCCACGGCCGGATGCAGACAAATGCCGACCCCTCTGGCAAAGCCGTCATTGGCACGCTCAACAACTGTGCCGGCGGCATGACCCCCTGGGGGACCTGGCTGATGGCCGAAGAGAACTTCCACGGCTATTTCTGGACCGATGCACGTGACAGCGAGGGCAAGCCAGATCTTACCGCCCACAAGGATGGCGCCAGCAAGAAACGCTACGGTGTACCCGGTGGCTGGTATGCCTGGGGTCAGCACTATGACCGGTTCAACATCGACAAAGAACCAAACGAACCCAACCGCTTTGGCTGGGTGGTCGAAGTCGACCCGCGCAAACCGGATGCAAAACCAGTGAAACATACCGCTCTGGGCCGCTTCCGCCACGAGGGCTGCGAGACCACGATTTCCTCGACTGGTAAACTGGTTGTCTATATGGGCGACGATAACCGCTTTGATTACCAGTACAAATATGTCTCCAACGGCACAGTGTCTCATACCGACGATGCCAATAGGAACCTGCTGAGCGATGGCGTCCTTTACGTTGCCCGCTTTGATGCCGATGGCTCCGTGCATTGGCTGCCGCTGGTACATGGCCAGGGGCCGCTGACCGCAGAGAACGGTTTTGCCAGCCAGGCTGATGTGCTGATCGATACCCGCCTGGCCGCGGATGCCCTTGGCGCCACCCCTATGGATCGCCCCGAAGATGCCCAGCCACGTGGCGATGGCACCGCCTATATTATGCTGACCAACAACTCCAAACGTAAGGACGAGCAGGTCAACGCGGCAAACCCCCGTGCCAAATCCAACTTTGGTCATATCATCGAGATCAAGGAAGCGGCAGGCGATCATGCCGCCACCACAGGCACCTGGTCGATCCTGGTGAAATGTGGCGACCCGGACCTGGCCGAAGTCGGTGCCCAGTGGAACCCGGAAACCAGCGAGAGCGGTTGGTTCGGTTCGCCCGACAACTGTGCCTTTGACGCTGATGGCCGTCTGTGGATCTCCACCGATCAGGGCAGCAAATGGGGCAAGACTGGCAAATCCGACGGGCTCTATGCGCTGGAAACCGAAGGAGAGCTGCGCGGCCACTCCAAACTCTTCTTCCGCTGCCCCGTCGGCGGTGAGCTCTGCGGCCCCTACTTCACCGAGGACAGCGAGACACTGTTCCTTGCAGTCCAGCACCCCGGCACAGATGGAACTAAGGCGCTTAAAGGCTTCGAGCGCGCCTCGACCTTTGAAGACCCCGCCACCCGTTGGCCCGATTTTGATCCAAAGATGCCGCCGCGCCCCTCGGTTGTGGTGGTTACCAAAACAGGCGGTGGTCGGATTGCCGTTTAACGGCCTCCTCACCTAGCCGGATCCCGGCGTACTCAGCCAGAAATACACAGGCCCGGGGCACACAAGTCTCCGGGCCTGATCCGTCTCTGCGCCATGCCTCAGCATCACCGCAAAGAGACTGTCCCTCACAGGAACGTGACAGGGCGCCACCTGGATCTCTGCTAAACTTGCCCTGGCTCTTGTTCGAGGGATCTTTGTTATGCATGTTCCATCTCCCCCAGACTCTCTCTCTTCTCACCTCTTGAAACGTTTAAAGCTGCGCCTTTCACTGCAGCTGCCGCAGATCGTGTCGTTGGCAGTAACACTCGGGTTTATCCTCGCACCTTTCTCGTTGGCACACCCGGCCTGGGCCGTTGAAATGAGCAAGCGGGAAGGCTGGATGATTTTTGAAAGCCAAAAACCCTATGAGCAACTGCTGCGAGATCTACGTGCCGCAGTTAAGGCAGAGGGGCTGGTTGTGGTTACCCAGGCTGGCCCCACCAAGGCCGCCGCTGCCCGCGGCATCTCCATTCCTGGCAACCGGGTGGTGGGTGTGTTCAACAATGACTACGCAGTGCGGGTCCTTGCCCTGTCTGCTGCCGCAATGATTGAGGCTCCAATCCGCTTTTACGTCACCGAGGTCGACGCGACGCACACGCATCTTGCCTACAAGCGCCCGAGCTTTGTCTTCTCCCCGTATGTGGATGAGGGCGGCGGCCAGCTGGTGCGCATTTCTGCTGAGCTCGATCGTCGCTTTGCCGCCATCGCCGAGGTCGCCCTGAGCGCGCCACAATAACGACGCCACATCTGGCCACGCTCTGACGGCAAAATGGGCTATGCGCGGTCATTTCCCCTCACAGCATGTCACAGAGCCGTGAAACGGCTTGCGTCTTTACGCGCAACCCGCGAACTCTGACCTTCGAAAACAATGGGTTTTTGAAGACAGTGGGATTTTGAAGATATGACACAAACCCTTCGCGCCGCAGACGTCCTGGCCCGCCGCCTCTACGAGGCTGGCTGCCGCCATGCCTTTGGCATGCCCGGTGGAGAGGTGTTGACGCTGGTGGATGCTCTGGTCAAGGCTGGCATTTCCTTTCATCTGGCCAAACATGAAAACGCCGCCGGCTTTATGGGCGAAGGCGTGCACCACAGCGACGGCGCTCCTGTCATTTTGGTGGCGACGCTTGGGCCGGGTGCCCTCAATGGCGTCAATGTGGTGGCCAATGCCCATCAGGACCGGGTGCCGATGTTGGTGCTCACCGGCTGCGTCGATGCCTCAGAGGAACAAAGCTATACCCATCAGGTTCTGGATCACCGTGCGGTGTTTTCCCCCATCACCAAGGCGACATTCAGGCTCGACGCAGAGGCGGCGGATCTGATCGCCGACAAGGCCGTCGCCCTCGCCACCCAGCCGCGCAATGGTCCAGTGCATATTGACGTACCCATCTCCACCGCAGATGCCGCTGCCACAGAGCGCGGATCCCGCCGCGCGCCTGCAGCGCTGACCCAGCCAGAGAGTGAAACACTGGCGCAGGCGCTATCTTGGCTCGCAGAGGCCCAGCGCCCCCTTGCCATCATCGGTCTTGACGCCCTGCAAGAAGCCGCAGCGCCAGAAATCAAGACCTTCCTTGAGCATCACCAGATCCCCTTTGTCACCACCTATAAGGCCAAGGGGATTTTGCCGGAAACTCACCCGCTCTGTCTCGGAGCAGCCGGATTGTCACCACTGGCGGACAAATATCTGCTGCCCTTGCTGCAAAAATCAGATCTGATCCTGGCCCTTGGCTATGATCCCATTGAAATGCGCCCTGGTTGGCGCAATGTCTGGGATCCGGCGCGCCAACGGATGATCGACATCACCCCAGAACCAAATAGCCACTATATGCACCAAGCGAGCCTGGCTCTAGTTGCCTCGTTGAAACCCACGCTTACGGCCTTGACGCCCGTATCCCAATCAGCAGACCAGCCCCCAAAATGGCCCTGTCACAGCCCAGCCCAGGTCCAGGCGGACCTGGGCATGGCCTTCCCCGCAGATGCAGACTGGGGGCCCGCTGGGGTCATTTCAGAATGCCGTGCCACCCTGCCCGCCAATACCCTGGCCACGGCAGATAGCGGCGCCCATCGCATCTTGCTCAGCCAGATGTGGTCCTGCAGCGCGCCCCGTCAGCTCATCCAGTCTTCAGGGCTTTGCACGATGGGCTGCGCTGTTCCCATGGCGATCGGACGCAAACTGGCAGAACCCGATCGGCCAGTGGTCAGCTTTTCCGGCGACGCCGGCTTTTTGATGGTCGCCGGTGATCTGGCCACCGCCGCGGAGCTGGGAGTTGCGCCAATCTTTGTGGTCTTTACCGACGCCAGCCTGGCGCTGATCGAGCTGAAACAGCGGGGGCGCCAGATGGCCAATGCTGGTGTTGATATGGGGCGTCATGATTTTGCCGCCATCGGCCGCGCCTTTGGTGGCAATGGCGTAACGGTACGTAATCGCTCTGAATTAAACCAAGCCCTGCAACAGTCCTTGGCCTCGGACCGCTTCACTGTCATCTCTGCCGAGATCGAACCCGGAGGATATGATGGACGCATCTAACGCATTGCCCAACGGCTGGAGCGAGGCTGACAATCTTGGCCATGGCGCACTCAAAGGCATCAAGGTGCTGGACCTGTCGCGCATTCTGGCAGGCCCCACCTGTACCCAGTTGCTGGGCGACCTTGGCGCGATCGTGGTCAAGGTGGAAAACCCAAACACCGGCGGCGATGATACTCGCCAATGGGGCCCCCCTTATGTCACGGATGCAGATGGAGAACGTTCTGATCTTTCTGCCTATTTCATGGCCGCCAACCGCAACAAACGCTCTATCGCACTGGATATCGCCAGCGCCGAAGGCCAGGCCCAGATCCGCCGCCTTGCGGCCGAGGCCGATATCCTGGTGGAGAATTTCAAACCCGGCGGGCTGGCCAAATACGGGCTGGACTACGCCAGCCTGCGCACCGCGTTCCCGCATCTGATCTATTGCTCGATCTCCGGCTACGGTCAGACCGGCCCCAACAGATCCAAGCCCGGCTATGATCTTATGGCCCAGGGCTATGGCGGCCTAATGTCCCTGACCGGAGAGCCGGAGGGCCAACCGGTCAAGGCAGGCGTGGGCATCGCTGATGTCATGTGCGGCATGTATGCGACCATCGGTATTCTTGCCGCATTGCACCACAAGACCCAAACCGGCGAAGGCCAGCAGATTGACCTGGCCTTGGTTGACGCCCAGGTGGCCTGGTTGATCAACGAAGGCGTGGCCTATCTCAATACCGGCGAAGTGCCGAAGAGGCGCGGCAACGAACATCCGAGCATTGTGCCCTATGGGCTCTACGAAACTTCCGATGCCCATGTGATCCTGGCGGTGGGCAATGACAGCCAATTCCGCCGCTTTATGGAATTTCTGGGCCTCGAAGGTCTGGCGGAGGATCCCCGGTTTGCCACCAACCCCGCGCGGCTAACGCATCGCGATACGTTGAATGACATCCTGATCCCAGCGCTCAGACGCTTTACCATGGATGAAGTCATTGGCGGCATGGAGGCGCGCAAAGTGCCCGCTGGGCCAGTGCAAACCCTGGACCGGGTCTTTGCCACCGATCAAGTGGAGGCCCGTGACATGGCCATAGAAATGCAATCAGGTGCGGGTCCGGTAAAACTGCTGGGCAACCCGCTGAATTTCTCCCGCACCCCGGTGACCTACCGCCATGCGCCACCTCAATGTGGCGCGGCCACGGATGAGATTCTTCGGGCCGAAGATCCCTTTGCTGAGACCTGATCCTGGCCAGTCGGCCCAAGAGCAAACTGGCTAATGTTACAAAAACACGCAAGCACCCGCCCCCCCGGCGGGTGCTTGCTTGCTTTTCCCCCAGCAAAGCCCAAAAGGCGCAAAAAACCGCCTGTTCTGGTCTGGAAAAGCCCCCCCAGGCCCACAATAAACACACGTTCAATCACCAAACCGCGAGCGGCGTCGCGCGGGTCCTCCTGCTGGTCTAACCTCTGAGCAAGATCAGTGACTTTTGAGATTACAGGCAGAGATTGGACCCCCAATGACGCAGGACATTTTTGGACAAGACACCAGCCTCAGCAGTGCCACCACCCAGGCAAGTTGGGACGCGGCACAGATGGGGGTGCTGGCTCATTCGGCTGCCACCGCCGATCACCTGGGCGCTGTTCTTGCTGCACAACCTGACTTTGCCCTGGCCCAGGCCATCAAGGGGCTATCGGTTTTGATGCTGGGCCGCTCCGAACTATTGCCAATGGCAAAAGATGCGCTAAAGGCTGCAAAAACAGGCTATGAGGCCGCCCTGCCACGGGAACGCAAATATGTTGACGCGCTTGAGGCCTGGTTGGCTGGACGTCCATCGCGTTCGGTTGTGCTAATGGAACAGGTCCTGGATGTTGATCCCTGCGATGCCCTGGCGATGAAACTCAGCCATGGTATTCGGTTTATCCTTGGGGATTGCACTGGCATGCGCGCCTCTGTTGAGCGGGTGATGTCGGCCTATGCGCCGGATCATGCTGCGCGCGGCTATCTCTTGGGGTGCCATGCCTTTGCGCTGGAGGAAACCGGATCTTATGACAAGGCCGGCATTGCTGGGCGTCAGGCCCTATGGATGGCACCAGACGATGCCTGGGGGCTGCATGCGGTGGCCCATGTGCATGACATGACGGGCGATGCCACCGCAGGTCTAAGCTGGCTCTCTGGCCGCGAAGAGGCCTGGGCCCATTGCAACAATTTCCGCTATCACGTCTGGTGGCACAAAGCGCTGATGCATCTGGATCTGGGCCAGATCGACCAGGCCTTGACGCTATATGATACTGAGGTACGCAAAGACAAAACCGACGATTACCGCGATATCTCCAATGCTACCTCTCTGTTGATGCGGCTTGAGCTGGACGGGGTTGCGGTGGGCAATCGCTGGGAAGAACTGTCTGAGCTCTGCGCCAATCGGACCGAAGACGGCAGCTTGATCTTTGCCGATCTTCACTACCTGCTGGCCCTCTCAGGGCGGAACCGACAGGCCGAGACCCGCCGCCTGGTGAGCCGCATTCACGCCGATGCCAAGGCCCGTAATACCGAGGCGCAGGAACGCATGGCGACGCCGGGCTGCGATGCCGCAAACGGGCTGGAGGCCTTTGGCGATGGCAACTATGCTCAGGCTTTTACCCATCTGTCCCGCGCCCGCAGCACAATGCAACTCGCAGGCGGTAGCCATGCCCAGCGCGACGTGTTTGAACGCATGACCATCGACGCCGGTCTGCGGGCCGGAGAGTTCGACGCGGTCGAGGCGATCTTAGATGATCGCCGTGCCAAACGCGCGGGCGGCGAGGACAACTATGCCCTGGCCCGGCGCAGTCTGATTTCGCAGGCCCGGGGTCTGCCTGACGCCCATAGCGTGCCCGCGGAATAGCCTGTCCCTCTCCTATCTTTCGACCTAAACCCGGCGTCAGAACCGGCCACAAAAGACCCATAAGGATTTCCCCATGGCGGAGATTTCGCCCTTTCCTAAGCTGCACCAGGATCCCGGCCCCGCGGCCAATCGGCCAGCCTCTCCCGGGCCAGCAGATCCTGCACAAACCGCGCCCAAGCGCCAGCGCGATCCCCGGCTCGACTTTTATCGCGGCATCGCCATGTTCATTATTCTGGTGGCGCATATACCCGGTAATCGCTGGACAGGCTGGATCCCAGCCCGCTTTGGCTTTTCAGATGCAACCGAGATCTTTGTCTTTTGCTCTGGCATGGCCTCGGCCATTGCCTTTGGCGGATCTTATGCAAAACAAGGCTGGGCCCTGGGCTCCGCGCGGGTGGTGTTTCGTTGTTGGCAGGTGTTTTGGGCCCACATCGGCCTGTTTTTCTTCGTTGCCATGACCATGGCGGCGCTCGACACCTATGGCAGCTTTGAAAAGACCTATATCAACTCGCTGAACTTGCAGCATTTCTTCAACAACCCGGCACCAAACTTGGTGGGGCTTTTCACCCTCACCTATGTGCCGAATTATTTTGATATCCTGCCAATGTATCTGGTGGTGCTGGCCTTGATGCCGCTGATGATGGGCGTCGAACGCATTGGCCTTTGGGCCGTGGCGCTGACCTCTGCGCTGATTTGGCTTGCCGCTAACCCCTATCTGATCGGGCTGGGGCCCGATGGTGCCTCCCTCCCGGCTGAGCCCTGGTCGACGCGCGAGTGGTTCTTTAACCCCTTTGGCTGGCAACTTTTGTTCTTTACCGGCTTTGCCTTCATGAAAGGCTGGCTTCCCAAACCGCCTGTCTCGGCCCTCCTCGGCCTTGCCGCTGCGGCCTTTCTGGTCCTGTCGGCTCCCTTTGGCTCGTGGAAAGTCTTTCTCTGGGTGGATGCGGCGAATGGCGATCTGGGCGATATGATCCGCCCCTGGTGGAAAACCACAGCCCAGTGGCGTGAAAAGAGTGATTTTGGCCTCTTGCGCTATGGGCATTTCCTGGCCCTGGCCTATCTGGGCTGGCTGATCGCCGGAACTGGTGGCAAGCGCCTCATTGCTTCAGGTCACAATCTTGGCGCCCGGATCTGGGCACGGGTTCTGGGGATCATCACCAAGGTCGGCCAGCAAAGCCTTGCGGTCTTTGTGTTTTCCATGGCGCTGGCACGTCTCATCGGCTTTGCCCTGGACCAGACGGAGCGGGGCATCCTGATCACGGCCCTGGCTAATCTGGCAGGTTTTGCCATGATCATCGCCTGTGCCTATGGCGCTGGTTGGTTCAAATCCCACCCCTGGAGGGCCAAACGATGAGCACTCTTAGCCGCCGTGCCTTTATGACATCTGCGCTTTCCAGCACCCTGCTTACTGCCCTACCGGGACGTGCCGCAGATGCCCCCAAACCGGCGCCCTTTGACCACGCGCAGGTGATCGCGCGCGCCCGCGCTCTGGCCAGCCAGAGCTATCGCCCTCGCCAGGAGGTGCCGCAGGACTGGCAGGACCTGTCTTATGATCAGTACAAAGCCCACCGGTTCCGCACCAAGGACGCGATCTGGTCCAAGAGTGACAGCAGCTATAACGTAGATCTCTTCCTGCCGGGGCTATATTTTAGCCATGCGGTACAGGTGAATACCGTGCAGGCAGGCATGACGCAGCCCTTTGGCTTTGAAATGTCGCTGTTTGATCGCGGCGAAATAGCCCCGCCGCTCAGTACGGAAGGAGCCCTAGGCTACAGCGGCTTGCGGCTGCGCACCCAACTGGACCAGCCCGGCAAAAAGACCGAATTCTGCGTCTTTCAAGGCGCCAGCTATTTCCGCGCCATCGGGGTCGGTCAGGCCTATGGTCTGTCAGCACGGGGGTTGGCGCTGAAAACCGGCGATCCCATGGGCGAGGAATTCCCTGACTTCATTGAGTTCTGGCTAGAGGCCCCCGGCCCCGAGCAGCGCAGCATGGTGGTGCATGCGCTGATGGACTCGCCTTCTGTTGCCGGCGCCTATCGGTTCACCGTCACACCCGGTGCCAATACCATAATCGACGTCGAAGCACGTCTGTTCCCACGTGAAGAGCTGACCCATGCCGGTCTGGCGCCGCTCACCTCGATGTTTCTGTTTGACCGGACCAACCGCAATCGCTTTGATGATTTCCGCCCCAATGTGCACGACAGTGACGGGCTGTTGATCAAGAACGGCAACGGCGAGGTGCTCTGGCGCCCCCTGGCCAATCCCACACATCTGCAAATCTCCTCCTTTATGGATGAAAACCCGCGCGGCTTTGGCCTGATGCAGCGGTCGCGAAACCTGCAGGACTTTGAAGACCTAGAGGCCAATTATCACCGCCGTCCCAGCCTCTGGGTCGAGCCGCGCGGAGATTGGGGCATGGGGGCCGTGACGCTGGTGGAAATCCCAGCGGACAAGGAAATCTACGACAATATCGTTGCCTATTGGCGCCCCCGCGATCCGCAGCCTGCGGGATCAGAGCTGCCGCTCTCCTATCGGCTCAGCTGGGGGGAGGATCCGCAAATGGATCTGGCGCGGGTGATAGATACCGCCGCAGGAGCGCGCATCTTTGGGGAGCCGGGCCGTTTGATGACGGTGGATTTTGAGGCGCATCCACTTCTGGAAGGTGATCCTGAGGATTTTGAGGTGTATCTCTCCTCTCCCCATGTGGAGACCAGTGAAGGCGTTTTACAACGCAACCCCGCCACGGGCGGGCTGCGGCTGGCCTTCAGCTTTTCCCCCAATGCCGAAAACCATGTGGAGCTGCGCCTGCAACTGCGACGCGATGGCGAGGCGGCCAGCGAGGTCTGGCTCTATCGGTGGACCGAATGACGGATCTGGTTCTGACCAATTCCCCCTTGGCTGCTGAGCCTCTGATGCCGCCCTTGCAGCCACTGGCGATGCCAGAGCAGGATTTTGGGGCACCGTTTCACGACCACAATGCCCCCGCCTTTGAGCCCCCGACACAAGTGGCTTTCTGGCGCTTTTTGGCGTTTTCACCTGCTGTGATAGGCACCCTGGCGCTCACCTGGGTGATGCAGGGATGGTTTGCCAAGGGTGGTTTCATGGCGCTTGAACTGGTGCTTCTGGCGCTGATTGCTTTCAATTTCTTCTGGATCTGCTTCTCGGTCTCCACCG
>CAJXIL010000090.1 GCA_913054455.1 uncultured Roseobacter sp.
CAGTGGCCGTTTGCAGACCCGGCACCTGTGGCCATTTGGTTGTAAGAGGCGCGCGATATTGCTCGTGTTTTTCTATGGCGCCAAAGGTGCTTGCATAGGCATCACCCTTGATTTCCTCGGGAAAATCCATGTTACGTGGCTTGATATCATGGCGCATTTCACCTTGTTCTGCGGCCGAGGTGGTCCGTTTTTCACGCTCGTTGTAGTCCCCCGCCACCTGCAGATAATGGATGGCATCCACCACCAAGTATTCTCCATTGGCCGGCTTATCCGGATGGTTTTTCAATTGAAAAGTATAGCCGGTGCCCAGGGTCCGCAGACTGCCAGCCCCCCGCCAGCGCTTGTGCCGGATGGCCTCCGCCTCCATCTGAACGCGCACCCGTTTATTCCCCAGGCCAGTATCCTTGCGATAATGACCCTGGTAGTCATAAAACTCATAATCCTTGTGGCTGTGGCTGCCCTTGGGAATGGCGTTTTTGACTTTCAAATCCGCCGCCGGCGACAGAAAATCAAAATCATTCAGGGTCACTTTGCCGGTGGTCAGAACTTCTTCGTGTGCCCATTCTGAAATATGATCTTCCCGGCGCCGGTCGCGATCATCGCGGGCGTGGAATTCGATCTGCGATTTCCCATTGACCGGCGAATGGCCACTCATCCCGTCACAAAGAACAAGCTTCTCTGCCGCATTTTTGTCGCTCGTGCTGTCGAAGTAGAAATAGATCCCCTCCTCTTCCATCAAACGGCAAATGAAATCGTAATCGGTCTCACGGTATTGCAGACAATAATCGCGCGCCTCGTAACTCTCGCTCAAACGATCCCGAAAGTCGCTGAACCCGTTTTCGCTAAAGATCTGCTTGATGACATCCACCGCAGAGAGTTCCTGAAACACCCGGCTGTCCGTGGTCCGCGTGAGCAGCCAGAACCAGGGTCGCACCTCGGCCACGTAAAGCCCATAACCATCGCGAAAACCCATGTTTTCAACCGAGATGCAAAGCCCGGAAAACTTCTGATCCGTCTGATCCTCGGTCTGAACATGCAGGTTCATCGTTTGACCCACGATGTCTTCCAGTTTGATTGCTTTATTCTTTGACTGAAACTCTACGGTGGTTTCCGTCAGTTTGCTCAGGCCTTCGCGCACGATGGCGCGTTTCAGCAAAAGATCCCGTACAGAATAGCTGCCGGACATCCAGACCATGTCACTGTCATGTGCTTTGCTCTCAACCATGGCTCCTCCTTTCCCCGATCAAGATCGGGTTAAAAACTGGGCGAAAATACGCCGCTGCCAACTTAAATTGCGTCATTATAAATCCGCCAAGAGGGCCGCCAATTCGGCGTCCATCTCGTCATCATCTTCCTCAGTGTCCGTCTCTTCCCCAAACCCTGCCAACAGCGCATCCAGATCGTCCAGATCGGCCTCATCCGAGGTGGCATCATCAGTGTCCTCGCCGCCAAGATCCAAGTCATCCAGGCCCAGATCGCTCAGATCTAGATCATCCGCCTCTGTGTCGGGCTCCATCGCAGGTTCAGCGGGTTTTGCTGCCGCAATACCCGTTTTCTCGCGTGGGTCCGCCGGTGAGGGCGCAGGTGTCGGCACCCCGCTCCAAGGGCCTAGAACTTCACCTCCGGCAACCGAAGAGAACGAAGTCAGGCGCAGCTCATCGCGGCCTTTGACCGCGCTTAGTGCCATCACGCCCCGTTCATTGGCCATGGCAATCTTGTCGAGATCAATGTTGCGTTCAGTACAAGGCAGGGCCACCTGATCCCCAAACCGGTCATTGACCGTATGATAGGGCATACCCCCCAAGGACATGATAGAACCCAACTGCATGGACGCGCCATTTTCCTTGAAAGAGCGCGCCAGCAGGATTGTTACCAAGACGACCGGGTTGCCCCAGAGCATGCCTTTCAATCCCTCGACCTCGGAGAACTCCTCAAAATCAAAGGCGTCAACCGGGTTGCTTTTGGCCCCATAGGGGCGGCGCAGCAAAAACCGCGGACTGGCCAGGGCCAAATGCCCGGCCTCTGGCATCTGTTGCAGAGTATCCCAGGCATTGGCCACCAAGGCTGGGCGGTCCTTTTTGGC
Source organism: uncultured Roseobacter sp. (assembly GCA_913054455.1). Taxonomy (GTDB): domain Bacteria; phylum Pseudomonadota; class Alphaproteobacteria; order Rhodobacterales; family Rhodobacteraceae; genus Pseudophaeobacter. Next base: position 2,084 of record CAJXIL010000090.1, read on the forward strand.
GGTTTTCAAAAAGTCCGGCGACAGGCTGGTAAAGAACGGCGCATCCACATGGGCCGCCACCCGCGCAATCCGGCCCAGCAGCTCCGCATGGGGGGGTGTTTCTTCAAACCCATACATCCCGATTAGGGCGGAATAACCGCCCCGCCCCAGCTCAGGATCCATTGGCTCTTCGCTCAGCAACCGGGTAAAGCCGGAACCGGACAGATCGTCCTGCGCCGCCAGATCAGCTGCCAATTCTTCAGCGGACACATCATAGAGCACCACCTCCAAACTGTCGTCAACTTCGACGGAGCGGGCAATCAGATCCAGCGAGCGCCACTGCGCCTCCAGCGCCTGAAACTCAGGATGGTGCAAGACCAAGCGCATGGCATCCGACAGGGCCGCATCCACTGCCGCTTGCATCGCCGGCACCTCTGGGTTCGGCAGGGCGCGAATATAGGGGCCAACCACACGGGCCAGCATCTCATCAATTGGGGAGGCCTCGCGCATGCTACCCTCTGTATCACCGATCAGCTGTTGAAAGGCACTCAGTCGCCGGTCGGCGGGAATGGAATTGCTCGGCGAGGAGCGTTTCGGCACCCGCACAGGTGTTCCATACTGCGCCGCCCAGGCCGCCAGACTGCGGCTGGCATGATCAACCGTGACGCCGGATTGCAACTGGTCGCGCAGGCTGACCAATTCGGAAAACAGGGCAACATTTTCAAACAGCTCATCTGGATGCAGATCGTCAAACTCTTTGAGTTTAATGGCAATACCGCCTTCGTCCTGGCCGATGGGCAAAACCAACTCGCTGGCAAAGCCTTCGATGATTTCCTCCACCGTGTCCGGGTCAAGCAAAATACCCTGTCGCTGCGCCAGCGCCGCGCCAGTCTCTACCTGCCCCCGGGCCGCCCGACCTGAGAAATCGCCGAATAGAGCAATACGGAAGCGCTTGCGCGTTAACTGCTCTGCCTCGGGACGCTCTGCGCTGATGGTGCCATAGGCAAATTCTGGCTCTGCAGTGGTCGCTTGTCTCTCTGCGTCCGGCGCAGCGGACTGTGGTTCAGCAACTTCCTCCACACCCGTTTGAGGGGCATCGCTTTCGAGATCCCCCAACAGAGCCTCCAAATCCGACAGATCATCGCTCAAATCCAGGGCTGTTTCCGCTGCTGCCGGATCTGCCGCTTCCTCGCTGTCCAGGTCCGCCAGCAGGTCGTCCAGTCCATCGCTCTCATCAGCGGCTGCGGTGGGACTTGGCGCCTCCTGCTCGGTTTCCTCTGCAGGATCGCTGGTCAAATCACCCAAGAGATCGTCAAGATCAGCTTCCGCCGCATCCGTTGCCCCCAACAGCTCGGTCAGGCTTGCCTCACTGTCATCGCGGCTTTCGGCTTCGTCTGTGATTTCCAAATCAGAAAGAATACTGTCTACATCAACTGTATCGCCAGCTGCATCCTGATCCAAATCCAGATCGGAAAGCAGCCCCTCCAAGCTCAGATCACCCTCACTTTGCCCGCTGTCCTCTTCACCATCCGTAGCCAAGTCTGATAGAACATCCTCCAAATCGCTTGAGCTGTCTGGCTCCAATTGGTCCTCCGGCACATCTAAACCTGCGAGCACCTCGTCAAGCGTTGCAGAGCTATCTGCGTTGTCCTGTTCGGCTGTCGAAAGCTCCCCGAGCAGCCCTTCGAGATCCACGTCATCCTCAGCGGTGTCAGACCCGTCATCCAAATCCAGCTCGCCCAGAATATCCTCAAGCGGATCTTCCTCTGGCGCGTCTTCTGGCTCACCCGGCGCAGTGGAAAGCACATCCGTCAGAATGTCGTCCACCTGATCTTCGCTCTGCTCCTCCTGCGCGCCCTCATCCAAGGCGCCCAAAATATCGCTTAGATCAGCCTCTTCGCTGTCCTCTTCGGCAGGTGCCGCAGCAGAGAGTTCATCCAACAGCGCCGAGAGGTCATTGTCTTCAGGATCCGGCGCTACCTTCTGCGTGGCCAGACCGTCAAGGATAGCTTTTGACGCCTCTTGTACGGTTTCACTTTCCACCGCCGGGAGCGTCAGTTCCTGCAAGGCCCCCAGAACATCTGACAGATTATCCCCGTCCTCTTGCGGTGTTGGAGCTGATGCCTCCAGGTCCGAGAGGATATCTGCAAGCGGATCTGGCGCATCGCTTTCCGGCAACTCCTGCGCAGCCAGGTTATCTAGAATGCCGTCATTGGATGGTACTTCGCTGGGCAAAAGATCTTCGCCAGCGCGGGCCAGATCGCCCAAAATGTCTGCGCTGTCCTCTGGTATATCTTCGGTGTCTGGCGCGACCGCCCGCAAAGAGGCCAAAGCCTCCTCGCCCATATCCTCCGTCAGAGCCGCCTCTTCAGGCGCGGCGGCAGCAAGGGCGGCCAGCGCTGCGTCGGTCTGCGCATCCTCCTGATTGGGATCATCCTCTGGCGCGGTGGCGGTCAGGGCAGCCAAGGCCCCTTCGACGCCATCGTCGTGTTCTGCCTCAGTCGGTGCGCGTGCTGCCAATTCTGCAAGCACATCGTCGCTTTGATCCTGTTCCGCTTCGGGCAGAGCGACGCCGCGAAGACTGTCCAAAGCGCTTTCCTGGTCTGCCGCTGAGGCTGCATTCCCCTGTGCCAATGTCGACAGCAAGGCCGGGTTGTGCAGGATCTTTTCAATCAGGTCCTCAGCACCAGATTTCCCATCCATATAGGCCATCAGGGTTTGCAACTGGGTGCGCGCTTCCAGCAAAGGGCGCAGGCTATCGACCTTGGATGCAATCGCGCCGGGGCTGAAATCCTTCATGCTCTCAAAGGTAAGGTCGATAGCCAGATTGCCTTCCCCTGTCAGGGTGTTTGGCACTGTAAATGCGGCCCTTGGAGCCATAGACTTCATGCGTTTGTCAAAATTGTCGACATCTATTTCGAGAAACTTGCGATCCCCGATGGCGGGCTGGGGCGAATTGCTTTTGCCCACAAGATCGCTCATCACCCCCATCACAAAAGGCAGCTGCACCTTCTTTTCGGCGCCATAGAGCTCCACATCATATTCGATTTGCACCCGTGGCGCGCGATTGCGACCTATGAATTTCTGCGAACTATCAGCCATTGTCGCCTCCCTTTAGCACGCCGATTTCCTGACGCAGGGCTTTTATTTCTGCGTGTAATTCCAGCACATGAGCATCCACCAGGTCGGTCTCCTTGCGCACTAGATCCCGCAGCTGCTCGAATTCCGCCTCAGCCTCAGCCTCAACCGCTGTTTGCATGGTGTTGACCAACAGACCGATAAACAGGTTCAAAACGGAGAAGGCGGTGACGACGATAAAGGGCACAAAGAAGGACCAGGCCATTGGGTAGACTTCCATCACCGGTCGCACGATGCCCATGGACCAACTCTCAAGTGTCATGATCTGGAACAGCGAGTAGAGCGAACGACCAAGGGTGCCAAACCACTCATCGAAGGCGGAGCCATACATCAGTGTCGCCATCACCCCAAAAACGTAGAAAACGATAGAGATCATCACAATCACCGCGCCCATGCCCGGCAGGGCATCCAGCAGCGCCTGGACCACCTTTCGCATCTGCGGAACCACCGAGAGCAGTCGCAACGCCCGAATAACCCGAAGCCCCCGCAATGCCGACAAACCCTGTTTATCCGGCAGGAGGCCAACACTGACCACCAGCAGGTCAAAGATATTCCAGGCGGAAGAAAAGAATTTGAGCCGATAGGCGAAAAATTTGAGCGCCAATTCAGCCACAAAGACCGCAAGCACCAGCTTATCCACCACCCCAAGCAGGCCGCCCACTTGTTCATTGACAGCCGCTGAGGTGCTGAGCCCCAGTGTGATCGCATTAAAGATTATGATCCCCAGAATGGAATTAGTCACTACTGGACGTTCAACAAAAACACGGGCGCGGTCCTGTAGGCTTGGCTGAGTTTGGGCGCTCTCGGTCACGGGTTATCTCCACTGGTCATGGCGTTTCTGCGTCATTCATACGCCGGACATCCAAGGTGCCCGGCCTTTGGGTTCACTCCGTCAGGCGGCATCAAATACGGTGCCATTCAGGGCTTTGCTTGCCAGTTTGTCGAAGACATAGCCACCTGCCGCTCCGCCCACACCAAGGGCGAGGTCCTTGGTTCCGGTTGCGATGGAATTGCCATCAATCGGCGACAGGCCAAGAGCTGCAAATTTCAGGGCTTCACGGAACACTTTGAGCGCCTTGGGATCCTTGATCGTCAGTGCTTTGACCCGTTTCATCAGATCCTTGATATTGTCAGCCCATTTTCGGGCATCGCCATACATGAACTGGATCTTGTCGATGGCGCTTTGAACAGCGTCGTAGTTCTTCGCCAAAGCAGTATCCAAGGCTTTGCTGATCATCACCAGCTGCGCCTTCTTGTCTTTGACCGGGTGTTTCTTCAGCCTTTTGCTGACCTCCGTCAAAAACTCCTTCTTCAGCTTGTCCTGCTCCTTGAGGATTTTTGCCAGAGTCTTTGACAGATCATGCATCTTGACGACCATCTGGGCATATTTCGCCTTCAAGGTATCGGCAGCATCTTCAACGGTTTTGACTGAGGGCTGCGACACCCCGAGGAACTCCTGAAAAATGGCAGCGGAGACCTCATTTGTGGCGTTGAGCGCCGGGTTAGACGCCGCCTTTTCCACCACAGCCAGGTTCTTTACCAAAATGGCTTTGGACTGGTCGATGTTGATGGCCAGCTTGCCCACATCCTGTGCTAAGCTGACGCCAGACTTGATAAATCCAATGATAGCAAAGGCCGCCCCTGCCCCGCCGGAAAAGGGCGAGGTCGCCATGGCCGCGATACTGACGGCCAGCCCCGCCAGCGTGCCAACGATCGAGACGCCAATCTTGATCTTGAACTTAGACCATTCTTTGCGTTTCTTTTGCAGATCACTCCAGGCTTTGGCCGCCGCAAGTTCAGCGCCTTTTTCAGCCACTTTGACGTCATTCTTGATGGCGTCATTCAGCCCCTTCAGCTGCTTTTCCATCTCTTTTTCAGAGGCACCCTTGTTCACCATCTGGACAAAGAGCTTGTCGAAGATCTTACATTTTTTCTCGATGGTTTCTTTGGTCTGCTCCAGCACATCACTGGCGGCCGCTTGAAACTCCTGCTGCAAAAGAGGGTCCTTATCGGCCCCCTTCTCCATCTTCTTGTCCAGATCAATCACAACTTTGAACGAGAGTTTTGGCGGCTCAACCATCTCTAGACCGGACACTTTGATGTCCAGATTCTTGAAGTCCATTACTACATGTTTGACCATGTCATTCCCTCCCAGTTCCCCATTTCAAACGTCAGTTAGTCAAAGCTGTAGGTGAATTCCCCATCGGTGACGTCGATTGCGACAGAGGCAACTTCCTCCCCCGCCATCAGGCGGCGCAAAAACTCGTTGGAGATATCCGGCAGCATCGAATTGGTCACAATTGCGTCGATCATCCGGCCACCGCTTTCCAGCTCCTGACATTGATCAACAATCTTATCGACAACAGCATCTGTGTAGGAAAACGGCACCCCATGCGCCTCTTCCACCCGTTTTTTGATCCGGCCCAGCTGCAGCCTGGTGATTTTGCCAATCATTTCCGGGCTCAGCGGATAATAGGGGATGGTCACCAGCCGCCCCAAAAGCGCCGCTGGGAAAATTTTCAGCAGCGGATCACGCAACGCCTTGGCGATGCCTTCTGGTGCGGGCATCAGATCCGGGTCGGCGCACATATCCATAATCATGTCAGAACCCGCATTGGAGGTGAGCAGGATCAGGGTGTTTTTAAAATCAATCACCCGGCCCTCGCCATCCTCCATCACGCCCTTGTCAAAGACCTGAAAAAAGATCTCATGCACATCAGGGTGCGCCTTTTCGACCTCGTCCAGCAGCACCACCGAATAGGGTTTGCGCCGCACCGCTTCGGTCAGCACACCACCTTCGCCGTAGCCGACATAGCCAGGAGGAGCACCCTTCAGAGAGCTGACCGTATGGGCCTCTTGGTACTCGGACATATTGATGGTGATGACATTCTGCTCCCCGCCATAGAGCACTTCGGCAAGAGCCAGGGCGGTCTCGGTCTTGCCCACCCCGGATGTACCGGCCAGCATGAAAACCCCAATGGGTTTGTTGGGATTATCCAGCCCGGCACGGCTGGTCTGGATGCGTTTGGCGATCATCTTCATCGCGTGATCCTGACCAATCACCCGCTTGGCCAGATGTTCCTCCAGATGCAGGATGGTATCGATTTCATCCTTGACCATGCGGCCCACCGGAATGCCGGTCCAATCCCCCACAACGCTGGCGATGGCCTGATGGTCGACAATCGGCAGGATCAGAGCGGAGTCGCCCTGAAGCTCCTCCAGCTCGGCGTTCTTGTCCCTCAGCTGTTGCATCAGATCGGCACGACCCTCAGGGCTCAGCGGGCTGGTCATAGCGCCCTCGGCACCCTCCTCCCCAGCATCCAGCGCAGCGTCTACGGGCGCGGCACCCTCCCGGAGCTTGGCGCGCAAGTCGAGGATCTCCTGGACCACCGCTTTTTCCTTGTCCCAACGGGTGGTGAGCCCGGCCAGCCGCTCTTCCTCTGTGGTCTTTGCCGCTGTCACCGCCTCGCGCCGGTCTGCGACGTCATAGCCTGCTGTCTCATCCCGGCCGATGATCTCCAACTCGGTGGTCAGCGCCTCAATCCGGCGCTGGCTGTCGTCCACTTCCGCCGGGACTGCATGCTGGCTGACTGCGACACGGGCGCAGGCGGTGTCCAGCAAGCTCACGGATTTATCCGGCAATTGCCGCGCTGGGATGTAGCGCGCCGACAAGCTGACAGCGGCCTCAATCCCTTCATCCAGAACCTGCACCCGGTGATGGTTTTCCAGCATCGAAGCAATACCGCGCATCATCAGGATTGCCTTGAGCACCGATGGCTCATCAATCTTGACCACCTGAAAACGCCGGGTCAGCGCCGGATCTTTTTCGATGTATTTCTTGTATTCTGCCCAAGTGGTGGCGCCAATGGTGCGCAGAGTACCCCGCGCCAGCGCCGGTTTCAGCAGGTTGGCCGCATCGCCCGTCCCCGCCGCACCACCTGCCCCGACAAGCGTATGGGTTTCATCCACAAACATCACAATAGGTTCGGCACTGGCCTGAACCTCATCGATCACCTGACGCAGGCGGTTTTCAAACTCACCCTTCATCGAGGCGCCAGCCTGCAACAGGCCGATATCCAAGACCAAGAGCCGCACATTTTGCAACGCTGGCGGCACATCTCCACGGGCAATCCGTAGGGCAAAGCCTTCGACAACCGCCGTTTTCCCCACGCCTGCCTCACCTGTAAGGATTGGGTTGTTCTGGCGTCGCCGCATCAGGATATCGACGATCTGGCGGATCTCTTCATCACGCCCCACAATGGGGTCAATCTCACCATTGCGCGCCTGTTCGGTCAGATCCGTGCAGAACTGTTCCAGCGCCTCTCCCTTGCCCATGGCACCGGGGGCCATGGCACCAGAAGCCTCGCCGGGTTCGGCACCGCCACCGGTCACAGAACTGCCATCCTGCGCCGACATCGTAGCCTCAGGCGAGCCATCCGTGGCCTCAGCAAAGTTATCCGCCAGATCATCGGCACCGATGCTGGCCAGTTCCGGCGACATAGAGGCGAGGATATTACGCAGAGCTGGTGTTTTCAGCATACCCAGGAGCAGATAGCCGCTGCGCACCTGGCTTGCCGAATAGAGCAATGAGCCCCAGACCCAGCCACGTTCCATCGCGTCCATCAGATGATCACTAAGGTCAGAAATCGCCGAAGCCCCACGGGGTAGCATGTCCAGCGCCCGGGTCATCTCAGAAGCGATCTTTCCAGTGTCGAGATCATAATGAGCAATGATCCGGTGCATATCGCTGTCTTGCTGCGCCAAAAGCTGATGCATCCAATGCACTAACTCAACATAGGGGTTGCCCCGCATCTTGCAGAATACGGTTGCCCCTTCTACCGCTTGATAGCCCAATTTGTTGAGCTTCCCGAATAGCGCCACGCGGCTGATCTCGGTCATGGTATTTCACTCCCTATAGGCACTCTTAATTCCCCGAGCTGCTGCCGGGGTACAAAAACAAATCTTCAACATCTGGCTGGTCTATGTCTGGGTCAGGTCGACTGCGGATCCAGCTGGTATGGCCAAGTCGCGTTGTGCCTCCAAGGCTCGCCCGGGGTACTGCATCGCCTGCCAGAACAAGATTCACATCCCAGTCAAGGAAATCACCCACATAGCTGCGCACAATCGCGCGCAGGCGGTCCAGCGCCGCGCCACCCGGCAACAGCCGCTCGTAATCCTGCAGGTTCAGCGGGCCGATACGCAGGCGAAACTTGGCAGAACGGCTCCAGACCTTTTCGCCCAGGCTGGTGCTTTGGCCCAAGCCCCCTTGCCCCCGGCCCATCTGCCAGCGGTCATCGGGTTCCAGCTGCAGCCAACTGCCCACGAATTCCTCCAGCTGTACTGGCACCTGGAAAAAGTCCGACAAGATCGCCACAAGCCCTGCAGGTGTTTTGGTCCCCTGCCCCAGAATCCCAGTGAAATGCAGCTTGGCCAGATCCGGCATGTCATCACGGTTCTGCAAACCCTTGCCGTGATAGCCCGCAAGCGCTGCCACACGGTCCGCCAAAGGGTCTTCATCGCGATCAAAACTCACCGCAGGCGCGCCCTCTGCCCAGGCACGATAGAGCAGCGACATCATTCGGTGCGTCAACATATCAGCAAAACCCACCATCGTAGGGTCGCGATGGTTGCGTTTACGGTCGCGCGCATATTCGGTCAGATGCAGCGGCAGCGGGCCCTGCGGCCCAAAGAGACCAAAAAATCGATTGGTCAGCCGCGCGGGCCCTTCTTTGGTCGCGGGGGTAAAATCGGCAATCGAGGAGGGAGGAAATGCCAGCTCCGCCTCTTGGCCCAGGCGCAGCGGATCTTGCCGGGGGCGGCGGCTCTCACCGAGCCGCGGCGCATCAGAATAATGAGCTTCCAATACCCTAAGGGCCTGAAAAACATGGTGTTCCTCAGGGGCTTCAACCAGACGGTCAAAGAGGCTCAGATCATTCGGCCCAGACCCTTTTGCGGACGCCATCTGGCGATTTCCCCTCGTTTTTCGGTTGTCAGAACCGTTTCGGTAAATGAATTAATGCTGGCGTAGCCATGAAAGAACCGCTCCAATACAGCCCCCAGCGCATAGATATTGCTGCCTTCAAAGAAGCTCTCGTCAAAGCCGATAGAGATTTCCATGCCGCGCACTGCAGTCGACAAAATCTCGTCGCTCATCCGGCGTACGATGGGACGGCTGGAAACGGAAACAATGCCTTCCAGCTGCTTTTCGGTCACCCGATTTCCCAGCGGCGCATAGAGCCCAACCAGCTCACGCAGGGCCTCTGCAGCATTGCCCCGGCCGCTGTCGGCAATCGAAACATAGTTGAGGCTCAGATGTGAAATCAGCCGCCAAGCCGTATCGCCCTGCCCCAAGGAAGGATGAGGGCGGGTGGGTGAAATTGGCAGGTTGATCTGCCTCACTGGCCCGCCTTCGGGCAGATGAAAAACATTCTCGTTCCCGGTCGCCAGTAAGAGCGGCAAATCGCGATTGGTGCAGAGCGCCTGAACCGCCAATTGCTCCAGATCCGGCCCATAGGGCGCTTGCGAGCGGTCCACCAAGGTCAGGTAGACCTCTGACCCCAAATAGGACGAACGCACGCCGCGCAAACGCTCTTTTTCCGAGCGCTCCCGCATACGCCGCTTCAAGGTGTAATAGGCTGGGTGCGTTTCACCCGCTGCGGTGAAATCATCCGCCGAGTAGAAGGGGCGAAACTCCACGTCATCAGCACCTTCGCCGCTGATACCAGTGACCTTTTTCAGGGCGTAGATTTCAAAATCCAAACCCGCCGTCCGATTGGGAACCACCTGATGTTCGGTATCACGCACGGTCATGCGCACCCGGTCACAGCGTTTTTCGAACAGGTTCACCGCAGGAATACAGTTGAGCTGAAATACCTCCGGCATCACCACAGGCGCGATATCGCGCATGCCTTCGCGCAGCGGAATGTAGAGGTCCAGTTCCGAACCTTCTGCCTTTTGTAAGGCCGGACGCAACCCCTGCAATTCAACAAAACGAAACCGTTCGGGCATGGCAAAAAATTCCTGCAACAAACGATACCCATCAAAGACCCTTGCGGGTACAGGCAGCAGTGCTTCGTCGCGCGAAAACCCTTTCTGTACGATGCACCCCTCGGGCAACGGCAAGTGCCAATCGGCCCGACGGTCGGTTGAGCGCGCCACAATGCCTTGGACCTGGGTACAGAGCAGCTCAAGCAAGGGCCAGCTGTTGCCAGCTGCACTGCCCAGATAGATCTGCAACCGATCCATATCGAGATCACGCAGCGCTTCGCCATCAGAGCGTTTCAGACGCAGGCGAATGCCGGCACGGGCCTCATACCCGGCGGCGACACCCGCAGCGACCAGATCGCCGCGCCCGTCAATGTACTGCGCCTCGGAGATTTCCACCGGCCAGAGCGTCAGATCGGCGGCGGTGCGAAATTCACAGGGCGTCTGCTCCCCCTCATTCAAGCGCGAGCGCAGAACCGAATTTCGTGGCATCACATAGCCGCTTTTGACAGCGGAATTGGTTGGATCAGGCTCAAAATGCGCAATCATCATAGATGGCGTCGGTGCCAGATAATGCGGGTAGATGATCTCAAGCAAGTTTGAAGTGAAATTGGGATACTGGAGCTCCAGCTCCAGCTGCACACGGGCGGACAAGAAGGCCACGCCTTCGAGCAGGCGTTCCACATAGGGGTCAAGAACCTCGACCCCCTCCATACCCAGCCGCGAGGCGATCTTGGGGTAGGCCGCCGCAAACTCCGCGCCCATGTCGCGCAGATAATTCAGCTCATTCTCATAGTGGCCCAAGAGGCGGGTATCCATGGCTAGAGCCCCCTTTCCATCTTGACCTCACCGGTGGTCACATCGACCTTGCTGCGCAGGTATAATTCCAGCGGCAGGGGCTGGGCCCACATATCTGCGCGAATATCCAGACCGATGGTCATGCCCGCCACATCCACATCACCAATCAACTGCACATCCACCGTACCCTCAATAATACGCGGCTCAAAACTGGTCACAGCCTGTTCGATAGCGCGGCGGATCTTCTCGGCTTTTTCAGTGGTGCTGAATTCACCTGTGACCTCACTCAAGCCAAAGTTCAGCACCGAAGCCGCTGCCATCGGGTAGCGATCGGCATCAATCTGATGGCCCGCGTTCTGAGTGTTGAGCAACCAGGACAGATCCCGTTGAATGATCTCACGCAACCGGTTCAAATCAATGACCCGACTGTCGCGTGTTTCTTTGCGGTCTGTTGGATTGTTGTCTGTCAGCCGGTCCAAAAGCGAAGGTTGCAGGCGTTCGGCAAGCATCTTATCAGCCATCCGGGTCGTCCTGCGTGCCAATCTGCAGCTGCCGAATATCCATCAGCGGAAAGTCTTCCTCACCAATGGTCAACAGCCGCTGCCCAAGGCCAGTATAGGCGCCTCCGTCCAGTTCTTGCCAATTGGTCGCGCGTGCCAGCTTGGCTCCGGCATCGGCCTTTTCGCTGCCCGGGTAGCGCGTCGGGATCAGCACCGCCAGCGCGCCCTCATTGGCCAGGGTCAGTGTGCCCGCCATCCAGACGGTATCGCGCAGATCCGAGGGTTCATCGATTTCGAGACTTTGAATCTGCGTAAAGGGGAGCCAGAAATAGCGCCCATTGAGGATCACCTCAAGCACCGGCCCAAGACGCATGTCTGCATCGGCAATCCAATCAAACGCTGTACCGTTCACGGTGCCCGCTGTTGTTGGTGCTGCCTCATAGGCTGCTTCACGCAGGGCTGTCGCTTGATCCGTATTCCCCTGCGCCAGCATTTTTTGCGCCTCGATCAACTGCGCCAGCCAGGCCTCCGGCTCACCCAGGATCAGCGGGTCTTTTTCGCCCTTGAAAACCTTTTCACGGTAGACTTCACACAGGATCGCCTCGCGGTAGGCCTGCGCCATGACGGTGGCACCTGCGTCCAACTCAGCGCTCAACCGCAGCTGCGCAACAGCGCGTTTCCAGTCCCCCAGGATACAGAGCAGCTGAAACAGGAATATCCGCAGTTTGGCGTTAGAGGGGTCGGCACGGACCTGCTCTTGCAGCGCTGCGAGAGCCTGCTCCGGATCACCGGCGCGCAAATGCTCTTCTGGGGTCATGGTCAATACTCCGCCATGTCAAACATGTCATAACAAAACAATAAAAACCCCGGGCGCGATCCCACGCCCGGGGTGGTGCAAATCAATATTCGAATTTGCCGCTTTGAACGTTCCATTGGAAAACAACCGGGTTTTCCAACTTACCGGTTTTCTGGTTGGTCGATTTGTAGGTGTGTTCGATGGCGGCATAGGCCAGCGACCAGGTTTCTTCTGGAATACCGTCCTCGCTTGCCGAAATCGAATAGCTGTCGATCACAACGTCCTTCATTTTCCAAACGGAATAATCCAGCAAGCCTTCAGCCTGGGCGTCACCAGAGCGACACCAATGCATGATGATTTCAGGACGGACTGTGCCGTTGGCAACAGACTTGGCCAGCTCATTCGAGGCCTTGCCCATTTGTGAGGTCAGCTCAACTTTACCAAAGTTCGAGTTGGCGTGCATACGCTGAGATGAGCCAAGATCTGTCATCTCAACTGCGCGTTCAACATTCCAGTTCGCCGATTGAATGACGATCCATTTTTTATGTTTGTCTTCTGTGGCATCACCCTCGATATCGGAGATCTCCACAAACATACTAGCAGCCATTTTGCTATCCTTTCAAAACTTAACTCATTGACAAATTCAGAGGC
>CAJXIL010000091.1 GCA_913054455.1 uncultured Roseobacter sp.
GCAATTCCGACAGTATCTTGCGATCAATCGGATCAAGACGGGTTGTGACCATGGTGAAAGCTCCTGTCGATTTTCGTTTCTTATAGCACCGCCGCCGGGCCGCGCAATATTATTTCACAGTGGCGAAATAATCTTTGCTCCTGCCAGATACAAGCACCAAATCAGACAGGCAGGGCAATCGCAAAAGCGTGACCTGCTGAGTCGCGCTTCCCGCCCCTTGGCCCATCAAGAGGGGTTTAAGAGGCGCCGCCGGACCGCTATATGCAAGCCCTGACGGTGGCCACAGCCGCCATATGCAGCATCACTTGCAGATTTGGGGATACGAGATGAGCGACACGCGCCACACCAAGGTTCTGATCATTGGCTCCGGCCCGGCAGGCTACACTGCCGGGGTCTATGCCGCACGCGCCATGCTGGAACCAGTTCTGGTTCAGGGCATCGAACCTGGCGGTCAGCTGACCACCACAACCGAGGTGGAGAACTGGCCTGGCGACACAGAGGTCCAGGGTCCCGACCTCATGATCCGTATGCAGGAACATGCCAAAACCATGGGCTGCGAAATCATCGGCGATATCATCACCTCGCTGGACACCACCCAGCGCCCCTTTGTGGCCAAGGGGGATAGCGGCACCACCTATACGGCGGATGCGGTCATCCTGGCCACGGGCGCGCGCGCCAAATGGCTGGGACTGGAAACAGAAGAAAAGTTCAAGGGCTTTGGTGTGTCCGCCTGCGCCACCTGCGATGGGTTCTTCTATCGTGGCCAAGAGATCGTTGTCATCGGCGGCGGCAACACCGCCGTAGAAGAAGCGCTGTTCCTGACCAACTTTGCATCCAAGGTCACGCTGGTACACCGCCGCGACGAGCTGCGCTCGGAAAAAATTCTGCAGGACCGCCTGTTCAAAAACCCAAAGATCGAGCCTCTGTGGTTCCATGAGCTGGAAGAGGTCTACGGCACTGACAGCCCACTGGGTGTTGAAGGCATCAAGGTCAAACATGTGGAGACCGGTGAAATCACCGACATCCCCTGCAAAGGCGTCTTTGTCGCTATCGGCCATGCTCCGGCCAACGAGCTGGTCAAAGATACCCTGGAAATGCACAACGGCGGCTATGTCTCGGTCAAACCCGGCACGACTGAAACCTCGGTGCCTGGTGTCTTTGCCGCAGGCGATCTAACCGACCACAAATACCGCCAAGCCGTGACCTCGGCGGGTATGGGCTGCATGGCTGCTCTTGATGCAGAACGCTTCCTGGCAGAACAGGACGACTAAGCCCGCCCTTGGTGCGGCAATGGTCTGCCCCTGAAACATCCTGGTCGGCCTCAGCAAAATGGGGTCGACCAAAACATAATCGCTGCCAGTTGATCTCATGCCTCTCTCTTTCCCACTGGCTCTGGCGGCCTGAAACACCCTTGACCTGCACAGCCACATCCAACACCCTTATCCAGCGCAACCAGAGGGGTCGTTCAGGTGGCAAATGTACTCTGGCGGGGAGATTTAGTTGAACGCAGCCGCACCGTGAGCGGTGTGTTCCTGATGATCTATGCCTTTTTGCACTTTCTGAACATCGCTGCAGGGCTCGTCTCGCCTGAGGTCATGTTTCAGGTGCAACAACTGCGCGGCTTGCTCACGGGTCACCCGCCTGGCCAATTCCTGCTGTTTGCCGCGCTGCTGATTCATATCGCACTGGCCCTATGGCAAGTGGCCAGCCGTCGCACGCTCCGTATGAGCTTGCCGCAAGCCTTGCAGCTGGTCTTGGGCCTTTTGATCCCTTTCCAGCTGATCCAGCATCTCGTTTTCACCAGCTATGCGTCAAACGTCTATGGTCTCGACGACGATATGACTTCGATCATATTGCTGATGTGGAACTCGCCCGAAGTCTGGCATCAATACCTATTGTTGCTGGTCGTCTGGGTGCACGGCTGCATTGGACTGCATATGTGGCTGCGGCTGACCACATGGTGGCGGCTAGCACTCCCGTATATGATCGGCATCGCCACCCTCGTGCCAGCCCTCGCCCTGGCTGGGCTGTTGACCGAAGGCCGCCGCATCTGGTCAATCTTCATCCGCCCCGGCAACGGAGCAGTCATCCGCGATAGCTTTAACTGGCCAGACAACACCGTCTTCGCACGCTTGTTTGAAATCTACGACATTGCCTTTTGGACTTTTGTTCTCCTGCTTGGCCTTGCCCTCTCCGCGTTCTACATGCGTCGCTTTATCCGCAAGAAAAAATCTCTGCAGATAAGTTATGAAAATGGCACCCAGATCACCATCGAACATGGGCTAACCCTGCTGGAGATCTCTCAACTCAACGGAATCCCCCATACTTCGCTGTGCGGGGGCAAGGGGCGCTGCACCACCTGCCGGATCGAAGTCACCAAGGGTTTGGAGAGCCTCGCCCCTCCCAGCAGCGCCGAAGCGCGAACGCTAAAGGCGATCAAAGCCCGTGAGAACGTACGCCTGGCCTGCCAGGTCAGGCCAACCGCATCGTTGAGCATCCAGCGCGTTTACCAGCCAAAGGGACGCCGCCAGGTTCATTCGGCGCAGGGGGTGGAAAAGACCATTGCGGTTCTGTTTCTGGACATTCGGGGCTTTACCGCGCGATCAGCCGGCTTGCTCCCCTATGATATCGTCTTTTTGCTGAACCGGTTTTTTGACGCCATTGTGCCGGAGATCACCAAAGCAGGTGGCACTGTCGACAAATACATGGGTGATGGGTTGCTGGCGCTATTTGAGATGGACAGTCCGGAACATTCTGCCCTGGCCGGAATCGCCGCTGCAGGCAACATTGGCGTCGCGCTGGCCCGCTTTAACATGATGCTGGCCTCCGAGGGCGAAGACCCCGTTCGGATCGGCATGGGGCTACATACCGGAACCGTTGTTCTGGGCGAAATTGGCACCACCGATAATGCTCCGCGCACCCTGATTGGATCTGCTGTGAATGCCGCCAGTCGGTTGGAAGCAAAAACCAAGGAACTCGGCGTCGAGCTCCTGATTTCCAATCAGGTCGTGCTTGCGGCAGGCATGGCTGCCCCACAGGAAAGGTTGCAGGATTTCGCCCTGCGCGGCGTCGACCACCCCGTGAGCGCGCTGCCAGTTGCCCAGGCTTCAACCTTGGAAAACCTCCTGACGCCGCAGCCTGACCCTGAGACAACGGTCTTTTCGCCAGCGGTAACTGGCAGGGTGACCTAGGGGCTGCCCCTAAAGACCCGTCCCATAATTTGTGCAACTTTTGGTCCAGTATTCCTAGGCACCCAGGGAGTTTAGAACCGCGTCAGCCCATAGTAGGCAAATGCAGACCAGATGATGTTGCACTCCGGCAGCACCAGCCTTTTGCGCAGATTTTCGACATTTTCCCCCTTTGCACCTGCAGCATTTCATGACATGTGTTCAAGCGTGAACACATTTAACCCAGATCATCATGACCTCGCCAGAAACAAAACCAAACCCAGATGAGGAAGACCTGCGCTTCCGCCTCCTGCGCCAGCTTGACCTGGCACCGGAAGCCTCGCAGCGTGCGACGGCCTCTGAATTGGGTATTTCTTTGGGCGGGCTCAACACACAGCTGCGTGCTGCGGCTGAAGCCGGGTTGATCGCAATCAGCGACCGCTCCGGTCCAGACAAACGGCAACGCTACACCTACACCTTGACCAGACATGGCGCCGCCGAAAAACGACGCCTCGCAGATCAATTCCTTTCCCGCAAACTTGCTGAATACAACGCGCTTTATGCGGAACTCACTGGTACAGCCAGCGGCTTGCCTCCCATTAAACACAGGACTCACCCAATGCAGAATAATCTGGCTCCCATCCCTGAGCTCTATGTCTCTTATGACTCTGCTCAAAAGCTGAAAATCGACGCTGGCGAATTGAAAAGCCACGATCTGACACCGCGCCAGATCTGCGATCTTGAGCTGTTGATGAACGGTGGCTTCAACCCGCTCAAAGGCTTCCTGACCGAGGAAGATTATAACGGCGTCGTTGAAAACATGCGTCTGGTCGATGGTACGCTCTGGCCGATGCCCATCAACCTGGATGTCTCGGAAGAGTTCGCCGCAACCCTGGAAGTTGGCGAAGACATCGCCCTGCGCGACCAGGAAGGCGTGATCCTGGCCACCATGACCGTGACCGACAGCTGGACCCCAAACAAATCCCGTGAGGCCGAAATGGTCTTTGGCGCGGATGATGATGCCCACCCTGCCGTGAACTACCTGCACAACCAGGCAGGCAAGATCTACCTGGGCGGCCCCGTGACCGGTATCCAGCAGCCTGTGCACTATGATTTCCGCGCCCGCCGCGACACCCCAAACGAGCTGCGCGCCTACTTCCGCAAACTGGGCTGGCGCAAGGTTGTGGCCTTCCAGACCCGCAACCCTCTGCACCGCGCCCACCAAGAGCTGACTTTCCGCGCCGCGCGTGAAGCCCAGGCTAACCTGCTGATCCACCCCGTTGTCGGCATGACCAAACCTGGCGACGTGGATCATTTTACCCGCGTGCGCTGCTACGAGGCAGTACTGGATAAATACCCTGCCTCCACCACCTCCATGAGCCTGTTGAACCTGGCAATGCGGATGGCCGGCCCCCGTGAGGCCGTCTGGCATGGTCTGATCCGTAAAAACCATGGCTGCACCCATTTCATCGTTGGCCGCGACCACGCAGGCCCCGGCAAAAACTCGGCTGGGGAAGATTTCTACGGCCCCTATGACGCACAGGACCTGTTCCGCACCCATGAGGAAGAAATGGGTATCGAAATGGTCGACTTCAAACACATGGTTTGGGTCTCCGAGCGCGCACAATATGAGGCCATCGACGAAATCGAAGACAAGGATGACGTCACCATCCTCAACATTTCGGGCACGGAGCTGCGCCGCCGTTTGGCCGAGGGCCTGGAAATCCCTGAGTGGTTCTCCTTCCCTGAAGTGGTGAAAGAGCTGCGCCGCACCAAGCCTCCGCGCTCCAAGCAGGGTTTCACCGTCTTCCTGACTGGGCTGTCCGGCTCTGGCAAATCCACCATTGCGAATGCTTTGATGGTCAAGCTGATGGAAATGGGTGGCCGCCCCGTTACGCTGCTGGATGGCGACATTGTGCGCAAGAACCTTAGCTCCGAGCTGGGTTTCTCGAAAGAGCACCGCGACCTTAACATTCGTCGCATCGGCTATGTTGCGTCTGAGATCACCAAGAACGGCGGCATCGCCATCTGTGCGCCAATTGCCCCCTATGCAACCACCCGCCGCGCCGTACGCGAAGATGTGGAAGCCTTTGGTGCCTTTGTCGAAGTGCATGTCGCCACCTCGCTGGAAGAATGCGAACGTCGCGACCGCAAAGGCCTGTATAAACTGGCCCGCGAAGGCAAAATCAAAGAGTTCACCGGGATCTCTGACCCCTATGACGTCCCAGTTGATCCTGAGCTGAGCGTAGAGACAGAAAACGTTGATGTGGACAACTGCGCCCATCAGGTTCTGCTCAAGCTCGAGAACATGGGTCTGATCGCAGGCTGATCAGCTTCCTAGGGCAAGTGCCCAGTCAAAATCATAGGCCCGCCCTTGCACCAGGGGCGGGCCTTTTCTTGCGTGGTTACTGAATTTAGGAGCGCCGAAGTTAGAGACTGTCGCGCAGCGCAAGGGCGGCACGCAATGGCAGATCCGCCAGTTCCGCCGCCGCCTGTTTCAAGCTCCGCAGAGCCGGAAGCCGCCGGGCGTAGTCCGCTGGGCCAATCGTTTGCAACGCCGCCTCAAACTCTCCCTGATCGCGGCACTGGATTATCCCCTCCCCCTGAAAGAAATCCGCAATATTGGGACAGCCCCAATAGAGAGGCACGGTCTCACAGAGGATCGCATCAATCAGTTTTTCTGAGAAATAATTCGGTTCCTGCACGTTTTCGATCACCACGGAATAGCGGTAGGGGGCAAGCCCTTCTGACTTTTGCTCAAAGGCCTGGTAGCCGCGCCCCAAGATCTGCGCCTCAGGCATCTTTGACTGCAGATAGGCAACTATCTGATGGCGCAGTTTATGGCCTGGATGGTCATTTTTGGCCGAGGCAATGAGAGATAGTTCTTTGGTTTTTTGGATACTCAGCTCTTGCCACTCCGGTACCCAAGAGGTGCCATAGGGCAGCATCAGGCCGTTGGGTATACGTGCCAAAAGCTGCGGGTCATAGGTGAAGACTCGGAAAAACCGACGGGCACTGAGCCTAAGAATGCGGTGGTGATCCGCAGACATGATCTTGGGCTCGGCCACAATCATTGAAATCCGCGCAGGGCAATACCGATGAGACTGAACATGCATGGCCCGCTTGGCAAAGACCACCAGGTGATCCTCTGGCGCCAAATCCTTGACCTGCTTTCCAAGCAGGCGATCAGGGCACCCCAGCGGCCATTCCATCTCTGACAGTGGGCGCTCGGACAGAGCTTTGCCCAGCTTTCCGCCATAGGGCATCAGTGCAATGGCGGGCTCTGTCCGGGCTGCTGTGTCCGCGCGTGTCATAGGCGATAGGTTCCGTTCTTTGGATCAGACATCAGCTTTGATCCGGCAGATCAACCGAGCCACGCATCAAGACAAAGCCCTGGCCAGCGACCTTGATGCCTTTCAGGTCGTCACAAGAGCCCAAGCGGCTAACCCGCGCCAAACCCGGTCGCCCCATGCCATGCCCCTGTTCCGCGACAAAACTGTTCTTTTGCATCATCCCATACCGCCAGAGATAGGCCGCCATGGCCCCGGTAGCCGACCCGGTAAAGGGGTCTTCTGGTGGGCTGGGCGGCGCCATCAAGAGCCGCGAATAGGTATCACCCAGTGCCGTAGCCCCCTGCAGGGTCACCAGGAAAGGCTCCATCATATCGATGCCATCTGCGCCCAGGGACTGCCCCAACTCGGCCAATGCAGTCAGATCAAGGCGCGCCCGGGCCAGGGCTGTCTGATCCCTCAGCACCGTCACACAAAAGGGCAACCCGGTAGATACATTTTGTGGCGCGCCAATAATATCTTCCACCGGCAATGAAATCGCGGCTGCCACCAAGGCAGGATCCGGCTTTTTCCCAAACTCGGGCGCGATCTGTGTCATCTCAATCTGGTCGCCAATAACTGTAACCGGCACGATACCGGCGCCAGTTTCCAGCCGAATCTCTCCCTCACCAATCAACCCGCGATCCCGCAGCGCTGCCACGGTTGCAATAGTAGGATGACCCGCAAAGGGGATCTCGCGGCTGGCCAGGAAATAGCGCACGCGCACATCTGCCACCTCGGAAGCGCCAGTAAAGGTGCACTCGACCAGAGAAGTTTCTCGCACATAGGCGGTACAGATCTCGACCGGCAGATGTGCCCCGCCATGCACCACCGCGCACCCATTGCCACCAAAGGCGCGGTCCGAAAAGGCATCTACCCAATCAAAATCAAATCTGCTCATCGCCGCAGCCCTATCCGCTTGGTTCTTTTTCAAAGAACCTAACCGGGATTGGCAGGAGGTGAAACCACCCACAAGAGCTCGTCGCGTTCTACAAGTACAAGACAGCCCCTATTGAGGGAGAGTAAGACCGAAGCCTCCAGATCAGTGCACCGCAACCGGGGCAAAATCGTTTTGACGCGCCAAAGCAAAGGCGAGCTTGCGATCGGTCACGACGGCCAGCTGTTCCCCCTCGGCGTCATGCACCGCATAAAGATGATCCCGCCCTTCGGCACTGGCCTGCATGTCCTTGGGAAGATCCCCCACAGCAACCGTTTTGACATAGACGATACGCGGGCCAGAGGTTTCAGACGTGGGAGTGTCAACTGGAGTATGCATGTCTCTTAACCCTTCTTGATATTGATTGTTTGGACGACTGTTTCTGGACGCGACCGGGTAAGATCTACGTGCAACAGCCCGTTTTCCATCACCGCTTCGCCGACGTCGACACCATCGGCCAGCACAAACATGCGCTGGAATTGCCGCGCAGCGATTCCTCGGTGCAGAAAGACCCGCCCGTCGCTCTCCTCGCCCTGTCTCCCCCGGATCACCAACTGGCGATCCTCAACAGTTATGGCCAGGTCTTGTTCGGCAAAACCAGCCACCGCGAGGGTGATACGGTAGGAAAAGTCAGAGGTTTGTTCAATATTATAAGGCGGATAGCCCTCATTCCCGGATTTGGCGGAACGTTCCAGAAGGCGTTCCAACTGCTCAAACCCCAGCATATGTGGGTAAGACCCCAGAGTGAGTTTCGACACGTGTATCGTCCTTTTGCTGCAAAGCGACGTTGATCAGCAGTCCCGTAGCGGCAACTGCCTGTCCAGAATATGGTAACTTTTCTCGAATTCTCAAGACTATGGCTGCAAGGTCTAGCGGAAAAGACGTTAAAGAAGTATCTTGAACCCTATCCGAACCCTTCTGTATTTTGAGTCGCCCATGAATGCTTCAGTCGATATTTCCATGAAAACCGATGAGGTTCTCAAAGTAGAGCTGGAAGTGTTTCGGAGGCAGCATCGGGATCTAGACGAAGCGATCATCGCCCTGCAGGAACGCGGCACCAGCGACCAACTGACGATCCGGCGGCTGAAAAAGCAGAAACTGGGGCTCAAGGATCGCATTTCCCAGATCGAAGACCGGTTGACGCCCGATATCATCGCCTAGCCCCGCCCCAAAATCATCTTAACTATCTCAGAATGGCTTCACTGGGCTTTGTCTCTCTGAACGCCCCCCCCTGCTGACCGAAAGGGGGCTCTTCCGCGCAGCTTCCGCAGCGGCTAGCCACCGCAGGCGCCCCTTGGGCCAGGCCGCGCGCCCAACCGGTGGGCTGTCAGGCCATCCGCATTGTCGCATTGCGCCACAGGCAGGTTTGGCTATAGTGCGCGCTCCTTCCACCCCAGCAGCTCTCCACGAACGGGGACTGCGGCATGACAGGACAAATCACATGCCAAACACCCCCAGCGACATCAAAGTGGGCATCATCATGGGCAGCCAATCAGACTGGCCAACGATGAAAGAAGCAGCCAGGCTCCTCGATGAGCTCGGCGTCCCCTACGAGGCCAAGATCGTCTCGGCCCACCGCACGCCAGACCGGTTGTGGTCTTACGGGAAATCAGCGGCGGAACGCGGTTTGCAAGTGATTATTGCGGGCGCTGGCGGAGCCGCGCATTTGCCTGGCATGGTGGCCTCCAAGACCCGGGTTCCAGTTGTTGGTGTGCCGGTTCAGACCCGTGCCCTTTCTGGCGTCGACTCGCTCTATTCCATCGTGCAAATGCCTAAGGGCTTTCCGGTCGCCACCATGGCCATTGGCGCCGCAGGCGCCGCCAATGCCGGGCTGATGGCTGCCGGGATTCTCGCTCTGCAAGACCCCGCTCTGGCACAACGACTGGACGCCTGGCGCGCGGCGCTCTCTGCTTCGATCCCGGAGGAGCCTGTTGATGACTGATGCATTGAAACCTGGTGCAACCATTGGCATCCTGGGCGGCGGGCAACTGGGACGTATGCTCGCTGTCGCCGCCTCTCGCCTTGGCTTTAAAACCCATATCTTTGAGCCCGGCGCCAATCCACCCGCTGGCCAGGTCGCAGATCAGGTGACCACCGCAGGCTATGAGGACAGCGATGCCCTGCTGGCTTTTGCCAATTCTGTGGATGTAATCACCTATGAGTTTGAGAACATCCCTACAGCCGCTCTGGACATCATCGAGGCCCACGGCCCTATTCGTCCCGGTCGCGAGGCCCTGCGGATTTCCCAGGACCGTCTGACCGAAAAGACCTTCCTGCAAGGGCTCGATCTAAAAATCGCGCCCTTTGCCGATATCACCGATTCTGCCAGTCTAGAGGTCGCTTTGGCTGAGATCGGTGCGCCGGCGATCCTCAAAACCCGGCGCTTTGGCTACGATGGCAAAGGCCAGGCCCGCATCATGTCGCCCGACCAGGCAGATGAGGCCCTGGAAGCCATGGCAGGGGCACCTTCAGTGCTGGAGGGCTTTGTGAATTTCAGTCATGAGGTCTCTGTCATTGCCGCGCGGGGCATCACTGGCGAGGTCGCCTGTTACGACCCCGGTGAAAACGTCCACCGCGACGGTATCCTGCACACCACAACTGTGCCCGCCCGCCTCAGCGCCGGCCAGCGCATGGATGCAGTGCTGCTGGCGGCCAAGGTTTTGAATGCGCTGGACTATGTTGGCGTTCTGGGGGTCGAGCTCTTTGTCACCCCGCAAGGATTGGTAGTGAATGAGATAGCCCCTCGGGTGCATAACTCTGGTCACTGGACCCAAAACGGCTGCGCTGTTGATCAGTTTGAACAACACATTCGCGCAATCGCGGGCTGGCCCCTGGGCGATGGGCAGCGCCATTCAGACGTTGTGATGGAAAACCTCATCGGTGCGGACATGAATCGCCTCCCGGACCTCGCCAAAGAGCGCGACTGCGCCCTGCATCTTTATGGCAAGGCCGAGGCCAAGCCGGGCCGCAAAATGGCGCATGTGAACCGGATTACCCGCGTTAAGAAGTAGTCACACAACCGAAAACAAGACAACAGACGCCCGCCCATATCTCGAGAGCGGGCGCCTCCTGTTTGGTTTTGGCTGATTGTTCTGAACTCTGGTAACCACAGCCACAACCTCTAAATCATGCCGCAGGTCTGCACTTACCTTTCACCCAAAAAATCGCGTCGCAATTTCACCAGACATGTAGCTCACCCGTCCGCTGGACAGGGTAGCGGTGACCCGTTCGCTTGCCCTGTCGAGGATCACCATATCTGCGCGCTTACCTGGAGTGAAATCACCACGATCCGCCAGACCCAACAGACTTGCCGGGCCGGAGGACACTAAGCCCCAGGCCGCAGACAGATCCAATACGCCGGTACGTGCCAGCATCAGGGCCGCCCGGCGTAGGCTCGGGTAGTGATAATCCGAGGCCAGGGCATCGCACAGCCCCATGGCAATCAGATCCAGCGCCGAGGCATTGCCCTTGTGTGAACCACCGCGTACCACATTGGGCGCGCCCAGGATGATATGATCTCCCCCTGCCCGCGCAGCCTCTGCGGCCTCCAGCGTTTCGGGAAATTCGCTAATCTCTGCCCCGCGTGCGCGCCAGGTGGCGCGATCTGCTGCGGTTTGGTCATCATGGCTGCCAATGCGCAACCCGCTGGTACGCAGCTGCGCACAAAGCGCCTCTAGGGCGGCCGGCACCTCGGAACTGCGGCGCTGCATTTCAAGTAGCATTTCAAAGTGCTTATCTGGGTTGCGCCCCGCCTTCAAAGCCTGCCCAATCAAACGCGGCGGCTTTTTACCCTGGGCTAGTCGGTCGTGTGGCAGGTGATCATTAAAAACGACATAGGAGAGACCCCATTTTGCGATCCGCTCTGGCAACCCTGCATAGTCGTCCAGCATATTGGTCTCAAACCTGAGCTGCGGCAGCAGATCCGTCACCAGATCCCCCCGCACATGTGCCAAGGCCTCAAACACCTGCCCTGCATAATCGGGACCGCGCAGGCCTCCTTCCCAGCTGTAAAACTGTGCCAACACCGCCGTTGCTATGCCATTGGCCGCCAGCTCGGCCTCTGTGGCCACAACGCCTTCGGCCATCTGTTTCATGGCGCCACGCCGAGGTGCCAGGTGTCGCTCAAACCCGTCGCCATGGGGATCAATAATGCCGGGCAAAACCAAATATCCGGATAGATCCACCTCCCGTCCCTGTGGCTCTGCCAAAATGGCTCCAGCGCCAAAGGCGAGCTCACCGGCGCGTTGCAGCCCTTCGGGTGCAAGCACATCGGCCCCTTGTAGGGTCAATTCAAGCGCGGTCATTGATGCACAGGTTCCTGTTGTTTGTCTGGATTCAACCCATAGCCGCAATCCGCCCCGATACAGCTGCCCCCAATTACATCATTCAGCGCATCCAGCCAGGTGATCTCCGGGTCAAACCTGCCCTGCGCCAGAAAGCTCCCCACCTGAGCAATGACCAATGGGTCATTCATCATGAATGTATGGGTAACGGGTAAGATCATATGATCCTGCATGCCCTCAAGGCGCGTACTTTCGACAGAGACCTTTCCGTCATCATCACCCGGAATGAGAGCCGAGAACACCGGGCTGATTGATTGATTGCCTGCAATGATGCCCAACGGAAAATCCGCAGCTGGTAGCCGCTTGGGCAGGCTGTCTGGGCTGGTGCCAAGGCTCCGCCCGGCTGGGCCGTTGATCATTCCAAAAAGCGCCCAATCGCCCAGTTCATCCACAACTTCGCTACCCTGGTTGGGTGGGCCCAGCATAACAGTGCGCCCCAGGCGCGAAGGCCGATGCACCGGGTCCTTCAGATAGTGGCGCAGCAGGATCCCCCCCATGGAATGGGTCACAAAATGGATCGGCTGATCGTCTCCACAGGCCGAGATGGCCCTAGGTAGGGCCTGCTCAGCCAATTCATCCACCGGGAATTGCGTCGAATCATAGCCCGGTCGCTCCACCTGATAACCCTGCATCTTCAACACTTGTTCCATGACCACAAATGAGGTCTCGGAACGGGCCAGACCATGCAAGAGCACAACGCAGCCAGCCCAGGCCAGATTTGGGATCAGTCCACAGGTGACAAAAAGCAAAGGTTTGGTCAGATGTCTCATGCGCCTCAAATAGGGGCGGAACCTGCGCAAGAAAACCCCTTTTAGCTGCGCCGTGGCAACCAGATGACCAGCGCGATGCCCGCCATGACACCCAGAGTCCCCAGGATCAACCGCAGCCCCACAGGTTCTGCCAGGAAGATCACTCCCCCAAGGATTGCCAGGACCGGCACGCTCAGCTGAATGGTTGCTGCCACTGGGGGCTGCAACCTCGGCAACACCCGGTACCACAAAGCATAGCCCAGACCAGAGGTCACTCCCCCAGAAACCAAGGCCAGGACCACCCCAGGACTGGTGATCACGCCAGTGCCCTGCAATCCCCACATAAAGGGAAGCATCATCACCGTTGCCCAAAGGAAATTCACCGCACTGGCCCCCAATGGATCGCTCACACCGCGCCCGATAAGACTATAGGCCGCCCAGCCCAGCCCGCTCCCGGCCATCAAAGCGGCATCCCACAGCGAGATCTCCAGGCTCTGATCCGGCCAGATCACATAGGCCAACCCAGCAAAGGCCACTCCAGCCCCAACTACTTGCCCGACACTAGGATGACTGCCCCTGAGCGCACCCCAGCCAAACATGGCAATCTGCACAACGCCGAACAGGATCAATGCCCCAAGCCCTGCATCAAGCCCCTGATAGGCCAGACAAAAGCCAATCATATAGAGCGTCAACGCCGCGCCACCCTTTAGACTGGGCATCAGCGGTTGGCGCAGGCTCCGCCCCCGCAAGGCACAGAGAAGCCCCAACATGGCCGCCCCCGAGGCCAAGCGCAAAAGCCCAAAGCCCAGAGCATCCATATAGCCCCAGCTGATCGCCATCCGGCCTAAAACCGAATTCGCTGCGAAGGCGATCAGGACAATAATCACAAGAAGGAGAAGCTGCATCATCGGGCCTCGATTGGGCCGAGGCTATCGGCGCAGATATGACATTCCCTGCGACCGCTATCGCAAGCTCCGCTGCAGAGCAACCAACCCAGGCCCCGCTTTACTAAACATCGGGTCACAACTTTGAGAAGGCAAGCGGACAGCCGCGACTCGGCGTCGGTGAGAACGCTGCCTTGGGCAGCGCCTCAACCTCATCCTGCTGGGTGCCAACGACCTTCATCGCAAGAATCCGGGCCGTCTACCACTTGGCGCCCTCCCTTTCATCTTTCAAAAAATATTCCCGCCGGAGGCCGCTCCGCAAAGCGGAGCAAAACTGAAAAGCAAAAAAACGCTGTTCTTGACTGTCTCCCAGTTCTTTCAGCCTTTGAATACATTTTCTCGGTGCCATTTGATATAGGCCGGGTGAGGCTGAAGACTTGCGTCCCTAGGCTCGATTAACCGCCGGTCGGGCACAATCAAACGCTGCAAAGTTTGATCCTCTACTGCACCACCGGACACTAAAATTTCTCTGCTATCACTAATTGACAGAAGGCCCCGATCGAACATCCAATGCACAGTTCCTGACAAGGCAATCCCATTTCGTACAGTATCAGGACCATTCTCTGCTACGGGGACTATGTGCGCGGCTTCGACTTCCGGTCTTCCACCTCCATTTCGAAGCTCCAGCCCGGACATGGAACAGCGCCCGCCATAGGCCTGCTTGACCTGCCGCGCAAAGCTTCGATCTCTAAATGCCCTTTGAGAAAGAACTGTTTCGCGGATGCCACCAGAATACTCAAAAGGCACTTGGGAGTCTGAGAAGCCCCCAGGCACCATCTGTTCCGCCCCTCGTGGCAAAGCGTCTGGCACATGACTTGCTTTTAGGCCCGCCTGTATGATCGCAGAAAAATCACTTTCCGAAATGATCCGTACAGCGCTGGTATTGTTGCCTCGTGACCTTGGCAACCCTGTTTCATATGGACCCAAGTCCTCTCGCCAACGGGGGACATTTCGCTCAAAAGAAAGTTCGCTCCCCGGATCGAGTAACGCATAGGCCTGGCTGTTATCTTCCGGATCCTCAATAACTTGCAAAACTTTCTGTACGGAGTGATATCCAAGATCCCCTCCGCGCCGCCCAGCATAAAAGATAACCCAGTCACCAACTGTCTGTTCAACCCGGCTGAGATACTGCCGCTTTGGGAAATGATAAGCGCGTCCCGGCTGATCATCATACTTTGAATGTCCGGATTGAATAAAAACAGCTTTGGCCATGTATAATTTTTCGCACTTTGTTTTCAAAAGAAAAGGGGCCGCCCAAAGGCGACCCCAAAATCATCCGGTAGGATGGCAATGATTACATCATGCCGCCCATGCCGCCCATGCCGCCCATGTCGGGCATGCCGCCGCCA
>CAJXIL010000092.1 GCA_913054455.1 uncultured Roseobacter sp.
CCGCAAATGAGCGCGGTATCGAAATGGGCAAAGCTGAAGCCCGTGAAATCTACTACGGCATGACCATGGACGAGTGGAAGAGCACTTATCAGACCGAGGCCGGCCCGGAAAAGAAGGCTGAATTCGAAGTCGCCTTCAAGGAGAACGTCACGGACAAGGCCTGAGACTGAGGCCAGATCTGCTCCCCCCCACCGGCGCGGTCGCACACAGATGCTGTGCGGTTGGGGACATGTAAACCGGTTACAGCCGTGGCTAGGGTGTCGGCACATGTCGACAGCCCCGGAGAAGATCCATGTCCCAGTCTGCAGCCAGAATGCCCGCCTATTTCATCTCTCACGGAGGCGGCCCCTGGCCCTGGTTAGCCGATTGGCGGGCTCAATTCGCCCCTCTCGAAGCCTCCCTCGCGGATATGCCTGCACAGCTGCCGCAACGCCCAAAGGCCGTTTTGATGATCTCCGGCCATTGGGAAAGCGACCGCTTTGCGGTTATGTCATCCGCAAAGCCGCCGATGGTCTATGACTACTCTGGCTTCCCGAAAAACACCTATGACATCATCTATCCTGCCCCAGGTGCGCCTGACATTGCTAAACGCTCTGCAAATCTCATCGACCAGGCAGGGCTGCCCAGCAAGCTGGATCCCGAAATGGGCTTTGATCACGGCACCTTTGTCCCGATGGCCATCATGTACCCAGAGGCCGACATCCCTTTGTTTCAAGTCTCTCTGCGCCACGGCTATGACCCGGAACAGCACATCCGGTTGGGCCGCGCTCTGGCACCACTCCGCGACGAGGGTGTTCTTATTGTCGGCTCTGGGTTGAGCTATCACAACCTGGCGCTCTTTGGTCCCGCAGCCAAAGACCCTTCGCGCAAGTTTGATATCTGGCTCAGCGCGACGCTGGACTTGCCACCCGCCGCGCGCACAGAAGCATTGCTGAACTGGGAGCAAGCCCCCGCAGCCCGAACGTGTCATGCCAAGGAAGACCATCTGGCGCCAATATTTGCGGCCCTTGGCGCTGCGGAGGGTGAGACAGCAAGGCGGATCTATCACCAAGAAGAGATCTTTGGCGGCGTCACCGCTTCTGGCTATCGCTTCGGTTAACACTTTGGCCGCCAGCCTTGCGTAAACGCGCCTGAAGGTCCGCGACACCCTGATTTGAGTTGCCCCGTGTCATCACCACTCTTCGTGGAAAACCCCAGTCATAACAGCTTTCCAGGCCGTTCGAGCGGCCCGGACGCTAACAGCGAAGAACAGTCGGCCCGACCGGCTCACCGAATTGGACAACAGCCGAACAGATACGGCAAATATCCAGCGCGAACTCTACTATGATCATTTATAAGAGAGATTTGGTGGAGCCTAGGAGGATCGAACTCCTGACCTCCTGCATGCCATGCAGGCGCTCTCCCAGCTGAGCTAAGGCCCCAAATCACACCACTTCAACATCTTGGCCATACGACCATCCCGTCTTGCGGTGTGAGGGTGATTTAAGGGACGATGCAGCAGGCCGCAAGCGGAAAATGCACCATCGTCGAGAGTTTTTTTTATCAGGCGTTTTACGGTCCGTTTGGACAAGCTTTTGCTAGTCAGGCAAGCCGGATCCCCAGGCAGCCTGTTGGCTGCTTGGGAGAGCAGAACCACACGAGAGGTTAGGAATCGTCGTCTTCAGAGGCGACGTCTGCGATCTCTTCGAGAGGCACAGTATCGGCGTCATCGTCATCGTCCAGAACATCATCGCCCAGATCCAGATCTACGTCTTCATCATCTTCCAACACATCTGTGTCATCTGCGTCGCTCTCTTTGGCTTTGACGCTGGCAGCATCCGCGGCGTCTGCCTCGATCATCCGGCTTTTGCCAGTGCTCAGCTCAACAACTTCGCCCGTGTAGGGGCTGATGATCGGATTTTTGTTCAGGTCATAAAACCGTTTGCCGGTGGTTGGGCAGACGCGCTTTACGCCCCATTCTTCGTTGGGCATGTGGGTCCCCTTGGTTTACTGGTGAGTCGTATCGACGATTCAGTTGCCTTGCCATATGAGGTGGGCACTGTCAAAGCCTTTGCCATAAAGGGGCGCCGCCATGAGCGCATATCACCTGCCAGGAAACCCACCGGTTCCTCTTGTTCTGCGCCGCTCGGCGCGGGCAAAACGGATCAGCCTGCGGATTTCCGCACTGGATGGGCGGGTGACCCTGACGCTGCCTGCGCGACTACCAGCCCGCGAAGCATTGGACTTTGCAGCCGAGAAGGAAGGCTGGATTCGCGACCATCTGGCGCGTCACCCAGAGGTGGTTGAAGTTGGCTTAGGCAGCCTGCTTCCCGTTGAGGGGCAACCGCGCGAGGTCGTGACCGGCACCAAACGGGGGGTGCAGTTAGAACCCGAGCGGCTTGTGGTGGGGGGGAGCAACCCGGCGCGCTCCCTGGAGCGGTATCTCAAAGAGCTGGCGCGAGACCGATTGGCCGCAGCCTCGGACCACTATGCCGCCCAGGTGGGGCGCTCCTATGCCAAGCTGAGCCTGCGAGATACCCGCTCGCGCTGGGGGTCCTGCTCGTCTGCTGGGACATTGATGTATTCGTGGCGTCTGATCATGGCCCCTACAGAGGTGTTGTCCTATGTGGCGGCGCACGAGGTAGCACATCTGGTCGAGATGAATCATTCCGCTGATTTTTGGGCGGTGGTGGCGCAGCTCTATGGTGACAGTTCTGCCGCGCGCCAATGGCTGCGTCACGAGGGCAGCGGGCTGCATCGTTACCGCTTCGACCTCAGCTAGAGGCGCAAATACAAGTCCTGCGTCAAATTCCGAGGTTGACCATCCGCAAACTTGTGATCACAGGATAGGAAATGTCCATTTCCGCCAGACCCACCGCTTCATCGCCTTCAGATACCACCGCCTCGGCCCATGACCGGGTTTACCGGGCGCTGCGGGCGCGGATCATGTATGGCGATATTGCCCCCGGTGAGGCCCTGACCCTGCGCGGCATTGGCCGTGAGTATGAGGTCTCGATGACTCCGGCGCGCGAAGCCCTACGTCGCCTGGTGGCCGAGGGCGCCTTATCCCTGTCGTCGTCAGGGCGGGTGGCAACGCCTGAATTGAGCAATGAGCGGATAGAGGAACTGGCGGCTCTGCGCGCCCTGCTGGAGGTTGAACTTTCCAGTCGCGCCCTCCCCCGCGCCCATATGGCCCTGATCGACCGGCTGCAAAGTATCAACCTGGCCATCGCCGAGATGGTCTCCAAACGCGATGCGGTGGGCTATATCCGCACCAACCTGGAATTCCACCGCACCCTGTATCTGCGCGCCCAGGCCCCCGCGATGCTGGCCATGGCAGAGACCGTCTGGCTGCAACTGGGGCCAACAATGCGCGCCCTATATGGGCGGCTGCGGCGCACAGATCCGCCGCAAAACCACCGCCTGATCATTGCTGCGCTAAAAGCCGGGGATGAGCCGGGGCTGCGTCTTGCGGTGCGTTCCGATGTGACGCAGGGCTTGCGGTTGCTGGTGGTTTAGTTCTCCCCTAAAAGATGTGTGCACACCGAGCGTCTGAGACAGTGTACCTGTTGTTTCGCCCCTATAGTCGTGGAGTTTCTTTTGAAGTTTTTTTTATCAATTTTTGTTCTCTTTGGCCTGGCCTTGAGCCCTGCTGCGGTCGCTGCGCTACAGCCTATGGGCGTTGCCACCCGTAATGTCGTAAAGCCTGGAGCGGTCATCTCAAAACGGGTAATGCGCCATTTTGACTCTCGCAAGCGACGGAAAGAATTTTTTGGGGCTTTGGCAATTAGCACGACTGACGGCCGCAAATGGTATGCTACGAGTGGCTTTAACAGCTCAAAAGTAGCCGCAGACGTCGCACGCCTTACCTGCGAAGCCAAGGCCGGAGAGGGTCATGATTGCGTAGTGGTGGCTCTTCGTGTTCCCAAATCCATGCCCGGGACATTCTCTCAGCTGCTTAGTTCAACTGGTCTCTCAACAGGCTGTGAGATGTCATGGAGCGACGTTCGAATTCCGCGAAAACGCCCGAGCAATCGGTGGGGGCGTTGCTGGGTTGAGCATGTTGCAAAGAACGGGCCGAACTCGAATAGAGCTCGGGAGAGCGGGCACACGATGTTTATTGCACGCAATGATTTTTATTCTGGGGTGATGACATTTGGTCCGGACCCAGAACGTGCAAAGCGGGAGGCCATGATCAAATGCCAGGCTGCACACGAAGCCCTGCTTGAAACGCTTGAAAAAAAACGGTGGCGCAATCCCAACCGGCGCATCATTAATGCGGCTGATCTGACGATAGAAGCTTCAGTCACGAGCGCCTATCTAGAAAACAACAAGCAACTCGCGCGTTGCCGGATCGTCCACCAAGAAGTCCTGCCATGATCAGGTCTTGAACTTGTAATTTTGGTATCTGTCAAAACAAACCCCGGCTGCAAGAACCGGGGTTTTCCATATCAATCTGTGTCTTCGCGCGCCTTACGCGGCGAGACCTTTGGAGCCGATGTCGAGGAACTTTTGGCGGCGATCCTTGATCAGATCGCTACCGTCTTTATCCTTCAGCTCATCCAGCATCTCCTGGATAGCAGTGGACACGGAGGCCATGGCCACCTTGGCGTCACGATGCGCACCACCCAGCGGTTCAGGAATGATCCGGTCGATCACCGCCAGCTCCCGCAGGTTCTGCGCGGTCAGACGCAGGGCCTCGGCGGCTTCGCGCATTTTTTCAGCGTCTTTCCACAGGATCGAAGCGCAGCCTTCGGGGGAGATCACCGAATAGACCGCATGTTCCAGCATCGCCACGCGGTTGGCCGTGGCAAAGGCCACAGCGCCACCAGAGCCACCTTCGCCGATGATCACGGAAATCACCGGTACGCCAATTTTCAGGCTCATCTCAGTAGAGCGGGCAATCGCCTCGGACTGGCCGCGCTCTTCGGCACCTTTACCAGGGTACGCCCCTGTGGTGTCTACCAAGGTAACAACAGGCAGACCAAAGCGGCCTGCCATCTCCATCAGGCGCACGGCTTTGCGATAGCCTTCGGGGCGTGCCATGCCAAAGTTATGACGGATGCGCGCCTTGGTGTTCGAACCTTTCTCGTGCCCAATCACCATCACAGGCTGGTCGTTGAACCGGGCCAACCCACCCATCACTGCAAGATCATCAGCAAAGTTCCGATCCCCGGCCAAGGGAGTGTACTCGGTGAACAATGCGTCAATGTAATCACGGCAGTGGGGGCGCTCCGGATGGCGCGCCACCTGACATTTGCGCCAGGGGGTAAGCTCTTTGTAGAGATCTTTCAGCAGCTGATCAGCCTTGGCATCAAGCGCTGTGGCCTCGTCGGCTATGTCCATCTCTTCATTGGCCCGTGCCAGGGCGCGGAGTTCTTCTGCTTTGCCTTCGATTTCGGCCAGCGGTTTTTCAAATTCCAGGTACTGAGTCATATCGCCTCGTTCACACGGTTTTGCCGTATATGGCCTTCTGTGCGCTCAGATGCAACTCTGTGGCTTGCCCTGCGTCAACAGAAATTCGCATTGCCAAGTTTCCAGCGTGTAAAATCAGACGGCCG
Organism: uncultured Roseobacter sp.; assembly: GCA_913054455.1. Taxonomy (GTDB): domain Bacteria; phylum Pseudomonadota; class Alphaproteobacteria; order Rhodobacterales; family Rhodobacteraceae; genus Pseudophaeobacter. The sequence continues at coordinate 5,541 of CAJXIL010000092.1, forward strand.
ATGACACAAAGCTGTAGTTCAGCAAGATTTGTGATTTCGGCCTGTGCCACATCTGTTCAGGCACAGAAGGAAGGAAAACCACGGCATGTCTAGCACGTACGAAAAGCGTATCCTGCGGGTTCTCGATTATATCCACGACAACCCCGCCGGAGATTTGTCGCTGGACCAGTTGGCGGAGGTGGCAGCAATGTCTCGGTTTCATTGGCATCGCGTATTTCACGCCTTGACCGGTGAAACCTGCGCCCAGGCGGTGCGCCGCATCCGCCTGCATCGCGCAGCCAGCGATTTGCTCATGACACAGAGCAGCCTGGGGCAGATTTCACTCTCAGTGGGCTATCCCAATGTCAGCTCCTTCTCTCGTGCATTCACCGAGGCCTATGCCAGCAGCCCTGTCGCGTTTCGCAGGGCCGGAACCCATCGGCTTTCACGTCCTGAACTGAGAATTGGAGACTACCCAATGCATCCTGTCACCCTACGCCAAGAACCTGCCCGCCGCCTGATTGGGCTGCCGCATACTGGAAGCTATCATACCGTCGGCAAGGAATTTGAAGCCTTTGGCGCTCTTTGTGAGACCCGTGGTCTGTGGCCACAAGTCGGAGCCTGGGCCGGGATTTACTATGACGACCCGGAGGAAACCGCTGAAGCAGAGCTGCGCAGCTTTGTTGGGGGTGAATTCCACGGAGCGGCAGCGCCAGAAGGGCTGGAGGAAACAACGCTCCCTGGCGGCAAGACAGCTGTCCTCACCTATAAGGGACCCTATGCCGGAATTTCAGCGGCTTATCACAGCCTGTTTGGCAATTGGCTGCCACAATCCGGCGAAGAACCCGCAGAAGCCCCCTGCTATGAACTCTACCTCAACAACCCTCGCGAGGTGACACCGGATGAGTTACTGACTGAAATCTGCCTACCATTGAAGTAGCCCTAGATCGTGATCTAGGCCGGTGATCTGGTTGCCACTACTGCGGCCAGATCACCGGATAAAGCGAGGCCACCAAAAGCGCTGCCATGAGCCAGTTGAATTGGGTCAGGCGGCGCGGATTGGTTAAAAAGCGTGCCATCTGCTGCCCCAGGATGGTCCAGGATCCCACCGAGGGCAGGTTGATGGCACCGAACACGGCGGCCACAACAAATATCGCCCAATGCGTTTGATCCGGTGTATAGGCGCTGATCGCGGTGAGAGCCATGGCCCAGGCCTTTGGGTTCACCCATTGAAAGGCTGCCGCCTGCAAAAAAGTCATTGGGGTTCCGCTGTGGCCCGAAGCTTCGGCCGGGCCGGCATGGGCGATCTTCCAAGCGAGATAGAGCAGGTAAATGACTGAGGCAACTTTGAGGATGGTATAGCTGACAGGGAAAGCGTCAAAGATCTGCACCAAGCCGGCGCCCACCAGAACAACCATAAAGACAAAGCCAATCGCCACCCCCAACATATGTGGGATAGTGCGACGAAAGCCAAAATTGGCGCCAGAGGCCATCAACATCAGATTGTTGGGACCAGGCGTGATCGAGGAGACAAAGGCAAAAAGCGCAAGGGCCAGGAAGAGTTCATAAGTCATGAGGTGAAAATGACGCGTTTAACCCCAAATGAAATTGCGTTTTTGTGCACCCTGTGATAATTTACGCAATAAATGGCCAAGAATGACAGAATAAATCAACAAATATTGCAAGAACTGACTCGCGATGGACGGATCAGCAATCTGGAGCTGGCGGACCGGGTTGGGCTATCGCCCTCTGCCTGTCTTCGCCGGGTGCAGGATCTGGAACAGGCTGGGATCATTACCGGCTATCGTGCAGTACTGGACCGCGATGCCATGGGGGCGGGGTTTGTCACCTATATCGGTGTTGGCCTGGGAGAGCATACCAAAGAGGCACAACAGGCCTTTGAGCGAGCGATGAATGACGCGGCTGAAGTGGTGGAATGCCACAACATAACCGGGACAATCGAATATCTTCTGCGGGTCGAATGCGCCGATCTGCCCAGCTACAAACGGTTTCATACCGATATTCTGGGGACCTCGCCCTATGTCACCGCAATTACCACCTATGTGGTGATGGGCTCGCCCAAGGATCTGCGGAGTTAAGCCCTGCACGGGCGGATTTTTGAATATTTATAGAAAGATGAAAGGCGAGGTTGCGCTTCAACAACCGCCATTTTAGTAGCTTGAACCCAATTAGCCCGTGCCTTCCGGAAGCAGCGTCTGAAGGGCAATTTCCGGGGAGGCAAGGACTGGTATTTCCAAGTGGAGATTGCACGCAGCCCGCGCCTCTCTCATGGAGGCCTGAGCCAGCACCACAGCGGCGATGTCCGGGCGGGCTTTCACCTCTGTGGTGATGGCAGAGGCGATGGCCTCTGCAAAGGCCTGGGTGTCGCCTGTCTCAAACAGCGGCCAGAGCGCCGTGAGGTCTAGGGCGAGAAAATCAGCAGGCAGATTTGCGTCCAGGAAGGCGCGACGGAGCAAAGCGCTGGAGGGCTCTAGCGTGCTATCGAGGCAATAGGCCAACAGCACCGGGCCTCCTATCTGGACCGCCTGTTGCATCATTGGCCAATCAATGCGGGTGGCACCGGCAGCTTCGGCAACTTCACCGATGGTGGTGCAGCTGCACAGCACCGGGTCCTTGACCGCCTGAAGCGTGGCCTTGATCTCTCGTTCCAGCTCAGCATCGATACCGCCCTGAGCCCGTTCCAACCAATCCTCGCGCACTACATGCGTGAGTTCGGCCTGGGGAGCGAGGGCGTTAAACGTCGCCACGTGTATCTGCGCCGTGTGAAACAGGGTTAAGGCGGGCAAAGCGGGACCTCCAAGAAAAAGGGTGCCTAAAAGGCACCCTTTTGACTATGCGCATTTTGCAAGGAAGCGCCAGACGGCTCACCCCTTGGCGATCAGTTCGGACTGGGCCACGATGACTTCAGCTTGTTTGATCGAGGCAATGTCGACCAAGCGCCCCTTGTAAACGGTTGCGCCTTCGCCATTGGCCTTGGCCTGCTCCATTGCAGCCAGAATCTCGCGGGCTTCACCGACGGCTTCCTCAGAGGGAGTGAAAACCTGATTGGCCAGAGCGATCTGTTTGGGGTGGATGGCCCATTTGCCAACCATACCCAGGGTGGCGGAGCGTTTGGCCTGAGCGATATAACCCTCATCGTCAGAGAAATCACCAAAGGGACCATCCACAGGCAGAACCCCATGCGTACGACAAGCCGCGACGATGGCAGCTTGGGCCCAATGCCAAGGATCAGACCAGTGCTTTTCGCCTTCACGCAGCATGTAGTAGTTTTCCTGGGTGCCGCCGATGCCGGTGGTCTGCATGCCCATGGAGGCGGCAAAATCTGCCGCGCCCAGCGACATGGCCTGCAGGCGGGGGCTGCTAGCGGCTATCTCTTCCACATGGGCGATACCCGCCGCCGATTCGATGATAACCTCAAAAGAAATCGGCTTGCTGCGCCCCTTCGCGCGCTCGATGGCAGTGACCAGCGCGTCGACAGCATAGACGTCTTCGGCACAGCCCACTTTGGGGATCATGATCTGGTCGATGCGGTCCCCCGCCTGCTCCAGAAGATCTACCACGTCGCGGTACCAATAAGGCGTGTCCAGCCCATTGATGCGCACAGACATGTATTTGTTGCCCCATTCCACGGTATTGAGTGCTTCGATTACGTTCGCGCGGGCAACATCCTTGTCTGAAGGGGCCACGGAATCTTCTAGATCCAGGTTGATAACATCCGCAGCCGAAGCGGCCATTTTAGGAAAGAGTTTGGTGTTGGAGCCAGGGCCAAACAGCTGACAGCGGTTGGGGCGGGCCGGGGCGGCGGGCTGAAGACGGAAGCTCATGATAGCGATCCTTCGGCTAAGAAAATTACGATTTTGTCCATGGAAGTGGTAAGAAATTGCGCAAGGGCTTGCAAGCCTTACTTTGCATCTGCAGCATTGCCTCTGCAGCATGTGCAGTGCATGCGGCGAGCAAGCGCAAGGATCACCGGCAGGAACCATCTAAGCGGGAGATTCTTCGACACTTGGGGGATAACGTGGGAAATTATCCGAATTCCAGAAGCGGGCAAAAGCAAAAACGGGATCGTATCGCAGGGGGGCTCACTTAGAATCGCGAGGACACAAAACTGCTAACAAAACTCCTGTGGAGGGCCCGAGATGATCGAGACACCATATCTGTTGTTCCTGGGCGATGCGCCCGACATGCTTGCCGCTAAGGTTGCCATTGGCATTCGCGACTGGCGCCCGGATCACGCAGTCGGCCAAATTTGCCTGCCCGGTTGTGGTGCTGATCTCGGCTTGACCGAAATGACCCTGGCCGAGGCCAAGGCAGCGGGCGCCAAAACCCTGGTGATTGGTGTGGCCAATCGCGGTGGGGTTATTTCCGCTGCGTGGAAAGATGTGCTGATCCAGGCCCTAGAAATGGGCTATGATCTGGCCTCTGGCCTTCACAACCTGTTGCGCGATGAAGGCGATCTGGTCGCTGCAGCGCAGACACATGGCGGGACCCTGCATGACGTGCGCGTGCCCACCGATGGCTACCCGATAGCCAATGGTGTGACCCGTAGTGGTAAGCGCTGCCTCGCGGTTGGCACCGATTGCTCTGTTGGCAAAATGTACACGGCCCTGGCCATGGACGCCGTGATGCAAAAGCGCGGTATGAAGTCTACCTTTCGTGCCACCGGCCAGACCGGCATTCTGATCACCGGCCATGGCGTGCCACTGGACGCCGTGATTGCCGATTTCATGGCAGGCTCGGTGGAATATCTGACCCCTGACAATGAGGAAGATCACTGGGATCTGATCGAAGGACAGGGATCACTATTCCATGTGTCCTATTCTGGTGTGACCATGGCGCTGGTGCATGGTGGTCAACCCGATGCTTTGATCCTGTGCCATGAGCCGACGCGTTCACACATGCGCGGCTTGCCGGACTATACTGTCCCCTCTCTGGAGGAGCTGCGTGATGTGGCTCTGCCACTGGCACAACGCGCAAATGCCGCGTGCAAAATCGTTGGCATTTCAGTGAACACACAGCATCTGACAGAGGATGAGGCAGTAAAATACCTGGCTGATACAGAGGCGCGTATGGGCCTGCCTGCGGTTGATCCCTATCGCCACGGTGCTGACCGCCTGGTAGACGCGCTGGCTGCAATCTGATCTATCTTGCCCCGCCGGATGGCATTGCCTGAAATGGGCGGAGCCTCCGGCGGGAATATTTTCGGAAAGATGAAATTGGGATGCCCCGTCGCTAGGGGCATCGCTAAAGCTCTTTAGGAGATCTGAAGAGTAAGAATGGAAGGGCTGTTTCATGAAAATCACCGTGACACCGGATGTCTTTAGACTGGCGCAGGTTTTTACCATCTCGCGGGGATCGCGGACCGAAGCCAAGGTATTGACGGTAAAGGTGGAAAAAGGTGGTTTTGTCGGCTGGGGGGAATGCGTTCCCTATGCACGCTACAATGAAACGCTCGATAGTGTGACTGCCGAGATCAAAGGCCTGCCTGCGGAGTTCTCCCGAGAGGAGCTGCAGGATCTGTTGCCCGCCGGCGCTGCCCGCAACGCAGTTGATTGCGCGCTTTGGGATCTGGAGGCCAAACAGGCAGGCAAACGTATTTGGGAGCTGGCAGGGCTGCCAGTGCCCGGACCTGAGATCACTGCCTATACGCTTTCGCTGGCCAGCCCTGAGGAGATGCAAAAACAGGCGGCGGAGAATGCCCATCGCCCGCTGTTGAAGATCAAGCTCGGCACGCCTGATGATATGCCCCGACTGGAGGCTGTGCGCGCCGGCGCACCCGATGCCAAGATCATTATCGACGCCAATGAGGGCTGGTCGGCAGAGGTTTATGCCGAACTGGCACCGCATCTGGTGCGGCTAGGGGTGGAGCTGGTAGAGCAACCCCTGCCCGCGGGCGAAGATGCGGCCCTGATTGGCATGGAGCGCCCGGTGCCCGTCTGCGCCGATGAAAGCTGCCATGACCGCGCCAGCCTGCCCAAGCTCAAGGGTAAGTATGATGTGGTCAATATCAAGCTGGACAAGACTGGCGGCCTCACAGAGGCGCTGAAGCTGCGCCAGGAAGCCCTGGCCCTGGGCTATGACGTGATGGTCGGCTGCATGGTTGGCTCATCGTTGGCCATGGCTCCCGCGACACTACTAGCGCAGGGTGTACTGGTGACAGACCTTGACGGGCCGCTTCTGTTAGCCGAAGACCGCAATGAACCATTGAAATTTGACGCCGCAGGGGTGCATCCGCCCAAGGCCGAACTCTGGGGTTGAGGAGACCACGATGACCCGTACCGTTTATGTAAATGGCGAATACCTGCCCGAGACCGAAGCAACTGTCTCGATCTTTGATCGCGGCTTTCTGATGGCCGATGGGGTCTATGAGGTCACTTCTGTCTTGGACGGCAAGCTGATTGATTTTGACGGCCATGCAGTGCGGCTGGAGCGGTCCCTGACCGAGCTGGACATGCCTGCGGCTTGCACCAAGGAAGAGCTGTTGGAGATTCACCGCGAGCTGGTGAAACGCAATGAGATCGTTGAAGGTTTGGTCTATCTGCAGATCACCCGTGGTTCTGACGGCGACCGCGATTTTGTCTTTCCCGATCCGGAAACCACCAAGCCAACCATCGTGCTGTTCACCCAGAACAAGCCTGGCCTGGCGGATAACCCAGCGGCCAAGAAGGGCGCCAAGATCATCTCGATCGAGGACATTCGCTGGGGACGTCGCGACATCAAGACCGTGCAGCTGCTCTACCCGTCGATGGGCAAGATGATGGCCAAGAAGGCAGGCGCAGATGATGCTTGGCTGATCGAGGATGGCTATGTCACCGAGGGCACCTCGAACAACGCCTATTTTGTCAAGAGTGGCAAGATCGTGACCCGCCCGCTGAGCAGCGATATCCTGCATGGCATTACGCGCAAAGCGGTTCTACGGATGGCGGCAGAGGCACAGATGGAAGTGGAAGAGCGTCTGTTCACCATTGAGGAGGCGAAAGAGGCCGATGAGGCCTTTACCACCTCAGCAAGCGCCTTTGTGATGCCTGTTGTCGAGATTGACGGTGTTGCCTTGGGCGACGGGACCCCTGGCCCCATCGCCAAGCGCCTGCGCGAAATTTATCTGGACGAGAGCCTGAAAGCAGCGATCTGAATCATCCACTGGCCTGTCGATACAGGATTTTAGGCGGGCTGGTTTTTCCAGCCCGTTTGCGTTTGTTCAGGGCAACCAGCAGCAGCGGAGTGGGGGCCACCCGCCGGATGCATCAACTCTGCCCTCACCTACCGGTTGCGAACACAAGGGCTACGCCCCCCTGCCTCTGTTGGGCCGGTATCCCATTGAAAAGGGGCCCGGCCAAGGAGGCCGCGCCCCTTTGTTTTGGCCTCTCGGTAAAACGCAGGACCCTAGAACTTCAGATCGAGTCCTACCTGCAACCCATAGCTCTCATAGCCGCTTCTCCCGATACCATCATAGAACGTCTCAACCAGGAAGACACCCTGTTCAGAAAACTGGTAACTCATCCCCAGTTCGGCCCGCGCACGCCCCCCTTCGACAACAGAAGGTGTCGCGGCCACACCACCAGAATCTTCCTTGTAGCTGCCAATGGCACTGAAGCCCCCAAACAGCAGCAGCTCCCCATTGCCGCGGCGTGTCTCAAGCGGTGTCTCAAAGTCGAGCCCCACCTCTAGCTGACCCCAGGCAACACCTTGGCTTGGGATTAGGTTGCCAAGACTGTCGCGATAGGCCTCCTGATCGTCACTTGTGTAGGTGAATTGCACCTTTGGAATGAGGGTCGTTTTACCATAGAGCATTGAGCCCGAAACCTTCAACAAGGCCAGCAAACGCTCTGTTTCGACCTTGTCTGTATAGGTCCCAAAGGGAGAGACATCGTTAGAGCTTTGACCATAGAGAAGTCGCCCCTCAACAAAGACGTCATGATTAGGGAATTTGGTGACAAAATAGGGGCCAATCAACCAGCCTTTACCTTTGATATTTGCAATGCCATCGTCTTGATCCAGATAGTCAAATTGCAACATCGCCCCGAGCAAGAGGTTCTTGTTGATCGCAAAATGACTGCCAATAGCGCCAAAAACATAAGAGCTGTCACTGGTCCCTTCATGGCTTACCGCCCCCTGCAACCGGGTCCAGACTCGTGATCCGGGCTTGGTCGAAATATCAAAATTCCCCTGCCCCCGTGTCACTGCCAAGTTAAACTGCCCCTGCCCTTGAGAGGATCCGTTGCCAGACAAGAACCCAGTAAGATCAGGCTGATTGTTGATCAACTGGGTAGCCCTGGTATTCATAAACTGGCTGATGATCTGGCTGGTTTCTTCAACAGTAGTATTGCGAACAGAAATTCCTCCAGAGGGTTCATTGCCGTTGCCTGAAACATCCTGCGCAACATCCGCGGCAATCGAAACTCCAATATTTCCGCTCCCCGATGACCGGACCGTAATCGTATAGACCGCTCCACTCCCAGCAAGCCCGACAACTGAACCGTGATTGACCACGACATCATTCATGGTGAAACCAGTAACCGGTTCGGAGAATGTGGCCGTGACGTCAAAAGCTTCACCAGGTGCGACCTCCGTTGCATTGGTGGTCAGAGTAACCGTTGGTGCGACGACATCCAAATTGGTCAGCCCAAAGGTTACATCGCTCAGACCCGTGGCGCTGGCCGTCACATTATAGGCTCCCGCCGTGGCATTCGCCGTTGCCGTCACCGAGGCCAGGCCAGAACCATCCGTCACATCAGAGGCCGCCGACAGCGCCGCCGAGGCGCCAGAACCCGGCGCAGCAAAACTCACCGTCACGCCGGACACAGGATTGCCCCCCGCATCCGTCACCAGTGCCACCAGCGCCGTGCCAAAACCGGTGGAGATCGCCGTGCTCTGCCCCGCGCCCGTGCTCACCGCCAGCGTCGCCGCCGCCCCAACTGTGTTGCTCAGCCCAAATGTCACATCTGTGAGCCCGGTGCTGGAGGCGGTCACATTATAGGCTCCCGCCGTCGCATTCGCCGTTGCCGTCACCGAGGCCAGGC
>CAJXIL010000093.1 GCA_913054455.1 uncultured Roseobacter sp.
ACAACAAGATGCTGGGCCAGTTCAACCTCGAAGAGATCCCACCAGCGCCACGCGGTCTGCCACAGATCGAAGTGACCTTTGACATCGACGCCAACGGCATCGTCTCGGTTTCGGCCAAGGACAAAGGCACTGGCAAAGAGCAGGTCATCACAATCCAGGCTTCCGGTGGCCTGTCCGACGCTGACATCGACCAGATGGTCAAAGACGCAGAAGACAACGCCGAGGCGGATAAAGAGCGTCGCGAGCTTATCGAAGCTCGGAACCAGGCCGAAAGCCTGATCCACTCGACCGAAAAGCACGTGGAAGAGCACGGCGACAAGGTGGACCCCTCCACTGTTGAAGCCATCGAGCTTGCTCTGGCCGCGCTGCGCGACGATCTGGAAGGCGACGGAGCCAATGCCGAAAAGATCAAGGCAGGCATTCAGAACGTCACCGAGGCCTCCATGCGCTTGGGTGAAGCCATCTACAAGGCTGCTCAGGAAGAGGCAGGCGATGAGCCCACCGCTGCTGATGAGGATGCCGCTCCCGGTGATGACGACATCGTCGACGCCGAATTCGAAGATCTGGACGGCGACAAGCGCTAAGGTCTGAACTACTTGGCCACGGCGGGCCGGTCCGACCACGGACCGGCTCGTTGTCGTTGAGGCAGAAGGGGTAAACCGATGTCGAAACGTGACTATTACGAGACTCTCGGAGTGGCCAAAGGGGCCAGCGCCGATGAGATCAAAAAGGGCTTTCGCACGAAGGCCAAAGAACTGCATCCAGATCGCAACAGCGATAACCCGGATGCCGAAGCACAGTTCAAAGAGGCCAACGAGGCCTATGAAGTTCTGAAAGACGCCGAGAAAAAGGCCGCCTATGACCGCTTTGGTCATGCCGCCTTTGAAAACGGTATGGGTGGCGGTGGTCGTGGTCCCGGTGGACCCGGCGCTGGCAACGGGGACTTCTCTTCTGCCTTCTCAGATGTCTTTGACGATCTGTTTGGCGACTTTATGGGCGGACGCGGGCAGGCCGGTGGTGGCCGTCAGCGCGCCTCTCGCGGGGCTGATCTGCGCTACAATTTGCGGGTCTCTTTGGAAGAGGCCTTCTCTGGCCAGCACAAGACCATCAAGGTGCCAACCTCGGTCGCCTGTACCGCCTGTGACGGCTCTGGCGCCGAAGGTGGCGTAGAGCCCACCACCTGCCCGACCTGTTCGGGCATGGGCAAGGTGCGCGCGCAGCAGGGCTTCTTTACTGTTGAACGCACCTGTCCAACATGTTCGGGTCTGGGTCAGATCATCAAGAACCCCTGTAAGGTCTGCCATGGACATGGCCGGATCGAAAAGGACCGTTCGCTGTCAGTGAATATCCCGGCAGGCGTTGAAACCGGCACCCGCATTCGTCTGGCTGGCGAAGGTGAGGCAGGCCTGCGTGGCGGCCCCCCCGGTGATCTCTACATCTTTGTCGAAGTCTCCTCCCATGATCTGTTTGAACGCGATGGCAACAATCTGTATTGCCGCGTGCCCGTTTCCATGGCGAAGGCCGCGCTGGGTGGCGCCATTGAGGTGCCCACCATCGACGGTGGCCGTGGTCGCGTGCAGATCCCCGAAGGCAGCCAGTCTGGCCGCCAGATGCGTCTGCGTAGCAAAGGCATGCCTGCCCTGCGCGGCGGCGGCGTTGGCGACATGTTCATTGAGCTGGCAGTAGAAACTCCGGTCAATCTGACGGCCCGGCAAAAAGAAATCATGCGCGAATTCGAGGATCTGTCAGAAGATACGACAAACCCCGAATCCCGCAGCTTCTTTTCCTCGGTCAAAGGCTTCTGGGACGGCATGAAAGGGTGAGCAAGCTCCCTGGAAACGCTCCGGGGGAGCGTTTCGCTTGTTCACGGGCGGAGCCCCCCCGGATGGCTCTCCCTCTATGACCTTTGGTTGAAAGCTCTGGCCTCGCTCTGCCCCTTCCAACCAAAACATCACCATCAAAAGCGTCCCCCAGGGGGCGCTTTTCTTTTGTCAAAACCCCCGGCCCGCCTAGCCTTTCTCTGTCTGTTTCAACAAAGGAATGGCCACGATGGCACATGGCAAAGCAGGCAGCGGTGCTGACACCCTGCCCCTGTTCCCCTCCCAGGATCTGGTGCAGGACGGGGCCGCTGCGGCAGCGCTTGGCACCGGTCGGCTGCCCTCATATATCAAAGATCATCGCATGCGGCTCCGGCAGCGATTTCGCGACGGGGGCTCTGCTGCGATGCCGGACTATGAGTTGCTGGAGCTGGTCCTGTTTCGCGCCCTGCCACGACAGGATGTGAAGCCCCTGGCGCATGAACTGCTCAAACAGTTTGGCGATTTTGCCCGGGTTATCAGCGCCCGCCCCGAACGGCTCGCCCAGGTCAAAGGTGTCGGCGAGGCGCTGATCACCGACCTCAAGGTGCTGGAGGCCGCCGCCCAGCGCATGGCCCGCGCCCGGGTAATGCAGCGACAGGTGATTTCCAGCTGGGACGCCCTGCTGGACTATTGCCACACCGCCATGGCCCACCGCAGCACAGAACATTTCCGGGTGCTGTTTCTGGACCGCAAGAACTGCCTGATCGCCGATGAGGAACAGGCGCGCGGCACCGTGGATCATGTGCCAGTCTACCCGCGCGAAGTGGCCAAACGGGCGCTGGACCTGAACGCCAGCGCGCTGATATTAGTGCACAACCATCCCTCAGGTGATCCAACGCCCTCTGCCAGTGACATCGACATGACCCAGCGAATCAATCAGGCGCTCACCCCGCTGGGGATTACCCTGCATGATCATCTGATCATTGGCAGCAATGCCGAACTCAGTTTCCGTTCAGAAGGCCTGTTGCCATAACCACCACAGTGGCCAAGGGCGCCAACTGCGCCGCGTCAGCGGCGCCGGGCCCAAAGCGCTTTGTCTCATCTATGATGAGGCCAAAAGCTGCGGGAGCCCCCCCCTTTGGCGGTGCAACACAACGGCCTGAGGACTGGGCAAGCGGGCCTTGGGTTACTGCACCCAGACCTCAACCCGGCGGTTGACCTGGCGGCCCCAGCCACTGTCATCGCAGGCCATTGGCAGCGCCTCTCCAAAGGCATCCACCTGCACAGAAACCCGCGCGACGCTGCCTGACTCCGCTGTGGCCAGCACCGCATCACGCACGCTCTCCGCCCGCTTCAACGCAATACTCCGGTTGCCGGCAGCCGCCCCATCCCCATCAGAGAACCCGACAAAATTGAGCACCTTGCCATCATACAGTCCGGTTTCAAGCGCCCGCGCCAATTGCTCAACATTGCTACGCGACTGCGCATCCGGACGGGCAGAGCCTGCCTCAAACCGAAAAGAGGTGGTCAAGCGCCGAAACCCGGTTAACCTAGTTACCAGACGCTGTAATTCGTCCAACTTCACCTCTGGACCTGCCGCCAAAATCGCATTGCTCAACCGATCTCCCTGGGCGTTCATGGAAATCCGCTCTGGCGCTTGGTCCACGAACCCGGCGCGGCGGATCACGATCTGCGCACCTGGGCCACGCACATAGGCGAGAAAGTCCCGTGCCACCTTGGCCAGGCGGCGTTGCGGCAGATAGAGAAACATCGGTGCTGTGAGCGGGTAGTCCTCGGTCTTGATGCCCCGCCGATTGGCGCGCAGCGAAAACCCACAGCTCCCCGTCAGGGTCAACATCCGGGCCGTGCCGGTGTTGGAAAAACTGCTGATACCAATCGCAAAGGGATCTGTCGCCACCCGCCGTACCAAAGTTGTGCCACGCTCGTGATAGCGCAAGTCCTGGGTCAACTGCTTCCCGGATGCCGCCAGAACGCGATCTGCGAATCCCTGGGTCAAACCAGAGTTCTCCAGAGGCATATGTACAGAAATTGGAGCATCTGGGCCGCCAAGTGCTTGCCAGTTGGTGATTGTACCGGAAAACACACCTGCCAGGTCTGGGATCGAGATACGCGTGACCGGATTTTCAGGTGCGACCACTGGCACCATGGCGTCCAGCGCCACTATTCGGCTGCGCGTCTCCGCTGTCATATCACCCAAGCCAGCAGCGCGGGCCAATGTCTGTTCTGTGGCGCGGATTTCACGCCGGGCCATGACAATATCGGCCTGCTGCGCGATCAATTCAGCAAAGCCCACATCGGTGGAGCTGACCAGAAAGGAAAACCTGGCCACCGGTCGTCCTTCTCCCTGCAACAAAATATACTCAAAGTTGCCCTCTGGCAGGGGATCACGTCGGGTTTTATAGCCGTTGCGCAGGGCAAAACCTTCGATCAGTGCAGGCAATAGGACCTCTGCCATCCTTGCAGAACCTGATAGGGTCACTTCGGCGACAAAATCTGACAGGCTGGGGCAGCCCGGCCCTTCGCAACTGACCCCAGATCCATCAAGGGTCAACTCGCCAAACTTGGTATCAACCCGATAGAATTCTCCATCAAACCCCAAGAGATTTCCAGAAATCTCAACCGCACCATCCGGGGAGGACAGGGTGACATCTTGAGCCTGCCCAATAGTCGCAGGGGCAAAAAGGAAAAGTGCGGCGCAGATCGCCGCACGAAAATTGACCATTTGAATTCCTGAATTAACCGCAGATCACTTGGCTGCGATTTTCAGGTTTTCTACCAGATTATTCAACACCAGAAAATCACCAGAGGCGCTGCAATCGGGCATGTTGAGAACCAAATCCCGTGTTTGCACTCGCCCCTGCACAACGCGCAGGCTCTGAGCGGCAATTTCACGTCCACAATTGATCTGCGTGATCTCTGCCTCGACACTGATTTCGATCAGCCCTTCCTCAGCGGGCGAGGGACTGACATCCCGTTGAAAGCTGTAAATTTCCGCAAGACGTGGCGCCAGTTGACTGGCATCACCAAGCCGAACCAGGTGGCCGACGCTCTCCTGCGCAGGATCCGCCCCATGCCAGACGTGACCGTTTTCGCCGTATTGTGCGCCAAACTCGCGGGCATGTATTTCAAAACCGCTATTGCCACCCCATTGCAGAACCACCCGGTCCACCTGGGCCATGTCTGGCACCTTGACCTGTGCAACGGCACCAACCGCCGCCTCTGCGAGGGGCGAAAGGCTGACAGGTTCAACAATAATGGTCGCCGTTTCCGACAACGCCGGGATAATCAGGTCCAGCTGGCCCGTTGTGTCCAATGTCTCTGTCACCATCATGCCCTGGTGGTGCAGAGTGATCCGTTCCCTGGCGCGACAGGGCGCTGTGACTTGAAGTTGCACCAACGCCCCCGGCAAAGCCGTCCCTCGCACCTGCATCGCACAGGGTTCAGGGACCGAGGTGGGCTCGGCGGAGGCCGCTTCCTGCGCCTCGACGAGGGCGGGTTTAGCCGATGTCAGTGTGATTTTTTCGATGGCAACCGGGCTGGCCAACGCAGGTTCCTGCGGCAATGCAACCCCGGTCTGTTGGGACAGCTGATCCCCATTCACCGCTGCAGACCCAGTGGCTGAGGGCTGCATAAAGAAACCAATTCCCAAGGCGCAGGCCGCAGTGGCTGCGCTAATCAGAACGATACGTTTATCCAGCATATCAACCCTCCAACACCCGATCCTCCAACACCCGATTCAAAACCTATTTCGGGCTCCTGCAACAGGCACCCAAAAGGAGGCCGGTTTATGGCCACCCCTTGATAAGATTCAGGCATTTATCCGCAATTTGACCAAATACGGCGCAGTACCCTGCTCGCCGCATTGGTGAACACCTGCCAATGGGTAGCCAAAAACAATTAACCCCGACCAAAGGCCGGGGCTATTTATGCATTGTTTATGATGAGGGCTCAGATCTGATCCCAATAGCCTCGACGCAGGCTCAGGTCAGACGGCCATGGCAATGTTTGAATTTTTTACCCGACCCGCAGGGGCATTTATCATTGCGCGATGGGTTGCCCCAGGTAGAGGGATCATCCTCAACAAATCCAGGCGCAGCCTCCTCTGGGTTGACTTGAGGTTCCGCAGGAGCCCCTCCCAGTGCCATCTGCTGCATGGCGGCCTGACGTGCGGCCATTTCTGCAAGCATCTTTTGCTGCTCTTCGTCGGTCATTGGACGCACCCGGCTCAGCTGTTGGGTCACATCCTCGCGCAGGGAATCGAGCATGGTTTCAAACAGCTGGAAGCTCTCATTCTTATACTCGTTCAGCGGATCACGCTGCGCATAGCCACGGAAGCTCACGACAGAGCGCAGATGCTCAAGCGTCAACAGATGCTCGCGCCATTTGGCGTCGATGGTCTGCAAAAGCACCTGCTTTTCGATGTTGCGCATACTTTCGGGGCCAAAGGCCTCGGTCTTTTCTGCCATCATCTGATTGGCAGCCTCGGCCAGACGTTCAGACATCTGCTCATCGTCGACGCCCTCTTCAGCGGCCCAGTCGGCCACCGGTGCCTCCATGCTCAGCTTTTCCAGAACGGCGGCGTGTAGGCCTTCGATATCCCACTGATCAGCATAGGTTTTGGGCGGCATGTACTGGTCGATCAGTTCGTCGATCACCTCATGGCGCATGTCACCTACGATTTCAGACAGATCTTCAGCCGCCATGATTTCACGGCGCTGACCAAAGATCACCCTACGCTGGTCGTTCATCACATCGTCAAATTTGAGCACGTTCTTACGCATGTCAAAGTTGCGGCCCTCAACCTTGGCCTGGGCACGTTCCAGCGATTTGTTCACCCAAGGGTGAATGATCGCTTCGCCTTCCTTCATGCCAAGGCTCGATAGCACCTTGTCCAGCCGCTCGGAGCCAAAGATCCGCATCAGGTCATCTTCGAGGCTGAGGTAGAAACAGGTCCGGCCTGGATCCCCCTGACGACCGGACCGCCCGCGCAGCTGGTTATCAATACGGCGGCTCTCGTGGCGCTCAGAGGCCATCACACAAAGACCACCAGCCTCGAGCACCTTTTTCTTCTCTTCTGCGTGCTTGGCCTCTTCTTCAGCACGCAGGGCCACCGGATCCGCATCCGGGTTGGCCTCAAGCGCCGCCATGACGATCATATCAACATTGCCGCCCAGCTGAATGTCGGTCCCCCGACCCGCCATATTGGTGGCGATGGTGACAGCGTCAAGCCGCCCGGCATCCGCAACGATCTGGGCTTCCTGTTCGTGGTGACGGGCGTTCAGCACGTTGTGCTTGATCCCCTCCTTTTGCAGCATCATGCTCAGCAGTTCGGATTTCTCGATCGAGGTAGTGCCGAGTAGAACCGGCTGCCCCTTGGCATAGGCGATCTTGGCCTCATCCACCATGGCCTGGAACTTTTCAGCGGCCGTGCGGTAGACCCGGTCATCCTGATCTTCCCGCGCGATGGGTTTGTTTGTGGGGACTTCGACCACACCCAGACCGTAGATCTCGGCAAATTCCTCTGCCTCCGTCAGAGCGGTCCCGGTCATGCCCGAAAGCTTGTCATAGAGACGGAAATAGTTCTGGAAGGTCACAGAGGCCAGGGTGGTGTTTTCTGGCTGGATATTAACCTCTTCCTTGGCCTCGATCGCCTGATGCAAGCCCTCTGACAGGCGGCGGCCCGCCATCATCCGGCCAGTGAATTCATCAATCAGCACCACCTCGCCATCACGAACGATGTAGTCCTTGTCGCGCAGAAATAGCTTATGAGCCCGCAGAGCTGAGTTCACATGGTGCACCACGGTGGTGCTTTCGGGATCGTACAAAGAGGCCTCTGCCTCCAGCAGGCCGTGCTCGCGCAGGGTTTGCTCTAGGAAGTCATTGCCTTCCTCGGTGAAGGTCACACCACGGGTTTTTTCATCAATTTCGTAGTGCTCTTCCGACAAAAGGGGAATCATCTTGTCGATAGAGATGTAGAGCTCAGAGCGATCTTCGGCGGGACCAGAAATAATCAGCGGCGTACGCGCCTCATCGATCAGGATCGAGTCGACCTCATCCACGATGGCAAAGTTATGCTGCAGCTGAAACACCTGATCCAGGCTGGGCTTCATGTTGTCGCGGAGATAATCAAAGCCAAGTTCATTGTTGGTGGCATAGGTGACATCGCATTTATACGCAGCCATCTTTTCATCGTCGGGCTGCCCAGACCAGATCACCCCTGTGGTCATGCCAAGCGCATCAAAGACCTTACTCATCCATTCGGAGTCACGTTTTGCGAGGTATTCGTTTACCGTTACCACATGCACGCCGCGCCCGGTCAGCGCATTCAGATAGGCTGGGAAGGTCGCCACCAACGTCTTACCTTCACCAGTTTTCATCTCGGAAATGTTACCCTGGTGCAGGAAGATCCCACCCATCAACTGAGTATCAAAGGCCCGCAACCCCAGAGCCCGGCGTGCACCTTCGCGCACATTGGCAAAAGCCTCTGGCAGCAGGGCATCGAGATCTTCGCCCTCCAGCGCGCGCTTACGCAACTCAGCCGTTTTTTCCTTGAGACCCTCGTCGCTGAGTTTCTCGAACGTTTCTTCCAGCGCATTGATCTGTGCAACCAATGGCCGTGTCGCCTTGATTTTGCGGTCGTTCGGTGTCCCGAAAACCTTTTTGGCGAGTGTTCCGATACCCAGCATGTGTTCTCCAACGATCCTCTTCGTGGTCCTTGTGATAGGCAGGCTTGCCCGCCGTGTTCGCAACCCATAAACAATGGTGGAAACGACGGTCCTGCCCCGGACCTATTTGGGATGTAAGGGGCAGGAAAATAAGTGTCAACGCCGCGCCCCTTTGCGGCCCGGGAATAGGAAGAATACAATGCGTAAAGGTCTCACTTTTTTGCAAGGTACAGCACTGGCCGTTTTTATGGCGCTGCCCCTGCCTACCTTAGCCGCGCCCCATGCCAATACGGTGATCGCAACCGTCAACGGCGAAGAGATCACGCTGGGTCACATGATCATGGCCCGCGACAGTCTGCCCGACCAATATAAGCAGCTGCCCGATGATGTGCTCTATAATGCGATCCTTGATCAATTGGTGCAGCAGACTGCGCTGAAACAAGAGCTGCACGGTGGCGTGCCGCATTACGTGAAGCTGGCGGTTGAAAACGAAATGCGCGCCTTGCTCGCCGCCAATGTCATCGAGACGGTGATGAAATCCGCCAGCGACGAAGAGGCTGTGCGCCAGGCCTATGAGGATAAATACTCGGATGGCGACGGAGGGGATGAGTTCAACGCTGCGCATATCCTGGTGGAGACCCAGGAAGACGCACAGGAAATCAAATCCGAGCTGGATACCGGCGCAGATTTTTCCATCATGGCCAAAGAACGCTCCACCGGGCCCTCTGGTCCCAATGGCGGCGATCTTGGTTGGTTTACCAGGGGGCGGATGGTTCCCGAATTCGAGGCCGCCGTTCTGGATCTGCGGGCTGGAGAAATCTCCGCACCGGTTGAAACCCAATTTGGCTGGCACCTGATCCTGCTAAAGGAACGTCGCAAAACTGCTGCCCCCGCTTTTGAAGAGGTTCGCGACACTCTCAGCAAGGAATTGCAGGATGCGGCTGTTGAGGCCCGCGTCAGCGATCTAACAGCGTCGGCTATCATCGAACGCCCTGAAATTGACGATCTCGACCCTGCGATTCTGCGCGATCTAAGCCTGGTAAGGAACTAAAGATGGGCGATAGCCTCCCCCGGTCGCCCTTGGCGCCTTCCGCTTTTCCGCAACTGCCGGTGATTAAGGGCCTGCGTTTGTGCGCTGGTGCCGCCGGGGTGAAATACCAGGGCCGCAACGATGTGATGCTGGCGGTGATGGATCCCGGCACCACCGTTGCAGGCACATTCACGCGCTCAAAAACCCGCTCGGCCCCGGTACGTGATTGCCAGGCCAAACTGGGCGGTGACAGTTCCGCCGGGGCTGCCATTCTGGTGAACTCAGGCAATTCCAACGCCTTTACCGGCCACTATGGTCAGACCTCGGTTGCGGAGATCTGCGCGGCTGTCGCTGGCATCACCGGACTGCCTGAGGCGCGTATCTTTACTGCCTCCACCGGCGTTATTGGGGAGCCCCTGCCCCATGAGCGTATCATCGCGCAGATCCAGGATCTGAATGCCGGCCTGGATGAAGCGGCACTGGAAGCCGCCGCCGAGGCCATTATGACCACCGACACCTTTGCCAAAGGCGCCTCAGCAGAAGTGACCATCGGAGGCGAGACTGTCTTCATCGCGGGGATCGCCAAGGGTTCAGGCATGATCGCGCCGGATATGGCTACCATGCTGGTCTATATCTTTACCGATGCACAGCTGGCGCAAGAGGCCCTGCAGGCAGAGTTGAGCCGTCTTTGTGATCTCAGCTTCAACTGCATCACCGTGGACAGCGACACCTCCACCTCCGACAGCCTGATGCTTTGTGCGACAGGCGCCTCTGGCGTGAATGTCTCTGACAGTGCGGAGTTCTCTCAAGCGTTGGAAGCCGTGATGCTGGATCTGGCGCATCAGGTTGTGCGCGACGGCGAAGGCGCGACCAAGTTCGTCGAGATCCAGATTACGGGTGCCCTATCGGATGCTGAGGCCAAGATCCATGGGCTCGCCATTGCCAACTCCCCCCTGGTTAAAACAGCGATCGCCGGCGAAGATCCCAATTGGGGTCGCGTCGTGATGGCAATCGGCAAATCCGGAGCCGAGGCTGACCGTGATCTACTGTCGATTTCCTTTGGCGATGTTTTGGTGGCTGAAAAGGGCTGGGTTTCCCCAGAATACCGCGAAGAGGACGGCGCCGCCCAGATGACCCAGGATGAGATCACGCTCAAGGTTGATCTTGGTCTTGGGAGCGGGAGTTGCACAGTCTGGACCTGCGATCTCACCCATCAATATATCACCATCAACGCGGATTACCGGTCATGAAAACCGTGTTGGTCTCGGCTGTTGCGCTGATAGATGTCGAAGGGCGAGTGCTGCTGGCGCAACGCCCCGAGGGCAAGTCTATGGCCGGTCTCTGGGAATTTCCTGGCGGCAAAATCGAACCCGGTGAAACCCCAGAGGCCGCGCTGATCCGCGAGTTGCAGGAAGAGCTGGGTATCGACACTTGGTCCTCTTGTCTGGCGCCACTTACCTTTGCCAGCCATAGCTATGAAGGGTTTCATCTGCTGATGCCCCTGTTCGCCTGCCGCAAGTGGGAAGGCATACCCCAGGCCCGCGAGGGGCAGACCCTGAAATGGGTGCGCCCCCAGGATCTGCGCGATTATCCGATGCCTGCAGCGGATATCCCGCTTATCCCAATTCTGCGTGACTGGCTGTAAACCCAATTGAAAACGCCGATCATTAAGGGGCCTCTGCTTTGTTGCTTGAGGCCCTTTTCCTTACTTCTATCTCTCTGCTACAGGGCCGTGGGCCGCTGGAAATATTGCCCTTCTTTTTGCCCGCTTTCGCCGGAAAACTAAGGGGACCACGACTATTTCCAAAGCCATAATAAAACTGACGTAAAATCTCGAAATTTGTCTAAAAATGACTCTTTGGCGAATCACCAGAAACCTTTTGTTAACCATTTTGTCAGAAATTGGGCACAAGTACTAATAAGCCAACCAAAACCCGATTTTTCCGGATGGATCTTTTTAAACGGCCCCTGTTCTCCCCAGGACGCCGACGGGAGATCCTCGGCAGTTTCATACAGGCAATACCTACCGAGGCAGTCGCTGCGTTGCGAAAATAAGATCTCAAATGATCACCACTTGTCGCACTGCACTCGAAAGACCACCACTCACTCACAGAACCGGGGCAGCCACTGGCTGCCCCACCTGCGTTAGTCTTTTGGTCAGCCACTCCGATACCATCGAGACAAGACAATACCGAGGACAGCACCGGTATCCCAAAGCGTGGCTTTCCCCACGCTGTCGTTCGCGGCAAGATGTAAGTTTAGCATCCACCCCGGCATGAGAGAGCTGTCCCCCCCCTGTGCTATCCGATGTCGGGATGAACGCTACACGAATCCCCGGCGCGCCCCCTATTTGGGGGCGCAAAACAAAAAGCCCCGGCACAATGGCCGGGGCTTTTTTATGGGTTCAGGGTCAAACCGGTTAGTCGAGGCTACGCTCAACTTCCTGACGCTCAAAGATCTCGATCACATCGTCAGCGCGGATGTCTTCGTAGTTCTCAAAGGCCATGCCGCATTCTTGACCAGACTGTACTTCGGCAACCTCATCCTTGAAACGCTTCAGGGTCTTCAGGGTACCTTCGTGGATCACCACATTGTCACGCAGCAAGCGCACACCAGCAGACCGGCGGGCAACACCCTCGGTAACCAGACAGCCGGCGACCTTGCCAACATTGGAAACCTTGAAGACATCCTTGATCTGGGCGTAGCCAATAAAGGTCTCTTTGATCTCGGCGCTGAGCAGGCCAGAAGCGGCCTTTTTCACATCGTCGACCAGATCGTAGATCACCGAATAATAGCGGATCTCAACGCCCTTTTGGTTGGCTGTGTTACGCGCCGAGGTATTGGCACGCACGTTAAAGCCCATAACCGGAGCACCGGAGGCCTCGGCCAACGCGATGTCGGTCTCGGTGATGGCGCCAACGCCAGAGTGCAGAACCCGGACGCGGACTTCGTCGTTGCCGATTTTTTCCATCGCCTGAACGATCGCCTCGGAAGAACCCTGCACATCAGCTTTGACCAGAATAGGCAGTTCAGAGACGGTTTCATCGTCTTTGGCCTTCTGCATCAGCTGTTCCAGGGTTGTCGCGGCACCAGCGGCAGCGCGCTTGTCCTTAGCAGCCTGGGCGCGGTATTCAGCGATCTCACGCGCCTGCGCCTCGGTTTCGGTCACGTTCAACACGTCACCCGCTTCGGGAGTGCCGTTAAGCCCCAGAACCTCGACAGGCACCGAAGGACCGGCTTCTTGGACGCGGTCGCCCTTGTCGTTAATCAGCGCACGAACCTTACCGTACTGCTCACCGACAACAAAGATATCGCCCTGCCGCAGCGTACCGTTCTGAACCAGAACAGTGGCAACGGGGCCGCGGCCCACGTCAAGCTGCGCCTCAATCACGGCACCCTGGGCAGCGCGATCGGGGTTGGCTTTCAGTTCCAGAATTTCAGACTGCAGCGCGATGGCTTCCAGCAGCTGATCCAGACCCTGACCGGTGTGGGCAGAGACTTCGACGTCCTGAACTTCACCAGACATAGCTTCCACGATAACTTCGTGCTGCAACAGATCGGTACGTACCTTCATCGGATCCGCAGCGGGCTTGTCGCATTTGTTGATCGCAACAATCATCGGAACTTCGGCTGCCTTGGCATGCGCAATCGCTTCGATGGTCTGTGGCATCACAGCATCATCCGCCGCCACAACCAGAACCACGATGTCTG
The DNA here is from genome assembly GCA_913054455.1 of uncultured Roseobacter sp. Taxonomy (GTDB): domain Bacteria; phylum Pseudomonadota; class Alphaproteobacteria; order Rhodobacterales; family Rhodobacteraceae; genus Pseudophaeobacter. The sequence goes on from CAJXIL010000093.1 coordinate 13,227, forward strand.
TTACCTGGGCACCACGGGAGCGCATCGAGGTAAAGGCCGCGTGGCCAGGCGTGTCGAGGAAGCTCAGCACGGTGCCGCTTTCGGTGGTGACCTGATAGGCGCCAATGTGCTGGGTAATACCGCCAGCCTCGCCGGCCACAACGCGGGCGTTGCGGATGGCATCGAGAATTGAGGTTTTACCGTGGTCAACGTGGCCCATGATGGTAATCACGGGTGGACGTGATTTCAGATCTTCGTCTTTGTCTTCCACTTCGTTGATCACGTCTTCGACATCAGAGTCGGAAACACGGACAACCTTGTGGCCGAATTCTTCGATGATCAGTTCCGCAGTATCGGCGTCAATAGTCTGGTTCTGTGTGACCATCATGCCCATTTGCATCAGCGACTTCACAACCGCACCAACACGTTCGGACATCCGGTTTGCCAGCTCAGAAACAAGGATCGCCTCTGGCAGCTGCACTTCACGCAGAACCTTTTCGCGCTCAACCGTGCCACCCATTGCTTTTTGACGGGCACGCTCTTGCTTACGCTTCATCGAAGCCATGGAACGGTGACGGTTGCCCGCACCACCTGTGGCCTGACCCAGTGTCAGCTTGCCGGAACGACGATTGTCATCACCGGTGCGGGCCTTGGCGCTGCGGCCACGCTCTTCGCGTTCGCGGTCAGATTTACGTGGCGTTTGCGCCGGGGCCGGCTTGGAGGCGGGGTTATTGCGGGGCGCGGCTGTGGCCCCAGCTGCAGGAGCAGCGGTCTTGGCTGCTGGCTCGGCAGCACGTTTGGCGGCCTCTGCAGCTTCCCGCTTTTTGCGCTCTTCCTCTTCGGCCTTTTGACGGGCTTTTTCTTCCGCTTCGCGTTGCTCGCGTTCCTTGGCCTCAGCCTCGGCACGACGACGGGCACGCTCTTCTTCGCGGGCTTTCTCTTCAGCAGCACGATTGGCCGCGTCTTCGGCCTCACGGGCCTTAGCAGCCTGCAGCGCCTTCAGGCGGCGGGCCATTTCTACATCGGTAATCCCGGCAGGCCGACGCGATCCGTCGGTCGCAGGCGCGGCATTGCCGCCCTTGTTGCCACCCGGCTTGGGCACCACAACGCGTTTGCGCTTGGTTTCCACCACGACATTCTTGGTCCGCCCGTGGCTAAAGCTCTGTT
>CAJXIL010000094.1 GCA_913054455.1 uncultured Roseobacter sp.
TGGCCTATCTCTATGATCCTGAAGGCAAGGCCGAGACCATGATGAACATGGAAGGTCTGGTAACCTGCGCGGTGACTGTGGATCACTGGGAGGCCCAGATGAAGGGGCTGATTGAACAGCATTTGGAAGAGACCGGCAGCCGCAAAGCCGCAGAGATTTTGCAAAACTGGGACCTGGAGAAGGGCAACTTCTTGCAGGTTTGCCCAACTGAGATGCTGGACAAGCTGACGCATCCATTGAGCTTGGAAAAATCGGCGGTTCCCGCTGAATAATTCAGGACTGTGGCACCCCTAAAGAATTGTCCCGCAAGCTGGTCGCTTGCGGGGCTTTTTGTTTTGTGCTGCGCGTCTTTTTGCCGGGGCACGGAGTTGCGAGCTGCGATTCTTGGTTGGTTCCGGGGGCTTGGCTATCCTATAGAGAGACATGGCAAAGGCAGCGAAAAAGACCCAAAAGAGCAAATCAGGCCGATCCTGGATCAAAACCCGTTTGGCGCAGCCTCTGCGCTGGCTTCGGCGGTGGATCCTGCGGGGGGTGTTTGCTTTTGCGCTTGGGGCGGTGCTTTTGGTCACGCTGTTTTCTGTGGTGAACCCACCAACCACCCATACAATCTGGAGCGAAAAGCGCCGTCTTGGCGATGTTGACCAAGAGTGGGTTCCCCTGGAGGAGATGGCTCCGGTTTTGCTGCGGTCGGTTGTGGCGGCGGAAGATGCGCGGTTTTGTCAGCATTGGGGGATTGATGTGCAGGCGATTCGCGCTGCTCTTGCCGAGGGCGGCAGACGTGGCGGCTCGACCCTGTCGCAGCAGGTGGTGAAGAACGTTTTCCTGTGGCAGGGGCGCAGTTGGGGGCGCAAGGCGCTGGAGACCCTGCTGACACCGCTGGTGGAAGCGATCTGGAGCAAGCGGCGCATTCTGGAAGTCTATCTGAATGTGGCTGAGATGGATGAAGGTATTTTTGGTGCCGAGGCCGCAGCGCGGCGCTATTTTGGGGTTGGACCGGATGAGTTGACGGCCCGGCAGGCGGCTTTGATCGCGGCGGTTTTGCCAAATCCAAAACAACGCTCTGCGGCGCGGCCTAGCCAGAAACTCAAACGACGGGCCGCAAAAATTCAGGATGGAGCGGCCACCATCCGCGCAGATGGGCGTGCGGGCTGTTTCGAGCATTGAAGTTTTGCCGCGCACAGGGCATTGCTGGATCAGTCCCTCGCAGCCCGACCCGGAGTTCCAAAAGACCCCATGGCACGTCTCTATCATGTCCCGCTTTCCCCGTTCTGTCGGAAAATCCGTCTATCCTTGGCGGAGAAGAAGATCGAAGTAGAATTGGTTGAAGAGCGGTACTGGGAAGCGGACCCGGACTTTTTGCGCCGCAACCCAGCAGGCAAGGTGCCGGTCATCCGTCTGGATGGAAAGATGATGTCCGAAAGTGCCGCCATCTGCGAATACCTGGAAGAGACGCGGCCGACACCTTCGCTAATGCCCGGCGATGCGGATGGGCGCTATGAGGTGCGCCGTATTGTCAGCTGGTTTGATGACAAGTTTCACGCAGAGGTGACCTCCAAGCTGCTCTATGAGCGGGTCAACAAGAAGGTCACAGGCGAAGGTTATCCGGACAGTAAAAACGTCAAGGCCGGCGCCAAGGCGATTAAATACCACCTCGACTATATGACTTGGCTGCTGGACCACCGGCGCTGGCTGGCGGGGGATCAGATGAGCCTGGCGGATTTTGCCGCTGCGGCGCATCTGTCGTCCTTGGACTATATCTCGGATGTGGATTGGAATCGTTCGGCTGTGGTCAAGGACTGGTATGCCAAGATCAAATCGCGTCCGGCCTTTCGCTCGATTCTGGCGGATCAGATTTCGGGCTTCCGCCCGCCTGCCCATTACGCTGATCTCGATTTCTGAGCGACTGGCGTTTTGCGCCCGCCACTGTCACTATGAGGGGGCTGTCTGTCCCCTTTTGCCTTTTGGCAAAGGCAATTCACCTCCGAGGATATTTTTGGCCAGATGAAACATGGTGCTGATTTGAAGGCGCGACTGGTGGAGCGCGCCATGGCCGAGGGGTTTGTGGCCTGCAAGATCTGTCGTCCTTGGGATGTGCCACAGATGCCGGAGCGGCTGCAGCAGTTTCTGGACCAGGGCTATCATGGGCAGATGGGTTGGATGGCAGAGCGCAGCCATTGGCGCGGCGATCCAAGTGTGCTGTGGCCGGAGGCGCGCTCGGTCATCATGCTGGCAGAGAGCTACACCCCGGAAGAAGACCCGATGGCGGTGGTTGGCTGTGCCGATCGCGGCGCCGTGTCGGTCTATGCGCGCAACAAGGACTATCATGATCTGGTCAAGAAGCGGCTGAAGCGATTGGCGCGCTGGCTGATTGAAGAGGCTCGGGCGGAGGATGAGACAGCTGAGGTGAAGGTTTTTGTCGACACCGCTCCGGTTCCGGAGAAGCCCCTGGGGCAGGCGGCGGGACTTGGCTGGCAGGGAAAGCACACCAATCTGGTGAGCCGCGACTGGGGCAATTGGGCCTTTTTAGGCTCTGTTTTTACCACGCTTGATCTGCCGGTGGACGAAGCTGAACCGGATCGCTGCGGGTCGTGTACCTCGTGTTTGACGGCCTGCCCAACCGAGGCTTTTACCGCGCCTTATCAGATGGATGCGCGGCGTTGCATTTCCTACCTGACAATCGAGCACAAAGGCCCAGTTGACGAAGAGTTGCGTGGCAAGCTGGGCAATCGGATCTATGGCTGTGATGATTGCCTGTCCGCCTGCCCCTGGAACAAATTTGCAGTCGCGGCCAGTGATCTGCGCTATGCGGCGCGGGCCGAGTTACAGGCGCCCAAGCTGGCTGAATTGGCGGTGTTGGATGACGCCGGGTTTAGGGCTTTTTTCTCAGGCTCACCGATCAAACGGGTGGGGCGGGATCGTTTTGTGCGCAATGTGCTTTATGCCATCGGCAATTCGGACCTTCCGGCGCTGCGTAGCGTGGCACAGGGGCTGGTCGAGGATCCTGATCCGACGGTGGCTGACGCGGCACAATGGGCGGTTCAGCGGCTATCATGACGCAAACAGGATGGACCCATCTCAAATAGGGGTTAGACCTGTTGGGCGAACGGCTTGGAAAGGATTGAAATGGCGCTGCTTTTGGGGGTGGATACGGGCGGAACCTATACGGATGCGGTACTGATCCGCGACGAAAACGAGGTGATTGCAAGTGCCAAGTCGCTGACGACACGTGCGGATCTTGCCATCGGTGTCGGCGGTGCCATACGGGCAGTTCTGAAACAATCTGGCTGCGCCGCCGCTGATGTCTCAATGGCGGCGCTGTCGACCACGCTGGCGACCAATGCCTTGGTTGAGGGGCAGGGGGGCCGCGTTGCGCTGATCTATGTGGGTTTTAGTGAGGGTGATCTGGATCGGCATGGGCTGAAGGATGCGCTGAAAGGCGATCCGGCTTTGGTGTTGACGGGGGGGCATAATCACGCCGGAGCGGAAGCCTGCGCCCTGGACACAGAGACATTGAGTGCGTTTTTGGAAACCCATGCTTCTGGGGTTTCAGGATTTGCCGTGGCTTCGGTCTTTGCCACCCGCAACCCGGCCCATGAGCTGGAAGTGGCGCGGATCATTGGCGAGATGACCCAGGCGCCGGTGACTTGTTCGCATCAGTTATCAGCAAAGCTGAACGGGCCCAAGCGAGCGGTGACGGCGGTTCTAAATGCACGGCTTATCGGGATGATTGATCGGTTGATTGGCCGGGCGCAGGACACATTGGTTGAGCTGGGTGTGACGGCCCCAATGATGGTGGTGCGCGGCGATGGTGCCCTGATGTCAGCAGAACAGGCCCGTGCCCGTCCCATCGAGACCATTCTGAGCGGCCCGGCAGCCTCGATCGTGGGGGCGCGCTGGATGACCGGGGCAGAGAACGCGCTGGTGAGCGACATCGGCGGCACCACCACGGATGTGGCGCTGATCCGCGACGGCAAGCCCGCTATTGACCCGGCAGGCGCGCGGGTTGGCGAATTTCGTACCATGGTCGAAGCAGTTGCGATGCGCACCACGGGGCTGGGCGGGGACAGCCAGGTGCATATTCAGACCAGCGGTATGCAGGGCGGCGTGGCGCTTGGCCCACGCAGGGTTGTGCCGATCTCATTGATTGCGGCAGAGGCGCCCGAGCTGGTGCATGCGACGCTGGACAAGCAGCTGCTCGCCCCAGTGGTGGGTGAACATGACGGAAAATTTGTGCGCGCGGTTTTGGGCCTGCCCGCTGCTGGTCTGGGAGAGCGAGAACATGCGCTTTTGGGGCGGATTGGCACCGAAGTGCACCCCCTGGGGGCTATCCTACGCACCCGGATGGAACATGGCGCGCTGAGCCGACTGGTGGATCGTGGCTTGGTGCAGGTCTGCGGGGTGACCCCATCGGATGCCAGCCATGCGCTGGGCCGGGTAGACTCCTGGGATGCTGAGGCCGCGACAAAGGTGCTGACACTGTTTGCCCGGCGTCGCATTGGCAGCGGTGAAAGCCTGGCCCCGGATGCTCAGACCTTGGCGCAGATGATCGTGGATCAACTGACGGAACAGACTGCTTTGACCCTGTTAGAGTCTGCTTTCGCAGAAGAGGCCGAGGATTTCCCCCTGCCCCCTGCAGAGCTGGCACGGCATGTGCTCACACAGCGGGGACTGGCGTCGCATCGTGGCATTTTGTCGATGGAGGTTGCGGTGAACCTCGATGTGGTGGGGCTTGGGGCCTCGGCGCCCTGTTATTATCCGGCGGTGGGGGAGCGGCTAAAATGCAAGATGTTGCTGCCAGAACATGCGGGCGTGGCCAATGCAATCGGCGCTGTTGTGGGCCGTATCACCATGAGGCGCAGCGGCAGCGTGACATCGCCAGCGGAGGGGAAATTCCGGGTCCATCTTGACGGCGCGCCGCAGGATTTCTCCGCGTCTGAAGAGGCTCTACAGATGCTGGAACAGTCTCTGCGGCAACAGGCTTGCGCTGAGGCTGAAGCGGCGGGGGCGGAGGATATTCATATCCACGTCACCCGTGACATCCGCATGGCCGAGGTTGAGGCACGTGATGTTTTTGTTGAGGCAATGCTGACGGTTGAGGCCAGTGGCCGCCCGCGAGTCGCTAAGGGCTAAAAAAGAGAGAAACCAAAAAAGTCCCGCCCCGAGAAGGGGCGGGACTTAGACAAAATGGCTCTAATGCATGTTATTCTGCCGCCGACGCGCGTTTCGGCAACACCCAGTCAGGGCGCGCAAAATGGCATGTGTACCCATTTGGCTGACGCTCCAAATAGTCTTGATGCTCAGGCTCAGCCTCCCAGAAATCGCTGACGCCTTCGACCTCGGTGACTACCTTTCCAGGCCAGAACCCGCAGGCCTCAACATCGGCAATGGTGTCCTGGGCGATGGCTTTTTGCGCCTCATCCACATAGTAGATGGCCGAACGATAGCTCATCCCCAGATCATTGCCCTGGCGGTTTTGCGTGGTGGGATCGTGAATCTGAAAGAAGAATTCCAGCAGCTCACGATAGGAGGTTAGCGCAGGATCAAAGATGATCTCGATACCCTCGGCATGGGTGCCGTGGTTCTTATAGGTGGCATTGGCCACATCCCCACCGGTATAGCCAACGCGAGTATTCAACACGCCTTTGCGCTTGCGGATCAGATCCTGCATGCCCCAAAAACAGCCCCCTGCAAGGACGGCGCGTTCAGTCACACTCATGCTCTTTCCTCCACTTGATTGATATAGTCTGCATAGCCCTCAGCCTCCATTTCAGCCAAGGGAATAAACCGCAGCGAGGCCGAGTTGATGCAGTAGCGCAGGCCGCCGCAATCCACGGGCCCGTCAGGGAAGACGTGACCGAGGTGGCTGTCACCATGGGTGGAACGGACCTCAGTCCGGATCATGCCTAGGGTGCGGTCTTCCAACTCGCTCACATATGCGGGTTCAATGGGTTTGGTAAAGCTGGGCCAGCCGCAGCCAGATTCATATTTATCGCCCGAGGCAAACAGCGGCTCCCCCGAGACGATATCGACATAGATGCCGACCTCTTTATTGGCGAGTAACTTGCCAGTCCCGGGGCGTTCGGTGCCCGCGTTCTGGGTGACGTAGAATTCCTCTTCTGACAGGGCTGCGATGGCTGTTGGGTCTTTGGTATACTTGGTCATGCAGGTCTCCGACTTTTTGCGGTCTTGTGCCTTGGGCCGCTCTGTTCGCTATTGTGGCAAAGATGGGGTGTCGCGGGCAAAATGCAAAGAGCATTTCACCCGGATCGCGGCTCTGTGTGCGGGAAACTGCGGGTTATTTGGGGGCGGCCTGCCGGGAGAGCTGCACGGCCAGAATGCCTAAGGTCACCACCGCGACACCGATCAGGTCAAGCAGGCCGAGGCGTTCGCCCAGTAACAGGCTGGCAACCGCGACGCCAAAAACCGGGTTGAGAAAGTGAAAGGTGGCGGCACGGATGGCGCCAATGCGGTTGAGCAGCAGCACCCAGATAAAGGTCGCCATTAGGCCGGGTACGATGGTGGTATAGGCAAAGGCCAAGCCCAGTCGTAGGGTTGGATTTACAAAAATCTCTTCGGTCATAGGCGCGGCCACAAACAGGATAGCAGAGCCAACCAGCATCTGCAGCCCTACGACCATCATAAAGTTGCCGCCAGAGGTAGCGCCGCGCAGCGCCAGCGTTGCGACGGCCAGGGCCAGGACACCAATGACGCAGAGGAAGATGCCAAAAAGATCTACGCCGGCACTAATACGGGTCCCCATGATCAAGGCCACACCAGCCACACCTGCAAGCAGGCCCAGAACGCCCAGCGGTCGCAGCTTGTCACCGTAGATCAGCCAGGTCGCCATGGCGACCAGCAGCGGCATGGTGGAGGCAATGATGGCCGCCAGAGAGGCTTCGATCCATTGCATGGCGACAAAGTTGAGCCCCAGGTAGAGCGCATTCTGACAGAGGCCAAAGATCATGGTCGCGCGCCACTGGCCGCGGGTCAGGCGCCAGGTCTGGCCTAGGGCCAGGGCTATCCCGACGCCAATCAAGCCCGAGATCAGAAACCGTACTGCCAGGGAAAACAGCGGCGAGGCATCCATTACGATGATCCGGGCTGAGGTAAAGGCCGAAGACCACATGAAGGCAAAGGTGAGCCCCATGGCAACTGCGCGTAGATCCATACTGGTGTCTCCCAGGGGGCTAATGGCTGTCCTAGGTCTTTAGCAAGGCAAGTATCCTGTGGGAATGCACATTCGTGATGCGATCACGCGATCGGCATTCTGGCGCAGAAAGATACGGGTGGGTAAATTCTGTTAGGCAGATACAAACAGGGGAGCGGCCACAAAAAAAGGGCCGCCAAAGGCGACCCTGATCTCGATAGCTGTAATCCGGAAAGTTCTGGATTAGGCTTCGCCGTTGACGCTGTCTTTCAGGGCCTTGGCAATGGTCATTTTCACAACCTTGTCAGCTTCCTTCATGAACTTCTCGCCAGTGGCGGGGTTGCGCACTTCGCGCTCGGGGCGCTCGCGGCAATAGATTTTGCCAACGCCAGGCAGAGTCACTGCGCCGCCAGCGGACACTTCGCTTGTGATCAGCGCGCAAACAGCTTCCAGTGCTGCGCCTGCTGTCTTTTTGTCTTCGCCCATTTCATCAGCCAGAGCTGCAACCAGCTGGGTTTTTGTCATTGGTTTGGACATTCTCAGATCTCCTTAAAACTGCCCGAACTGTGGGGCCTCATCGCGCAACATTATCGTTATGTTGTGTAGGAACACAACGCGTTGTGTAACAAAAGACTATAGAAACCAGCGGTTTTTTGCAGAAAACAGTGGAAAACTCACCCTAGAGGAAGGCGGTTTCATCAAAGGAACGCAGTTTTCGGCTATGAAGGCGTTCCAACGGCATTGTTCTGAGCTGTTCCATAGCTCTTATGCCAATCTGCAAATGGCGTGCAACCTGTGTTTGGTAAAAATCCGAGGCCATGCCAGGCAGCTTCAACTCACCATGCAGGGGTTTGTCTGAAACACAGAGAAGCGTGCCATATGGGACCCGAAAGCGATAGCCATTGGCGGCGATGGTGGCGCTTTCCATATCCAGAGCGATGGCACGGGACTGACTGAGTCGCTGCACCGGGCCGGATTGGTCGCGCAGCTCCCAGTTGCGGTTGTCGATGGTGGCGACGGTCCCTGTGCGCATGATCCGCTTCAGGTCGTAGCCCTCAAACTTGGTCACTTCGGCGACCGCTTGTTCCAAGGCGATCTGGATTTCCGCGAGGGCCGGAATAGGCGTCCAGACCGGAAGGTCATCGTCCAGAACGTGATCTTCGCGTAAGTAAGCATGGGCAAGAACAAAGTCCCCCAGCGCCTGAGTGTTGCGCAGACCGGCGCAGTGGCCGACCATCATCCAGGCATGGGGGCGCAGCACCGCGATGTGGTCGGTGGCGGTTTTGGCATTGGAGGGGCCAACGCCGATATTGACGAGGGTGATGCCTTTGCCGTCGGCGCGTTTCAAATGATAGGTCGGCATCTGCGGCAGTTTGGCGATGGGAGGGATCTCCGCATCCGGATCGGCGATCTCATGATTGCCGGTGCTGACAAAGCTGGTGTAGCCGGAGTCTGGATCTGCCAGCTGGGCGCGGGCATAGGCCTCGAACTCTGCCACATAGAATTGGTAGTTGGTGAACAGAACGTGGTTTTGGAAATGTTCTGGCGCAGTGGCGGTATAATGCGCCAGCCGCGCTAGCGAGTAATCCACCCGTTGCGCAGTGAACAGCGATAGCGGACCAATGCCATCCTCTGACTGATAGGTGCCGTTGACGATGTCGTCATTAGTGGTGGCCAGATCTGGAACGTCAAAGACATCGCGTAGGGTAAATCCTGCAGCGCCCTCTTGCGGGACCGTCAGATCCGGTCGCGAGGCAACGGCGAAATGCACAGGAATTGGCGTGGTTGAGGCGCCAATGGTGACCGGCTGGCCGTGGTTCTTGATCAACAGAGCGATCTGCTGAGTCAAATAATGGCGAAACAGATCTGGCCGCGTCACCGTGGTGGCATAGGTGCCTGGTGCCGAGACATGGCCAAAGCTGAGACGGCTGTCCACTTGCGCAAAGCTGGAGGTGGTAAAGCGGATTTCGGGATAAAAGGCGCGAATACGTTGCGTGCTCTTTTCTGCCGTCGCCATGCTGGCAATAAACTCATCACATAGGAAGGTGGTGGCCTGGATATAGAGCTCTTCCAACCGGGCGACAGCGGCGCCGGCATCGGTAAAGCTCTCGAGCGCAGGTGTTTCGGGCTGTTTGATCTGTGTAATTGGGGTGGCTGGTGTCATGTAACGGGCTCGATCACTGGAATCATTTCAAATGTACGCACATCCACCAGCCCAAGGTCCGAAATCCTGAGTTCAGGGATCACCACCAGGGCCAGGAGTGAGTGCTGCATATAGGCATTGTTCAAAGAGCAGCCGCAGGCCTCCATCGCTTCGCCCAGTTTCTGTGCCTTGGCGGCCACCTCGGTTGCAGGTCTGTCTGACATCAGGCCAGCAATGGGCAATTCCACCAGCGCCAGTTCTTCGCCATCGCGGAAGATGGTGACACCGCCGCCGACTTCGGCCAGCCGATTGGCGGCGAGCGCCATCTGATCCCGATCAGTCCCCACCACAATCATATGGTGGCTGTCATGGGCCACGGTGGAGGCCATGGCCATTTTGCCCCTATAGCCAAAGCCCGAGACGAAGGCATTGGTGACGCTGCCTGTGGCCTGGTGCCGCTCGACCAGGGCAATTTGACAAGTCTCTCCCTCGCCCTCGACCAGACCATCGCGCACCGGAAGTTCTGCTTTCAGTGCCTTGGTAGGGGCTTGGTTTTCCACCATGCCAATGACATTGGCCGTCACCGCATTGGCGCCCTCGGGGGCGGTCAGCTCGAAATCCTGGGCGCTGAGTTCATGACCCAGATGCACGGTGCCGCGGGCATGATCAGGCCAATCAAGATGGGGACAATCTACTTTAATAGAGCCTGATTCTGCCACGATCTGTCCTCTTGCGACGACCAATTCGATTGGCAGCGCGGTCAGATCCGAGGTCAGGATCACATCGGCGCGTCGCCCTGGCGTGATCGATCCGATATCGCGCTCCAGACCAAAATGGGTGGCCGTATTGATCGTCGCCATCTGCAGCGCGATCAATGGGTCACAGCCGCAGGCAATGGCATGGCGCACCACCCGGTTCATATGACCGTCATTGACGAGGGTGCCAGAGTGGCAGTCATCGGTGCAGAGGATAAAGTTGCGCGGATCCAGGCCTTTCTCAGTAATGGCCGTGATTTGCGCCTCAACATCGTACCAGGCGGACCCCAGCCTCACCATGGCGCGCATGCCCTGACGCATCCGGGCGATGGCATCGGCTTCGCAGGTGCCCTCATGGTCATCCGCCGGTCCACCGGCGACATAGGCGGCAAAATCACGCCCCAGATCGGGTGATGCATAATGCCCGCCGACGGTTTTACCAGCGCGCTGGGTGGCTGCGATTTCGGCCAGCATTTTGGGGTCGGCGTTGGCAACACCGGGGAAGTTCATCATCTCGCCAAGCCCGACGATACCGGGCCAGGCCATGGCCTCAGCCACGTCTTCTGCGGTGATCTCAAACCCGGTGGTCTCTAGCCCGGGCGCTGAGGGCGCACAGGATGGCATCTGGGTGAAGATATTCACGGGCTGCAGGAGCGCCTCGTCATGCATCAGGCGCACGCCCTCCAATCCCATCACATTGGCGATTTCATGGGGATCGGTGAACATGGAGGTGGTGCCATGGGGGATCACTGCACGGGCAAACTCTGCTGGAGTCAGCATACCGGATTCAATGTGCATATGCGCGTCGCAGAGGCCGGGAATCATAAAGCGGCCCTTGGCCTCGATCACCTGAGTGTCAGGACCGCTGCAATAGCTGGCATCAGGGCCTACATAGGCGATACGGCCAGATTTGATGGCGATGTCGTGGTTGTCCAGCACCTCGCGGGTGTGGACATTGACCCATTTGCCCTGTCGGATGACTGTGTCAGCGGGCGCGCGACCTGCTGCGACATTGATCAATTCGGGGGCGATATCGGGCCAACTCGGGAAAGCGTTATCTGTCATGTGCCAATTGTTATGATTGCGAGAGCGAGTGCAAGCCCTGCACTCTGTTGTTCCTGTAGAAAGACCTATCGATATGGCAAGAGGATGACAGCAGGGGCAGATCTGCGGTCAGGCGGCTGGTTCTGAAGCCCCCTTTCAGACGCGGCGTAGATCAGCGGGCCAGTCTTTGCCGCCCGTGTGGTCCTGCGCCATCTCATGGCGCAGCCAATCGGCAAAGGCGCGCGCGCCGGGGGAGTGTTCCGCTGGGGCTGAGAGCAGCAAGTAATAGGCCTCGGGTATGGGGGTCCGGTGTTCAAACGGCGCGACCAGTCTACCCTGTCGGATTAAATCTCCAGCTACGATGTCATGCGCCAGGCCAACGCCAGCGCCCGCGGCTACTGCGGGGAAGCAGGCCATATAGGTGGTTGCATAGGTCACCGGAGGGTTGGGCCAGGGTAGGCCCAGGTCCTCGGCCCAGGCGGGGAAATTGGCCATTAGATTGGCGCAATCGAACAGGCGGTGCTGGTGCAGGGTCTCCAGCGTGACTTCATAGTCAGGGGCACAGACCGGGTAGCAGTGATCGCGGTGTAACAGCTCGCCACGCACCGTATCGGCCAGCCCCAGTGAAAAGCGGATCTCTACATCGGCACCCTCTGCCATGTCACGTGGCTCCCAAATCTCGGTCGAGATATTCAGCAGCACATCCGGGTGGTTATCGTAGAAGCGCCCCAACCGGGGCGATAGCCACTGAACGGCAAAGGAGATATTGCACTGCACCTGCACCACGTTCTTTTGCGGCCCAGAGATGGCGCGGGTGCCATTGGTCAGGGTGCGAAAGGCCTCGCGCACCACCGGCAGATAGGTTGTGCCGGTGGGGGTGAGCTCGAGTGCGCGGGGGCGACGGTGAAACAGGGTTTTGCCAAGATGCGATTCCAGACCCTTAATCTGTTGGCTTACCGCGCTTTGGGTCATGTTCAGATCATGGGCTGCGCCCGTAAAAGAGAGGTGCCGGGCAGCGGCCTCAAAGGTGCGCAGCCAGCCAAGAGGCGGGAGTGAGTTTTTCATGCTCATAAGTTTGGCATAAGTTGAGCTAATGGCAAGGCGGCAAATTTTTCGTTGGTCAAAGAGGCCCTTGCGGCTCAGGTTCTGACAAACCCGAATATGCCAAGCGGCATTACCCAAGGAGCCTAAAGATGAGCGTTACAGAACTGCGTGCCAATATCGACCACTGGCAGGAGCGTGTGGATATGGCCGCAAGCTTTCGTTGGGTCGAGCGGCTAAACATGCACGAAGGTGTGGCCAATCATTTCAGCTTGGCGGTGAATGAGGAGGGCTCTCAGTTTCTGATGAATGCCAATATGATGCATTTTGCCCGTGTTACCGCATCAAACCTGCTGTTTCTGGACGCCAATGACCCGGAAACCATGACCAAACCCGGCGCACCAGATCCCACCGCCTGGGGGCTGCATGGCTCAATCCACCGCTTGTGCCCACAGGCGCGTTGCGTGATGCATGTGCATTCGATTTTTGCCACGGTGCTGGCCTCGCTGGCGGATAGCAACCTGCCACCTATCGACCAGAACTGCGCGACCTTCTTCAATCGCTACGTCATTGATGATGGCTATGGCGGATTGGCCTTTGAAGATGAGGGCGCGCGCTGTGCGGCGATGCTGACTGATCCCAAGCAAAAGGTGATGATCATGGGCAACCATGGTGTGCTGGTGATCGGCTCTGACCCGGCGGACACGCTGAATAGGCTCTATTACTTTGAACGCGCAGCCGAGACCTATATCCGGGCGTTGCAGACCGGCCAAAAGCTACGGGTCTTGTCTGATGAAATTGCCGAGAAAACCGCCCAGGAACTGGACGACTACCCCTCCCAAGCAGAGGCGCATCTACGCGAGATCAAGCTGATCCTCGACAGCGAGGGGTCGAACTACGCCAGCTAAGGCGACCTGGGTGGTTTCGCCTCATTTGGTGTCACTCCGCATCTGGCGTGGGGTGGCGCCAAACTGGGTGCGATAGGCGCGGGTCATGGCGCTGGGATCCTCGTAGCCGCTGCGCAGGGCGATCTCCGCTACGGTCAAATTAGTCTCTAATACTAGCTTTCGGGCCTGTATCAGACGCAGATGCCGGTAGATCGCCTGCGGAGTTGTGCCCAGCTGCGCCTTCATGCGTTGTTCCAGATCCTTGCGACTGCGCCCCACCTGACGGGCGATCTCAATCACCGAAAGCGGCGCCTCGATATGGGCCTGCATCAGCGCCAGGGCCCGTGCCACGGATCGGCTGCGGGCCGAGCCAATGGCAAGGGGGGCGGGCACTGCATCGGTGACTTCGGGGCTCATGAATAGGGCGGCAACCTCTAGCCGCAGGGCCTGCCCGTGGGTCTGCCCGATGAGCTCCATCATCAGATCAAAAGCCGCCAGCGCACCGGTGCAGGTGATGCGATTGCCGTCTTGTACATGACGCAGGCGCAGGGCTTTTACTTGGGGAAAATCCTCGGCAAATCCTGCCAGTTCCTCCCAGTGAATGGTGGAGCGCCGTCCGTCCAACAGTCCTGCAGCGGCCAAGAGCCAGGCTCCGGCATCAAACCCAGCCATCACCGCATATCGCGCGGCAGCGGCGCGCAGGGACTTTTTGGCCTGATCCGTGGCCAGGGGGCGGTAGCGATAGGAGGGCATTGCAATTAGCATATCCCCCTGGCAGCGCGCCAATTTGGCATGCGGGTTCACCTCCATCCCGGCCGAGGAGGTGGCGGGGGCGCCGTCCAGGGTGAGAAAGCGCCAGGCATAGAGTTGTCGCCCGGCCAGGGTATTGGCTGCGCGTAGGGGCTCGACGGTATTGGCGAGGCAATGGCCCGAGAAATCGTCAAACAACAACAGATCGACCTGCTGCACCGCGGCGTGATCTTTCACCCAACTTTGCATGATTTAGCCCTAAACTGCACGATTGAACCCTATCCCGGCGCTAGACTGTTCGGCAAGTCAAAGAGAAGGACAGGCGCGATGCAGTTTGGCATGACAGAAGAACAGGCAATGATCGTCGAGACGACC
>CAJXIL010000095.1 GCA_913054455.1 uncultured Roseobacter sp.
TGGATGAGGCCGGCCGCCGGGTTGCTGCCTTTGGCTACTGGGCGGGCTATGCCGGCGCTGCGGTCACTCTCAAGAGCTGGTGCGCCCAGCAACGTGGCGAGATCTGTGGCCCTGTTGGGGTTTACCCTGGCAAAGACGCGCTGCTGAGCGAGCTAAGCGCCGAGTTAAAGGAGGTGCAGGCTAATGCCCCCTCGGCCATTGTCATCGGAGCTATGGGCCGTGTTGGCACAGGTGCCGCAGATCTGTGCGAAGCCATGGGGATCACAGTCACCAAATGGGACATGGCAGAGACCGCAAGCGGCGGACCCTTCCCCGAAATTCTGCAGCACGATCTGTTCCTCAACTGCATTTTTGCCCGCCCCGGCACGCCCGTCTTTGTGCCTGCCGAGGCGCTGAACTCCGCGCGTAAACTGACAGCAATTGGCGATGTGGCCTGTGACCCGGACAGCGATTACAATCCGGTGCCCGTCTACAATGAAGCCACCAGCTGGGAGGCTCCAGCCCTGCGGGTCGCCAATGATCCGGTGATGGATGTGATGGCGATTGATAACCTGCCCTCGATGCTGCCGGTTGAGAGCTCGCATGACTATGCCGGGCAGCTGCTGACCTCGCTACTGACGCTCACCGATCTGAAGGCGGGCGTCTGGGGCCGGGCTGAAGCTACGTTCCGCGAATTTGTGCCCGCCTGATGGAGCTTTATGTCGGATATATTGCCGCCTTTATGGGGACGATCTGCTGGCTACCACAGGCTTGGAAGGCCTGGGCCAGTCGGGATACCTCTGGCCTATCTCTGCCTGCAAATCTAATGTTTCTGCTGACTGTCAGCCTGTGGTTTGTGTACGGGCTCATGGTCGGCGACTGGCCGATCATCATTGCCAATATCTGCGCCATTCTCATTGTGCTGAGCATTGTCGCTGCCAAACTGCGTTACAAATAAGGGAGAACTCTCATGACTATTCACTGGTGCGGCACCGGCCTCTCCGCCATCCCAGGCCTGCGGCGCCTGCTGGAAGTCGGCCATGATGTTGCCGTCTGGAATCGGACCGCCGACAAGGCGCGCGAGGCCGTAGGCGATCTCACCTCCAATATCCATGTCTTTGACATCAACAACCTGGGCGAAATGCTCAGCCCTGCGGACGTTGTCGTCTCAATGCTGCCTGGTGATTGGCACGTGCCGCTCGCGGAGCTGGCGATATCAAAGGGGGCGCATTTTGTCTCCTCGTCCTACATCGCGCCGGAAATGCGGGCACTGAATGACAAGGCCAAAGAGGCCGGTGTAGCACTGGTCAATGAGGTCGGTCTGGACCCTGGTATCGACCATCTGATGGCCCATGCCTTGGTGGATGAATACAAGGCCTCCTCTGCCTTTGACGCCAGCAATGATTTGAGCTTCCTGTCCTATTGTGGCGGCATTCCGAAGACGCCGAACCCGTTTCGCTACAAATTCAGCTGGTCGCCGCTGGGCGTGCTGAAAGCCCTGCGCTCACCGTCGAAATCCATCCGTGATTTCAAGGAACTCGAGGTTGCCCGCCCCTGGGATGCGATCTCAACCTTTGAGGCCCCACTGCCCACGCCCGAGAGCTTTGAGGTCTATCCAAACCGCGATTCCCTACCCTTTATCAGCCAGTATGAGTTTGGCGCTGACTGGAATGTGAAAGAATTCGTCCGCGGCACCCTGCGCCTGAATGGCTGGACAGAGGCCTGGGGGGATGTGTTCAAAGAGGTAGAGACTCTGGAAGGCGAAGCCGGGGATGCCCGCCTGAAGGAGATGTCGGATCAGTTTTGGGAAGAAAACTCCTATGACGAGGGCGAACCTGATCGGGTTGTGCTCTGTGTTGATCTCAAGGCCGAAAAGGCCGGTGAGACCCTCTGGCACAAGACCTATGTAATGGATGCCTGGGGTGACGCGCGCGGCACCGCTATGGCGCGCCTGGTCTCTTACCCAGTGTCCTTTGCCATTGAGGCGGTGATGAACGGCAAGATCGCCCCCGGTGTCCATGCCGCCCCCAGCGACGCTGGTTTGGTCGCGGATTGGATGGGCAAGATTGGCAGTCTGGCGCAGCACCTGGAGGTCACAGACCGTCTGGCTTGAAGCTCCATAAAACCAACGTCAAATGGGCCTGCGCAAGCGGGCCCTTTTTGCTTCTTCAGGGGCAGACTTCTGGATGAGGCTTGCACTCCTAGGCCGACTGGTATCCGGTGTTACCAATCGTGTGTGGAGTGAACTGTTGAGTACCGTTGGAGATTTCAAAGCCCCAAAGGGGGCCACCTTATTCAGTCCTGGGCAGGACTGTCCCGGTTTTCTGAAACTGAAACAGGGCTGTATCAAGGTCACCCTAACCGGCAGCAGTGGGCGCGAGGTCGTGCTTTACCGGGTCCATCCCGGCGAGGTCTGCCTGCAGACCTTTACTTGCCTGATCAAGGATCAAACCTATGCCGCCGAGGGCGTTGTCGAAGAGGATATCCAGGGGGATTTAATTCCCGCAGGTAAGTTTCACCAAGTGATGGAACAGGATGACGCTTTTCGCAATGATGTGCTGACATCGGTGGCGCTACGATTTAGCGAGTATCAGCAACTGATCGAGGACGTTGCCCTCACAGGTTTTGACGCCCGCCTTGCCAAGGTTTTGCTGCGTCTTGTCGATGCAACCGGGATTGTACATGTTACCCATACGGCACTGGCTGCTGAAACTGCTTCGGGCCGAGCCTATGTATCGCGCCGTCTGGCAGAATTTGCCCGCCGTGGCATAGTCGAACAGCTTGCAGAGGGTATTCGCCTTTGCAAGCCGGCTGAACTGGCGCAGATTTCCGAACAAAAATAGATTTCTTCGCAGATCTGGTGACTCTGTCACCGCGCCTCATATCTTCTTTTTGCTATACTTTTTCAGCACCGCAAAGAGGAGATTTTCCATGACAAAGAACGAAGGCAAAACGGACCGTATCCTGCGCGTCATCACCGGTATCATACTGCTCTCACTGGTCTTTATCGGCCCACAGTCGCTGTGGGGGTTGATCGGCATTGTACCCCTGGCCACCGGTCTATTGGGCAATTGTCCGCTCTATTCGATCCTCGGCATCAACACCTGCTCGCTGAAAAGCTGACGGCAGCAGGCGCGCCTTTGGCGGAAGGATGCGCCACCCATGCCAGCCCGTCCCACAGTCGGGCTGGCATGATCACATCTGCTCCAATTTGAGCTAGATCATATCCCGCCGCCCCGGCTTGTCCTATAGGCGCGCTTCCCCATTCCTGGTGAAGAGACCTAAGCCCATGTCCAGTCACGCGACATCCCCCGAGCATCGTTCCGAACTCTTGATGCCCGCGGGCAATCTGCGCAAGCTCAAGCTCGCCATTCTCTACGGCGCGGATGCCGTCTACTTGGGCACGCCGGATATGTCCCTGCGCACCAAATCCGAGTTCTCCCTGGAGGAGGTAATCGAGGGCGTTGCGTTCTGTCACGCCCACGGGCGGCGCGCCTATCTGACGCTGAACCTGTTTTCCCATAACAAAGACATCGACAAGCTGGATGAGTATATAGAGACCGTGCGCAAGGTGCGCCCTGACGGGTTGATCATCGCCGACCCCGGTGTGTTTCAATACGTCAAGGACCGCGCGCCCGAGCTGCCGCTGCATATCTCCACCCAGAGCAATATCTGTTCCTGGCTGTCGGTCAAATTCTGGCAGGATCAGGGGGCCGAGCTCTGTGTGTTGGCCCGCGAGGTCTCCTTTGCCGAGCTGAAAGAGATCCGCGAGAAATGCCCCGATATCAAGCTAGAGGCCTTTGTGCATGGGGCCATGTGCATGACCTATTCCGGCCGCTGCCTCTTGTCGAACTTCATGGCCGAACGCGGTGCCAATCAGGGCAACTGCGCCAATTCCTGCCGCTGGAACTATACCTTTCGGATGCGGCTCAAGGATGGCACGGTGCAGGATCTGCAGATCACTGATGAGAACGCTGATATGTTCGAGTTTCTGCTCGAAGAGGGCTGCCGCCCTGGTGAGCTGATGCCGATCGAAGAAGACGCGCGGGGATCTTACATCCTCAACTCCAAAGACCTCTGCATCATGCCCAAGCTGAACGAGTATCTGGAGATCGGCGTTGATAGTCTCAAGGTTGAGGGACGCGGCAAGTCGGAATACTACTGCGCCATAGTGGCGCGCGCTTACCGCATGGCAATTGACGACTACTATGCCGATCCTGAAAACTGGGACCCCAAACCCTATATGCGCGAGCTAGAAGCCGTTGGTAATCGCGGCTACACCCTTGCCTTTCACGAGGGACGGCTGACCAATTACGCCCACAATTACGAACACACAGCCTCATTGGCGCAGTGGGAATATGCCGGGGTTGTCACCGAGGTGACCGAGGATGCACTCCTGATCGAGGTAAAGAACAAACTTGTGGCCGGCGAGGTGTTGGAGTTTGTCTCCCCCATCGCCCGCGAAACGGTGCTGTTGCGGGTCTATGACTTTGAAAACGCCGCCAATGGAATGCGCACGGAGGTGGTTCAGGGCAGTACCAAGACGGTGATCCGCCTGCCCTTTACTCTGTTTGATCACGAAGACATCAATGAATTACAGGCGCGCTTCCCGCAGTACTCAGTGATGCGCAAGGAACGCGCCCTCACAGAGGAACAGTGGAACCGGGTTCGGTTTGACAAACTGACCCAGGGGCTGGAAATCAGTGGCAAGGAAAACCCGGCGGCCTATGAAAAACGCCGTGATGCGCTGGCAAAAAGCATTGAAGAGGACGGCAACGCACGGCGGTTCAAAACCAATCGCGTCGGGGTCGAAGGCTGCTGCGGCAAGGGCTGCAATGGCTGCATGATCTTCTGGCAAGATAATCAATATGCGCGCGCCCGCGAAGTATTGCTCAAGCGCAAGCAGGGCCAACAGCTCAGCCGGGCCGAGGCAACCGAACTGAAATTCGCGGTGCCGCAGCTCTGACGAGCCTCGGTCGCCGCCTTAAGGGTGATTGGCTTAGCGGCCGATCACATCCTCTTCCACATCCTGAACATCCACGCCCAGGGTATCGAGCCCTGCTTCGATGTTATCGGCCAGATGGGGCGTGCCAATCAGATAGTCCGCCGTTGGGGTCGAGGCTTCAGACTTGGCCGTCTCTATGGCTTCCGCCAGTTCTTCAGGCTCAAAACTGCCCCGTCCGATCCACATGATTGCGGTGAGTTCGGCCTGCTCATCCATGCCGAGGCGCTCAATAAAGGCACGTAGTTCACCTTCGGCCCGGCCCAGTTCCCGCGCCATCAGGGCCACCTGTGCAACCTTGCGTGTGGAAATCTCCAACATTGTTTGTCTCCTTCTGTTCGCCGTCTGTGACCATCTGACAGCAGCGCAATGCCGGGGTCTTTGATCTGAGGCAAGAAACCCGCAATGGCCAGAAGACTAACCCGCGCGATCTGTCGCCAGCCCCCGTCCGAAGATCTCGAGACCATTGCTGCGCCCGCGCAGATGCTCCGTCGGCAGCGCAGACCAGCCGTCGCGCGCGGGCTCGCTCCCAACGGCCTGCAGCACCGCCGCCGAGGCAATGACATCCACGCCTGCCGACTTGGTCAGCTCTTCCAGACGCGCCGCCGTATTGACGGTATCGCCAAAGACCGAATATTCCAAACGCTGGGCATCCCCAACCACACCGGAAAAGACCTCACCCAGATGCAGGCCAATTCCTACACGCACTGGGGCACGCCCCTCGGCCTGGCGCTCAGCGCTCCAGTCCCTCAACTCCGCCAATAGGTCATCGACACAGTTCAAGGCACGGGATGCGGCGCTGTCATCCTCGAACAGGATCATGGCTGCATCACCAATGAACTTGTCGATCATCCCCTGGTTCTTTCCCACGGCGCGCTGCACTCTGAGACGAAACTCGCTGATATAGGCGCCCACCTCTTCCGGTGCCCGCCCCTCAGACCAGTTGGTAAAGCCGCGAATATCGACAAACATCACCACCATTTCCTGTTGGCGACCTTTGCGCAGCTCGCTCAATTCCCCAGCCGCCAACCGGTCCGCCATCTGAGCCGGAAGATAGCGGGTAAGATTGGCACGCGCGCGCGCGTCGGTAATGGAACTGTGCAACAGCTGACGCGTCCGGTAGGCGGCAACGACCAACACCAACCCGCCCAGCGCAATCATCACAATCCGCACCATATTCGGGGGCAACAGCAGCATGAATTCGGCACGCGCAGCAAGATCAGGTGTGATTTCTTCGGGTTGCCAGAGCGTCAGATAAGACAGTCCCCCCACCGTCAACACCACGCAATAGGCCTGCAAGTACGGATTAAACCGCAATACCGCAAAGGCCATAATGACCGGCACCAGCCAGGTGGGCGGCAACAAAAAAGTCAACTCCCCCGGAAAACCGGTATTGGCCAACCCCGCCCAAGTGTTCACCAGCATAAACAAACAATCCAGCGTCACCGCTGGCCAGACCATCCATCTGCGAAACCGTCCCGATGTGGCCAGCCAATAAGACATAGCCCCCAGGACAAAATAGGACAGCAGCGTGAGCAGCGCCAATAGCCACTGGATTTTCAGGTAGGGCTGGTCTGCCCCCTCCCCCTTTACCAGGATCAAGAAGGCCGCCAGTAAACAGCCGGCCACGGCAACACGCAGGACAGCCACCAGCCGCTCGACCTTCACCTCCGCCTGACGGAGCAATTTTGTATCCAGAGGCTCGCTTTTCATTTTAGGGTCTGCTCCAGCGGCACAATTTTGCCAGCGGCCTCGCCAGCGATCTCTTCAAAATCAAAATTATCCAAACGCTTGGCCCGTTTCCCCGCCTTTTCAGCGCTGACTTGGATCTCTGCAATATCCTTGGCAGCCTGGCCGAAATGGCGATCCAGATTACCTACTCTCTCACCCAAGCGCTCCATATCTCGGTACAAGAGCCCCAGTTCAGATCGTATCGCCCCGGCCTGTTCGCGCATCCTCGCATCCTTGAGAATGGCCCGCATGGTGTTCAGCGTCGCCATGCAGGTGGTGGGTGAAACGATCCAGACCTTGGCGGCAAAGCCTTCGCGCACCACGGCAGTGAAATTCGCGTGCAGCTCCGCATAGACCGCCTCAGAGGGGAGGAACATCAGCGCGCCTTCAGCGGTTTCACCCTCGACAATGTATTTTTCCGCGATTGCCGCGATATGCGCCCGCAGCGCCGCCTTCATCTGCCTTATGGCATAGGCCTTCTCATCACGGCTTTCGGCCCGATGCAGCGCCTCATAGGGTTCCAGCGGGAACTTGCTGTCGATGACGATTGGCCCCGGCGGATTGGGCAGATGCACCAGACAATCGGCGCGTTTGCCATTGCTGAGCGTCGCCTGAAGGGTAAAGCTGCCCGCAGGCAGCGCCTTGGAAACGATATCAAAGAGCTGAATTTCGCCAAAGGCCCCGCGGGTCTGTTTGTTAGACAGGATGTCTTGCAGGCCCAGCACATCGCCAGAGAGTTTGGTAATATTGTCCTGCGCCTTGTCGATCACCGCCAGACGTTCCTGTAACTGGGTAAGCGAAGTCACTGTGCGCTTGCTGCTGCCATGCAGGCTTTCCTGCATACGTTCCTGCATCTCTGACATAGCTTGCGCCTGACGCAGCGCGTTATCAGCCAGACGGTCGTTCATATGTTGCTGAACCGCTGTGAGGCGGGCCTCGACCGTTTGCACCATCTGCACCTGCGCCGTCGCCTGCGTGTCTGAGACATGCTGCAGCCCCCCCTGTAGCCGCTGCACCGACTGGCCCAGCTGCCCAATCTGTCCGGACAGGGGCACCATGGCCCGCGCCACACGGGCCGAGGCCCGCAGAGACATCACAAGCAGGATCAGGAGGGATACGGCAAAGCCCGCAGCCAGCAGGGTCAATAGCCCACCCTCATTCAGAGCGGTGATGGCCTCATCCATGCCTTCCATCAGCTGCGCCCAAACAGCCGTTCGATGTCGGCGAGCTTCAGCTCCACATAGGTGGGGCGGCCGTGGTTGCATTGGCCCGAATGCGGCGTTGCCTCCATCTCGCGCAGCAGCGCGTTCATTTCCTCACCGCGCATGCGGCGACCGGAGCGGATCGACCCGTGACAGGCCACACGAGACAGGATCGCCTCCAACCGTGCCTGTACCAGCTGACTTTCTCCCTGATCATCGAGTTCATCTAAGATATCTTTTACCATAGCCTCCGCGTTCACCTCTCCCAGAATGGCAGGGGTTTCACGCACAGCCACAGCATTTCCGCCGAAAGCTTCCAGCCCAAGGCCAAATTTGTAAAGATCATCAGCAACCGACAACAGACGCGCACAGTCGTTGCTGCCCAGTTCGACAATCTCGGGGATCAGCAGCGCCTGAGCTGCGACGCCGTTTTCCGCCATCTGATGTTTCAGCTTTTCATAAACCAGTCGTTCATGAGCGGCGTGCTGGTCAACAATGACCATCCCGTCAGCGGTCTGGGCGATGATGTAGTTTTCATGCACCTGCCCGCGGGCCGCACCCAATGGCAGGGCTTCGGCCCCGGGCACGGGGACCTCAGGCGCAGGTGACATTTGCCCCGGGGCCTCTGACACGTCATGGGCCTCAGTCACCCGGCCGCTATACTCTCCACGCAGCTCGGCAAACCCTTCGCTGAGATCTACCTGCGCGGTGAACTCTGGGCGTTGCCCCGCATAGGAGGCTGTGCGCGCGCCCATGGAAGGCCGATCCATCTGATAGACCCGCGCGGCACCGCTGGCGGTGGGCTCTTCGGGTCGCATCGCGCCCAATGTGGCCCCTGCGACCGTGGTCGACGCCCGGTGCCCAGCTTCGGCCAAGGCGTGGCGCAGCGCCGAAACAATCAGCCCCCGCGCCAGACCGGGATCACGAAAGCGAACCTCGGATTTGGCCGGGTGCACGTTCACATCCACCAAGTTTGGATCACAGTCGATAAACAGCGCAGCCGCCGGATGGCGATCCCGGCTGAGAAAATCAAAATAGGCCCCACGCAACGCCCCCGTCAGCATTTTGTCCTTAACGGGCCGCGAGTTCACAAACAGGAACTGCGCCACCGCAGCGCCGCGCGAATAGGTCGGCAGAGCGGCATAGCCAAACAGGCGAATACCGTCGCGGGTGGCATCAATCTTGAGCGCGTTTTCGGCAAACTCACGCCCCAGCACCGAAGCCAGCCGCCCATGCAGCGCATCAAACAGATCCCCGGTCAGGGGATCGGCACGAAAAGTCACGCGACCTTCCCCCCCGCCCGAAACATCCCGCAGGGTGAAGCCCACCGAGGGTTCTGCCATGGCCAGACGTTTAACAACATCGCCAATAGCCTGGGATTCCGCACGATCCGTGCGCATAAATTTCAGCCGCGCCGGGGTGGCATAGAAAAGATCTGCGAGTTCAACAATGGTGCCCGCGCGCAGGGCTGCCGGACGCACCGGTTCCATCTTGCCGCCCGCCACCCGGATCTGAGCGGCGTCATGACCTGCCGCCCGGCTGGTGATGGTCAACCGCCCCACTGCACCCAGACTTGGCAGTGCCTCGCCGCGAAAACCAAAGGTATGGATATTGAGCAGATCCGTCCCGTCGATTTTAGAGGTGGCATGGCGCGACAACGCCAACGGCAGGTCCCGCGAGGTCATACCGCAGCCATCGTCCGTCACCCGGATCAGGGTCTTGCCACCATCGGCGATCTCGATGGTGATGCGATGGGCACCGGCATCAATGGCGTTTTCCACCAGCTCTTTGACGGCCGAGGCCGGGCGTTCCACCACCTCGCCCGCGGCGATCCGGTTGATTGCACTGTCATCAAGCTGACGAATGGTTGGACGATCAGAATCGCCGATATGGGGGGCTTGGCTGCTCATACCGCTAAATTTAGCAGCTTCCCCTGATTCTACCACAGGTTCTGGTGCAAAAATCGAACAAGAGGGGAACAAAAGAGGGCCCAGTTTCTGCGCAGCCCTGCCTCACCCACTTTCTGCAGGCTTTAAACGCCCGCTGGCGCGCCAGACCGGCCCCGAGCGGGACCAAATCGGGCCGCTATTGCCAGGATCACACCAGAGACAGTGGCAATCATGCCCGCAGCGCTTACAGAATCCGCGCCCCCCAGCCATAGGGGTCCAAAGCCCGCCAAAGCATAGCCCAAAACCGCCGAAACTACGGCAAACAATACACTCCAAGCGATCTGCGCCTCCAACCGGTTGGTCATCAGCCGAGCTGCGGCGGGGGGGCAAATAAACATGGCAATGACAATGATGGATCCAACAGCATCAAAGGCCGCCACAGCAGCCACAGCGGCGGTGATAACCAGACCCAACCCCAGCAGATTGGTGCGGATGCCCATGGTGCGGGCAAAGCCTTCGTCAAAGGTAGAAATCTTCAGCGCCCGCCAGAATAGCGCCGTGAACAGGCAGACTCCCACCAAGGTCAACGCCATACGTGGCAGCTCAGTCGGCAGATATCGCAGGGCTTCGGGATCCAGCAACGAGGACCAGCCGGTTGCATCCAACCAGATCAGGCTTTCCAGGTTGCCATACAGCGCGTGTTCTACATCCAGATGTACTGTCGATGTATCCGACTGTTCCAGCAGCAATACGCCGCCAGCAAACATGGTGGTAAAGACCACCCCCATGGCGGCGCCTGGCTCAATCCGGCCAAGGCGGCGGATTGCCTCGATCATCACTACGGCAACAATCGCCGCCCCAGCCGCGCCCAGCATCATCGGCCAAGTGGAGATCACCCCGGTCACCAGAAAGGCAAGCACAATGCCCGGCAAAACCACATGGCTGATGGCATCGCCAATCAGGGCCTGACGCCGCAACAACAAGAAATTTCCGGGGAGAGCACAGGCCACAGCGGCAAAAATACCAATCAGCATCGGCGTGAGCGACAGGGGGACAAATTCTTGACCGCTCATGACAGAACCTCACGTGGGCCGCCGATTTGGCGGTCTATTTCCTGTATCTGGTCCGGCGTCAGTACCGTCTCGATATCGCGCAGCCCGTCATAGAGCGCCGCAGCAGCCTCATGGTCCATGTCGCTGCGCACCACTTCCCAGCGGCGTTCATCGCGCAGGGCTTTTGCGGCACGCGCTTTGCCGCTGGACGTTGGCACCCCGTCGGCCCGCACCAGTCCGGCGCGCTGCAACAGGCGCAGGGTTAGGCTCTCGTAAATGGCCTGCCCCTGGGCCAAGGCCAAAAGCCCCTGGCGTAGATGCACCCGGCGCTGGAACCGCAGATGGCGCAGCACCGCGGCCAGAACACCCCGATTGGGTGCCAGAAATAGCGAGAGCGCAAACAGCGCAAAACTAACGAGAACGATCAACGGTCCCGTCGGCAGGTTGGGCGCCGAGGCCGAAAGCGCCGCCCCCAGATAGGCTGCTACGCCACCAAACAGACCCGCCAGCAAAACCACATATTCGGAACGTTCCGTCCAGAACCGAGCTGTGACAGCGGGGATAATCAGCAGCGCCACGATCAGGATAAGTCCGACGATCTTCAAACCGACTACGGTGACCGCCATCACCAGCCCCATCATCAACATATCAATGCGATCTACCGGCAGGCCTCGGGCAGCGGCATATTCGGGATCAAAGGCTACCAGTGTCATGGGTCTGCGTGTCAGCAAAACCAGAAACAGCGTTACGGCTCCGCCCGCTGCAATCACCACGGCATCACTATAGAGCATGCCTGCGGTGGAGCCGAGCAGGAACCCTTCGAGCCCGGCCTGGCGGCCTACGCCCAGTGTTTGGATGACGGTGAGCAGGACAATACCGAAGCCAAAAAACACAGACAGTACCGCGCCGATGGCCGCGTCTTCGGCCAAGCGGGTATTGCGCGTCAGCCAGTTCATGCACCACAGGCCAATCCCGGCAGACACAGCAGAGCCCGCCAAAAGCCCCGCCAAATTGCGACCATCACCGCCAGCAAAGGCCATGATCAGAAAGGCGATACAGACACCTGGCAGGGTGGCATGGCTCACCGCATCTGACACCAGCGCCCGTTTGCGCAGAAACAAGAAGGTCCCGGTGATGCCGGCAGAAGTGCCCAAAAGCGCGGCGCCAATCGCCACCAGCGTGGCATTATACCCAAGCTGCAAGAGCAAAGCGTCCAGTAACATAGGTTGCCCCCTTAGGCCTTGGCCAGCTTATCAATTTGCGAGGTTGCAAGCCGCCCACCATAGGCCGCTTGCAGGCTCTCTTCGGTAAAGGCCTCTACCACCGGGCCTTCGGCTATGCGACGAGTATTGATCAGGAAAACATTGTCGAAATACTCGGTCACGGTGGCGAGGTCATGATGCACTACCACAACGGTTTTGCCCGCCTGGCGCAGGGATTTCAGCACCGAAATAATCGCTTTTTCCGTCGCCGCATCCACGCCCGCAAAGGGTTCGTCCAACAGGTAGAGATCCGCCCCCTGGGCCAGGGCACGGGCGAGAAACACCCGCTGTTGCTGGCCGCCGGACAGCTGGCCGATCTGTCGCGCGGCAAACTCGCCCATGCCGACCCGCTCCAGACACTCCCGCGCCTTGGCGCGGTGGGCACCCTTGACCCGTCCCAACAGGCCCAGCTCGCGGTAGAGCCCCATCAACACCACATCAATCACCCGCGTCGGGAAATCCCAATCGACGCTGGCGCGCTGTGGCACATAGGCGATCCGGGCGCGCTGCTCTTCCAGCGAGCGGCCAAAAACTGAGACCCGGCCGGAGAGTGGTGCGACGATGCCCAGAGCCGCCTTGAGCAGCGTCGATTTCCCGGCCCCATTGGGACCGATGATCGCGGTCATCTGCCCCGGCTCTACGGTCATATCCACCGAGAATACCGCCGGTTTTTCACCGTAACTGACGGTGAGGCCGCGAATGGCAAGCGGGCTTTGCGCGATTTTGGCCTCTTGGGCTTCGTCGCTGCTCATCTTCGCCTCAGCCGGTGCGATCACTATTTCCACGGGCACAGTTAAAGTCCCGCCGAAAGTTTGCCGTCCATGCCGCGGGCCGGAACATCTGCTGCCCCCAACGCACCGGAGATCGTTGTCATATTATGGTCCAACATCCCAATATACGTCCCTTCATAGGTGCCATCGGCCCCCATTGCATCGGAGAAAAGCTCCCCGCCAATCGAGACCTCATGCCCCTGGGCGGCAGCCCCTTCGATCAAAGCACGCACAGAACGATCCGAAACAGAGCTTTCGACAAAAACTGCCTTGATGTTGCGCTCAACCAGCAGATCGACCAGCTCGCCAATCCGGTTCAGGCCAGCCTCTGACTGGGTAGAAATTCCTTGGACCCCCAGCACCTCAAACCCGTAGTCGCGACCAAAGTAGCCAAAAGCGTCATGCGCTGTCAGCAAGACCCGGTTGTTCTCCGGAACTTGGCTCAGAACATCGTTGCCATAGGCAATCAACCGGTCCAAGTCCGCCATATGAGCAGTGGCATTGGCCTCGAACACCTCTGCCGCCTCAGGGCGCGCTGCGGTCAGAGCCTCTTGCACCTCTGCCACGACCAGTTTCCACAGAACGGGCGTCATCCAGACATGCGGGTCGAACTTATCCGCATAGTCATCATGACCGCGCAGCACGTCCTTTGGCAGGCCTTCAGCCACAGCAATAACTGTGCGCTTGCGCTCCAGATCGTGAAAAAGACCTTCCATCTGAGCCTCGAGGTAGAGACCATGCCACAGCACCAGATCCGCACGGGTCATGGCTACGATGTCAGAGCGCGTCTGGCGGTAGGCATGCGGGTCCACCCCCGGCCCCATCAGGGCTTTGACCTCAACCTCATCGCCGCCCACCTGACGGGCGGCATCGGCGATCATACCCGTTGTGGCCACCAGCTTGAGCGGAGCTTCGGCAAATGCCCGGCCTGCAGTGAGCGGTAGGGCAAGAAGCATCATCAGGCCTAGATAGGCAAAGTGTTTCATTCGCATGGGCCGAAGCCTCCCAAATGTTGCGGTTGAGACAAATATGAGAATGATTCTCAATTTAGTCAATGTAATTGCGACTTATTCGCAAGAAAATCTAAGGAATTTGTCCAAAAGGTCAAATCAAGGGCGATCTTGGGCGTGGTTTACTTGCCAAGATGCCGCACCCGTGCGACTTTCGCGCAGAACTCTGTTGA
>CAJXIL010000096.1 GCA_913054455.1 uncultured Roseobacter sp.
TTTCGCCGGTGCGCACCCGCAGGGCGTGCTCCACGTCGATCACAAAGATCTTGCCATCACCGATCTTGCCGGTGCGTGCGGTATTGGCGATGGTCTCGACCACTTGTTCGGCCAGGCTGGCGGCGACCACGATTTCCAGCTTTAGCTTGGGTACAAAGTTCACTTCGTACTCAGCGCCTCGGTAGATTTCGGTATGGCCCGCCTGGGCGCCAAAGCCTTTGACTTCGGACACCATCAACCCCGAGACGCCGATGCCTGTCAGTGCTTCGCGGACGTCCTCCAGTTTGAAGGGTTTGATGGCTGCGATGATCATTTTCATTTCGACATCCTCGTCTTGGTAGGGGCCCTGTCACCAAGGGATCTGGCTGTAGCACCCGCGTATTTGCACATGCAGAAAAACCAAGGCGCCGAGTCGGGGGAACCGGAGCGGTGGTTTTGCAGGTTCGGCACGTAGGGTGGCGACTAAAAAAGGAGCGCAAATTTGTTAATTCGCTCAGAAATTAGGCGGTTGCGAAAGGTAAATTCCCCATAAACCGCCTCTCTACAAAGCAGAGTGAAGAGGCTAGAGTGGTAAAAACGGGCAAACCGGGCAGGATTTTCAAGATGGCGCAGGGTTCAGGGCGAAGGCCACTGGTGGCGGACAAACGCTATGCAAAGGCGGGGAGCAAACGGCCCGCAAAACAGCCAACCAAACGGTCTGGCGGCTTGTGGGGGTTGTTGTTTGGGAAATCCAAACCAAAACCCAGGCCCAGAGCTAAACCGCAACCTCGACGTCAGACCGCTAAGCGGCAAAAGACGTCCCGCCCGGCAAAGCCGCGTGGGATGATTGGTACCCTGCTTTTGCCCTTTCGTTGGTTGCTACGTTTGATCTGGGGGTTTTCCTGGCGGGTTGGGGTGATCGTTTTCACCTTGGTGGGTATGGCGGTGGGCTATCAGGCCCTCAATCTGCCCGAGGTGACGACGCTTTTGGATGGGCGTGCGCAGGGCTCTGTCACTTTGTTGGACCATGAGGGCGAGATTTTCGCCTGGCGTGGAGACCAATTTGGCGGTGTGGTGACGGCACAGACTGTGTCGCCGCATCTCAAAAACGCCATCGTCGCCACAGAGGATAAACGCTTCTATCGCCACTTTGGGATCTCGCCGCGCGGTGTTGCCTCGGCTGTACGCATCAATCTGAGCGAAGGCCGTGGTCCCCTCTCAGGGCACGGCGGCTCTACCATTACCCAGCAGACTGCAAAACTGCTGTGTTTGGGGCGGGTTTATGACCCGACGGAATGGGAGAGCGAATCCGCCTATGAAAAGGACTGTCGTCAGGGATCGCTGTGGCGCAAGGGCACCGAGGCTGTCTATGCGCTGGCAATGGAGGTCAAATACACCAAGGATGAAATCCTCTCTATCTATATGAACCGCGCCTATATGGGGGGCGGGGCTTATGGCGCCGAGGCGGCAGCGCAGCGCTATTTTGGCAAATCCGCAAACCAGCTGAGCGCCGCAGAGGGAGCCATGCTGGCGGGGCTCTTGACTGCGCCGTCATCTCTGGCGCCAACCAACAATCTGAAACGATCGCAGGACCGTGCCGCCACGGTGCTGCGCTTGATGCATGATCAGGGCTATCTAAGTGCTGCTGAAACCAAATCGGGGCAGGAGATTCCTGCGCGCTTGAGCTCGGCAGCAGAGGCACGAGCGGGTGGCTATTTTGCGGATTGGATCATGGACAGCGTTCCCAGCTATTTTGGCGCCCAAACTGCCGAAGACGTGGTGATCCGCACCACAATGGATCAACGCCTGCAAACCGCTGCCGAAGAGGCGATCACCTATGTGTTTGAAAACAAGGTGCGCGAAGGCTCCAAGGCGCAGGCGGCGATTGTAGTGATGAGCGCAGACGGCGCCGTCCGCGCCATGGTTGGAGGCCGCAAAACCCGCGTTTCTGGTGTGTTCAACCGTGCGACCCAGGCCAAGCGTCAGACTGGATCGGCCTTTAAGCCCTTTGTCTATGCCACGGCACTGGAGCTGGGCTATTCGCCGCTCGATATCCTGTTGGACACGGAATATTGCCTGGATTTGCCCGGTTCTGGGGAGTGGTGCCCTAAGAACTATACCCGCAAATACTATGGTGAGGTGACGCTGGCCCGTGCCTTGAGGGACTCGTTGAATGTTCCCGCTGTTAAGCTTTCAGAGGCTGTGGGGCGGGATCTTGTGCGCCGTGTTGCCAGTGATTTTGGCATTGATAACGCTATGGCAGAAGGACCGGCGCTGGCGCTCGGGGCCTCGGAAAGCACCTTGTTGGAAATGACGGGGGCCTATGCGGGTATCCTCAATGGCGGTTCATCGGTCACCCCTTATGGCGTGAGCGAGCTGCGTCTGGTTACGGATACGGAGCCTCTGATGGGGCGCAGTGGTGGCATGGGGGAGCGGGTGATCCGGCCTGAGGCCGCGCAGCAATTGGTCTGGATGATGGAGAAAGTCATTGCCGAGGGCACGGGGCGGCGGGCGCAGGTCCCTGGCTGGCAAGCCGCAGGGAAATCCGGCACCACCCAGGCTGCACGCGATGCTTGGTTTATTGGCTTTACAGCGGATTATGTGGCGGGTGTCTGGATGGGCTATGATGACAATACACCATTGAGCGGTGTCACCGGCGGGGGGCTCCCGGCTGAGATCTGGCACGAGGCAATGGTCAGGGTGCATGACGGTCTAGCGCCGAAACCTCTACCGATGTTGGCCCCTACTCCGATAGCACCAGTGATAGAGCCGGAGCGGTCAAATCCGCGGCAGCGCCGCGAAAGGATCCGTCCGGGGCAAGAGATAGGCCGGGCGGTTGACGGGCTACTGCGTGACATCTTTGGCCGCAACTAACGCCACTCCGCCGCGCGTACCCTAAATAAAAAAGGCTCCCAAGCGGGAGCCTTTTGATTTGAGACCAGTTCAAAGAAGTTAGCTTTGACGTTTGAGCTCGGTTATCATCGCGTCAATATTGCCCTTATTGCTGTCCAGAATCGCACCAATCTCGGTGCGTTCGGTCAGCAGCAGGTTCACACCCTCGATATACATATTAAAGAAGAGATCCTTGCCGGACCGGTCGGACACCAAGAAGGTGACTTCAAAAGGTGCCTGGCCCTGCAAGCGGGCGAGGGTGCTTACTTCATACCATTTCTTCACCCGCTTAACGCTCTTGACTTCGAGGCTGCCGCCGATGAATTCGCGGAAGCGTTTGCCGTATTTCCGGGAAATATAGGCTTGGAAGGCTTTGGAAAAGTTGCGCTTCTGCGTAGAAGAGGCCCGGCGAGCATCAACGCCAAGCGCATAGGCCGCGATATAGGAGGTATCACTGTAGCGTTTAAAGATCCGTTCAAACTCGCGGAACATGGCATTTTCAGCCTTGCCCGATGCGATGACCTTATTGATATCAGTGACGAGGCTGTTGATCAGCTTGCTGGCCCCGGCTTCGTTCAAAGCCCAAAGAGGCGCAGCAGGAACAAGTGCCGCACTGGCGGTGAGTCCGGTCAAAAAGCTGCGGCGATGCATAATCTAAAATCCTTCAGTATCAAGTTCAAAGGGGTCAATCTCACTGATCTCGGCTGTTTCACCTAGCTCGAAGCGCCGGTTCTGTAGGTAAAGCAGTCGGGCCTGGGCATAGCTGTCAGCACTTTCATAGAGAATCGAATCCACCGTATCAGAATATCTGCCACGATCGCCCATGCGGCGCACCACTTCAGCGTAAACGCTGATGTTATCGGCAGGATTGTTCCGAGCGTAGCCAATGGGATTGGTAAAGAAATCCACGAGGATACCGGTGGCATCGCGTGCGGTTGAGGGCCCGTAAACAGGCAGCTCAACATAGGGGCCTTCGCCAACGCCCCAGACAGCTAGCGTTTTCCCAAAGTCGGTATCAACTTGTGGCAAGTTAAATTCTGTGGCCGGGTCCGCTAGACCAAGAAAACCAATGGTGGTGTTCATGGCAAAGCGCGCAAGGGCCTGCCCGGCGAGCTTTGGGTTACCCTGTAGCAGGGCGTTGATTGCTTGTCCCGGCATCGACAGGTTTTGGGCAAAAGACGAAAAACTTGTGACCATTGGCTCTGGGACGATCGTCACGTAGCCCTTGGATGCGGGTCGAAAGGCGTACCGGTCCACTGCGAGGTTAAAGCTGTGCACAGACCGGTTGGTGTTCTCATAGGGATCAAATACTTCGCCGGCGGCCTTTGCCTCTGGGTTTTGCGTCGCACAGCCTGCCGTTGACAACATCAGTGCAAATGCAACAAAGACAAACCGAGACCTAGAGAAAATTCGCATACGAGTTGTGATCCACTTAATTCGCTATTTTTGAGAAACACGAGCAATCTATTTAGGGGAAATCCGGTGGATTCCCACTTTCAACAGCAATTTGTTTGCACGTTTGTGGCAGATTCGGAACAGGTTTCCCAAGAGTTTTAGTTGGCGCAGGGTCTAATATGTCGTGGGCGGTTTGAACAGGTAGAGCGTAGTCATTATGACAAATAAAACTTTTAAGCCCGGCTATAATGAGCTTACTGCCTGCCGTCGCAAGAGCCGTAGCCTTTATTGGGCTGTTGGAATATTCAGTGTTTTTGTGAACCTACTGATGCTGACTGGCCCGCTTTACATGATGCAGGTCTATGATCGGGTTCTTGGCAGCGGTTCTGAGGCCACCCTGGTGGCGCTCTCGCTTCTGGTGCTGTTTCTCTATGGAATGATGGGCCTGTTGGACTTTGTCCGGGGCCGGGTTCTGGCCCGCATCGGGGCGCGATTTCAGGCCGCGCTGGACAAACGGGTATTTGACGCCATGGTGCGGCGCTCAGCCGTCGCGCAGGATCCTGTGGCGCAAACGGGGACTGCTGATCTGGAAGCCGTTCAGCGGTTGATGTCCTCTCCGGTGTTGGGGGCTGCCTTTGATCTGCCCTGGACGCCGTTCTTTTTGGCGGGCATTGCCCTGTTTCATCCCTGGCTCGGTCTTTTGGCTTTGGGGGGCGGGGCGGTGCTTGTGGTGGTGGCCGTATTCAACCAGATGTTCAGCCGGGCCCCCTTGCAAAAAGCGGCGGTTTCTTCCCATCGTGCCAATCTGTCCTCCGAAGAAATTCGCGGTGAGGCTGAAATGATCCAGTCCATGGGGATGCGTGGGGCGGCCTTCCAACGCTGGCAGAAAATTCGCAAAGAGGCCCTAAAAGATACCCTGATCGCCAATGACACCGGCGGCGGGTTTACTACTATGACCAAGACGCTCCGGTTGTTTCTGCAATCCGCAATGCTGGGTCTAGGCGCCTATCTGGCGCTACAGGGTGAGGTGTCTCCTGGGGCAATGATTGCAGGATCAGTGTTGATGGGGCGGGCCTTGGCACCGATCGAGCTGGGGCTGGGGCAATGGGCGCTGGTTCAGCGTGCCAATAAAGGCTGGCATGCCCTGGCAGAACTGCTCACCAAGGTTCCCCCAGAGGTGGAGCGGATGGCGCTGCCCCAACCCAAAGCCCGCCTGGAGGTTCAGGCGCTGGCCGTGGTGCCGCCGGGTGATAGCCGCGCGCAGCTGCGGAATGTCAGTTTTCAAGTCGAGCCTGGTCAGGCGATCGGGGTGATTGGCCCCTCAGGATCTGGGAAATCGACATTGGCCAAGGCGCTAACGGGGGCCTGGCGGCCGGCCGCCGGAACCATCCGCCTAGATGGTGCTGCTCTGGACCAATATGACCCGGATGTTCTGGGCCGACACTTTGGCTATCTGCCTCAGCGGGTCCAGCTGTTTGACGGAACGATTGCCCAGAATATTGCCCGGCTTGCGGAGCAGCCCGATGCCGAGAAGGTGGTCGCCGCGGCCAAGAAGGCTGCTGCGCATGACATGATTGTCAGCCTGCCGGATGGCTATGACACGCCTGTCGCTGCCGGGGGGGGACGCTTGTCTGGAGGTCAGATGCAGCGGGTTGCATTGGCCCGTGCGCTCTATGATGCGCCAGTGATTGTGATCTTGGATGAACCCAACTCGAACCTTGATAACGAAGGGTCTGTGGCCTTGAACCATGCCATTAAGACGCTCAAGGCTGCGGGCCAGTCGGTGCTGATTATGGCGCACCGTCCCGCAGCTATACAGGAATGTGAGATGCTCTTGGTGATCGACAAGGGGGTACAAACCGCCTTTGGGCCCAAGGATAAGGTGTTGCAAGAAATGGTGGCCAACCATCAGTCCATTCGCAAAACCGCTGGCGCGGGAGGTGTGCAATGA
The DNA here is from genome assembly GCA_913054455.1 of uncultured Roseobacter sp. Lineage (GTDB taxonomy): Bacteria > Pseudomonadota > Alphaproteobacteria > Rhodobacterales > Rhodobacteraceae > Pseudophaeobacter. The sequence goes on from CAJXIL010000096.1 coordinate 6,218, forward strand.
GCCAGGAGACCGAGTGGTCCGCCCGCAGCCCGCTGCTGATTGGGGCCATGACCTTGTTGATCTTGCTGGGCGGTTTTGGGACCTGGGCGGTGATGTCTTCGATTGCCGGGGCGATTGTTGCCTCTGGTCGGATCGAAGTGGACCGCAATCGGCAGGTTGTACAGCATCTGGATGGTGGCATCGTTGCCGAAATCCTGGTGGATGAGGGCGACAGCGTTGCCCGTGGCGATGTCTTGCTGCGTCTGGATGCCAAAGAGCTGCGCTCACAATTGGCCATTACCGAGGGGCAATTGTTTGAAATGATGGCGCGCCGGGGCCGTCTGGAGGCGGAACGTGATAGTGCCAAAGCGGTTGAGTTTGAGGAGGAGCTGCTGGCTTTGGCTATGATCCGGCCTGCGGTAGCGGATCTGGTCGAAGGGCAGCGTCGCCTTTTCTTCGCACGAGAGGAATCCATTGCCCGCGAGATTGAACAGTTGAACAAACGCAGTGCTCAGACAAAGGACCAGATCAAGGGGATCAAGGCGCAGCAGGCCTCAATGGAGTTGCAGCTGGACCTGATTGCTGAAGAGTTGAAAAATCAGACAATCCTTTTGGAACGTGGATTGGCTCAGGCGGGGACAGTGCTCAACCTGCGCCGCACCGAGGCCGACCTGAGTGGCCGTTTGGGAGAGTTGATCGCGACCGAAGCCCAGGCCTTGGGCCGCATTACTGAGACCGAGATCGAGATCCTCAAACTGGGGTCAACCCGCCGCGAAGAGGCTATTACCCAGCTGCGCGATCTGCGTTACCAAGAGTTGGAACTGGGAGAGAATCGGCGCACTCTGTTGGAACGGTTAGACCGCCTGGATATTACGGCACCTGTGTCGGGTATCGTTTATGATTTGCAGGTCCACACCCCGCGATCGGTCATTCGCGCTGCGGATCCCGTGCTTTTTCTGGTACCGCAAGACCGCCCACTGGTGATTGCAGCGCAGGTATCGCCCACAGATATCGAACAGATCTATGTGGGGCAGGATGTTACTTTGAAATTCTCCTCTCTGGACCAACGCAACACCCCGGATCTGTTTGGCGAAGTCACGTTGGTCTCGGCGGATGCCTTTGAGGACCAAAATACCGGGATGTCCTTTTATCGTGCTGAGATCGAGCTCAACGCTGATGAGGCGCAGCGCCTGCCTGAGGGAACGGTGCTGATCCCTGGGATGCCAGTGGAAAGCTACATCCGTACGCAGGATCGGTCGCCGCTGTCGTATTTGGTCAAGCCATTGGCGGATTATTTTGTCAAAGCCTTCCGCGAAGATTGATGTCTGAACAGGGGTGGATGTTGTCGTTTTTACTCTTTCCGGCGCGTTTCATCAGCGCTAGCGTCGCCTCGAGACATCGGCGTTGAAGGAGCATGATAATGAGCATCGAAGCAAAACTGAAAGACCTGGGTGTCACTCTGCCAGAGGCGCCTGCGCCGGCGGCAAACTATGTGCCTTTTGTTGTCGCAGGGGACATGGTCTATGTCTCAGGGCAGATCTCGGCGGATGAAAACGGGTTGATCACTGGCACCTTGGGGGCTGATATGGATGTCGAGGCAGGTCAGGCCGCCGCCAAACGCTGCGCTGTTTCCTTGTTGGCGCAGTTGAAAGCCGCCTGTGATGGCGATCTGGAGCGCTTGGTGCGCGTGGTGAAACTGGGCGCTTTTGTCAATTCCACCGCTGATTTCACCCAGCAGCCGCAGGTGGTGAATGGGGCTTCTGACTTCTTGGTCGCTGCGCTGGGCGACGCGGGCCGCCATGCGCGCTCTGCCGTGAGCTCTCCCTCTCTGCCCTTGGGCGTTGCAGTTGAAATCGATGCGGTGTTCCAAATCAAATGAGTCCGGAACTACCCATTGAGTTTTTGTCGCAGCCTGTAGCCCATAGGGCCCTACATGATGTGAAAGACGGGCGGCCAGAAAACAGCCGCGCGGCCATTCGCGCGGCGATCAAGGCTGGCTATGCGGTGGAAATTGATCTGCAATGCTCCAGTGATGGCTGTCCCATGGTGTTTCACGACGATACTCTGGACCGTCTGGCCAAGGCCACGGGCCCGGTTGCCGCCCGCAGTTGCGCTGAGCTGGAACAGATCCCTTTGAAGGGGGGCGATGGCGAATGCATTCCCTCTCTCGCCGAGGTGTTGGAGCTTGTGGCAGGTCAGGTGCCGTTGCTGATTGAGATCAAGGATCAGGACGGTGCCCTTGGCAGCAATCTTGGCCCTCTTGAGGAAGCCACGGCACGCGTGCTGTCAGGATATAGGGGCGCGGTGGCTTTGATGTCATTCAATCCTAATTCCGTAGCTGCACTGGCGCGTTCTGCGCCCCAGATTGCACGCGGGCTGGTAACCAGTGCATATGATCCAGAAGCCTGGTCCCCCCTTCCTGTGCTCACCTGCGATCGCCTGCGCGATATTCCTGATTTTGACAGCAGCCAGTCCAGTTTTATCAGTCACGAGGTGGGGGATTTGTCTCGCCAGCGGGTGCAAGAACTACGGGCCTCTGGGGTGCCTGTACTCTGCTGGACCGTGACCTCCCGCCAGGCCGAGAATGAGGCGCGCAGATGGGTCGATAATGTTACCTTTGAGCAATATCTTTCGCCAATGCCGGCTTGATCACAGGCGCAACACTGCTCAAATAGTGTCAGGGGCAGGGAGTGCTGATGGATCAAAAACCAGTGGAAATACGCGTGCTTGGAAGCCTGGCGCAGATTGCGGCGGCGGATTGGGACGCCTGCGCCTGCCCTGAAGCGGCGGATGGCGGACGTCCCATGGATCCCTTTACCACCCACCGCTTTCTCTGGGCGTTGGAGCAGAGTGGGTCTGTGGGGCCGGGGACAGGCTGGCAGCCGCAGTATCTGACGGCCTATCTGGATGATGTGTTGATTGCCTGCACGCCGCTTTATGCCAAATCGCACAGCCAGGGCGAGTATATCTTTGATCACAACTGGGCCCATGCCTACGAGCAGGCAGGTGGGCGCTATTATCCGAAACTGCAGATCGCTGTGCCCTTTACCCCGGCCACGGGTCGGCGGCTGCTGGTGAGGCCCGGCTATGAACGGCTCGGCCAGTCGGCGCTGGTGCAGGGAGCGGTGCAGCTCGCGGCGGACAATCAGGTCTCCTCGCTGCATGTGACCTTTTGCACGCCGAAGGAGGCAGAGATCGGAGCTGAGATGGGGCTGATGCCGCGCGTAAGCCAGCAGTTTCACTGGCTGAACGAGGGCTACGGAGATTTTGGCGATTTTCTGGGGGCTCTGTCGTCGCGCAAGCGCAAGAATATGCGCAAGGAACGCCTGCAGGCCCAGAGGTTTGGTGGGACAATTCACAGCTACACCGCGGATCAGATCCACTCCGAGCACTGGGATGCCTTTTGGGCGTTTTATCAGGATACCGGCGCGCGAAAATGGGGCCGTCCCTACCTGACACGTGAGTTCTTCTCGATCATCCATGAGACAATGGCGGATGATCTGCATCTCATTCTGGCTGAGCGCGATGGCTATCCGGTTGCGGGTGCCTTGAATTTCATTGGACGAGAGACACTCTTTGGTCGTTATTGGGGCTGCCTGGAACATCATCCCTGCTTGCATTTTGAAATGTGCTACTATCAGGCGATTGATTTTGCCATTGCTCACCAATTGTCGCGTGTGGAGGCCGGTGCACAGGGAGAACATAAATTGGCGCGAGGCTATCTGCCGGTGGAGACCCATAGCCTGCATTGGTTGGGAGATGCCGGGTTTGCCGAGGCCGTTGGCCGTTACTTGGAGGCCGAGCGGGCCGCTGTCGCTGAAGAGGTCGAGGTCCTGACCAGCTATGGGCCGTTTCGCAAAGCAAAGGTGGAGGAGCAGGAATGACAGAAAAGCTATCTGAGGCCACACGAGGGCCGCTCTTGGATCCGTTGTTTCAAAGCGGATGGGAAATGGTGGAGGGGCGCGACGCCCTGACCAAGACTTTCACCTTTGACAGTTTCGTCGATGCTTTTGGCTGGATGACCCGCGCCGCGATATGGGCTGAGAAATGGAACCACCACCCGGAATGGAGCAACGTCTACAATAGGGTGAGCGTCGTGCTCACCACCCATGATGTAGAGGGGCTGTCAGCACAGGACGCCAAGCTTGCACGCAAGATGGACAGTTTGCTTTAACAGTAAGGGCATTGCGCAAAAAAAACGGGCCGCGACAACAGGCGTCACGCGACCCGTTCTTTGTCAGCCGATGGAATCCAGCAGGCCTTCGCCCGCCGACAATTCGCACTGGCCAGGGTTCTCTTCTCGGTTCAAGACGGTGACCACACCATCTTCGACCAACATGGCATAGCGCAGGGATCGGCCGATCAACCCGGCGGGTGGCGCATCGAACCGCATCCCAATGGCATCGGTAAATGTGCTTTCGGCATCGGCCAACATGGTGATGCCCGCTGCATTGGCGCCGGTGGCCTCGCCCCAGGCCTGCATTACAAATGGATCATTGGCTGAGACGCAGATGATCTCGTCGATACCCTTGGCGGCAAACTGGTCCTTGGTGCGGATAAAGCTAGGGACATGGGCCGAATGACAAGTTGGGGTAAAGGCACCTGGGACGGCAAAAATGGCTACCTTGCGGCCTGTTACTTTGTCCAGCATCTGCACCTGTTCTGGGCCTTCAGCGCCCATTTGCGTCAGCGTGGCGTCGGGCAGTTTTTCTCCAGTTGAAATCATTGCGCGTTTCCTCTGTCTGGGTGATTGCGTTTTGGTTCTTGGCCCCTATAGGGTCGCTTTAACAGGAGACCATAATACGCGCGGGAGGCAAGGGTTCAAATGAGTCATATCGTTGTGATTGGAGCAGGTCAGGCAGGATCTTCCTTGGTGGCAAAGCTACGCAAGGACGGATTTGACGGTGACATCACCTTGATTGGTGCCGAAGAACACCTGCCCTACCAGCGCCCGCCGCTCTCCAAGGCCTATTTGCTGGGGGAAATGGAGTTGGAGCGCTTGTTCCTACGTCCCGAAAGCTTCTATGCCGAGAACAATATTACCCTGCGTCTTGGAGCAGCAGTGACGGCGATTGATGCTGCGGCCAAGACCCTCTCTTTGGGGGAGGAGGTCATCGCCTATGATCAACTTGCTCTGACCACCGGGTCTGACCCGCGCCGCCTGCCCGGTGCTATTGGTGGGGATCTTGGCGGTGTCTTCGTGGTGCGTGGCCTTGGAGATGTGGATGCTATTGCACCGCATGTGGTCGAGGGGAAGCGCGCACTGATCGTTGGGGGCGGCTATATCGGGCTGGAAGCGGCGGCTGTTTGCGCCAAGCGCGGTGTTGACGTTACCCTGGTCGAGATGGGGGATCGCATCCTGCAGCGGGTGGCAGCCCCTGAGACCTCCGACTATTTCCGCACGCTGCATGGCGAACATGGTGTGACCATCCTAGAAGGCACTGGGTTAGAGCGGCTGGAGGGCGAGGCCGGGCAGGTCACCCGCGCAGTTCTAAGTGACGGCTCCACTCTTGAGGTGGATTTTGTCGTGGTTGGAGTTGGCATCACCCCCGGCACCCAACTGGCCGAGCTGGCCGATTTGGAGTTGGAGAACGGCATCAAGACCGATGAGCAGGGGCGCACATCTGACCCGTCGATCTGGTCGGCGGGGGATTGCGCCTCCTTCCCCTACAAAGGTGGGCGTATACGGTTGGAAAGCGTGCCCAATGCCATTGATCAGGCCGAGGTGGTGGCGCAGAACATGATGGGTGCGGGCAAGGACTATGTGGCAACACCCTGGTTCTGGTCGGACCAGTATGATGTCAAACTACAAATCGCAGGCCTGAACACGGGGTTCGACAACGTCGTTACCCGCGCCGGTGAGGGACGCATCACGTCGTTCTGGTATTACAAAGGTGATCAACTGGTCGCAGTGGACGCGATGAATGATCCGCGCGCCTATATGGTGGGGAAGCGCCTGATCGACATGGATAAGACTGCGGATAAGGCGGTGGTGGCTGATCCTGCCGCAGATCTGAAGCCCCTGCTAAAAGCGTGAGGATCATCGCTGGAGATTTTCGTGGCCGTGCGCTGGCTGCACTTGGCAAGGGGGACGCTGGCGCCCATCTGCGCCCCACCACCGACCGAGTGCGCGAAAGCCTGTTCAATGTGCTGGCACATCAGGTTGATTTTGACGGTATGCGGGTGCTGGATCTCTTTGCTGGAACCGGGGCATTGGGGCTCGAGGCCCTGTCGCGTGGCGCCGAGAGCGTGACTTTTGTTGATGATGGCCGGGTCTCGCAGGGGCTGATTGCAAAGAATATCGAGATCTGCCGCGCCAAGGATCGCGCCACACTGATCCGGCGCAATGCGCTAAAGCTCGGGGAAAATCCGAACGCGCCATATGATGTGGTGTTTCTTGATCCCCCCTATGGCAAAGCATTGGGCGAAAAGGCATTGCAGGCGGCTGAGACAGGCGGTTGGGTTGCCGAGGATGCCTTGATCATCTGGGAAGAAAACGCAGCCATGTCCCCGGCAGAAGGCTATGCGCTGCGCGATGCGCGCAAATATGGCGATAGCCATATCACCCTGATGTTGCGTGATGTTTCAGCCTGAAACAGACGCCTTTCTGACGCGCGGCTTTGTGCCAGTGCAGGATTTGCGTCCCTAATCGGAACGCGGCAGAGTGGCGTTGAAACTTGTTGATTTGCACGGGGTATTTACACATGCCGACGACCTATCCAACGCCACGGCTGGTCATCTTTGATTGCGACGGGGTGCTGGTTGACAGTGAACCTGTCTCGAACCAAGTGATGGTCGAAAACCTGGCGCGAAATGGTTTGCCTATAACTGTTGAGCGCTCAATGGAGCTGTTTGTCGGCAGCACGATGTCGGGCGCTATGGCCAAGGCGATTGAGCTCGGTGCTGATCTGCATGATGGCTGGGTCGACGACGTCTATGCCGAAACCTATGAGGCCCTGAGGGCGGGCGTGGCTCTGATGCCGGGGGTGGTGGACCTGCTGGCGCTTCTTGATCAGCACCAGATTCCCTGTTGCGTGGCCTCCAACGGCAGTGAGGACAAGATGCGCATCACTCTGGGGCAAAATGGCCTGTGGACGCGCTTTCATCCATCAGCGATGTTTTCGGCGCATTCCCTCGGCGTGGCCAAACCGGACCCTGGCTTGTTTCTGGCCGCAGCCAGCCATTTTGGCGTGCAGGCCCGCGATTGCCTAGTGGTTGAGGACAGCGCGACCGGGGTGCTGGCAGCAACGCGAGCCGGGATGCGTTGCCTTGGCTTTGCGCCGGGCGGCAAGAGCGAGAAACTCGTGGCACATGGAGCCGAGGTGTTCAGCGATATGTCAGAGGTTCCTGCGCTGATCGGGTTGTGATCGAACACCCTGCCACAGACATCAAAGCCCCAACCGATGGTCGGGGCTTTGCGTTTATCATATTGCGGCGATAGGCTGGTTTAGCCGTAGGTTGGATGGAACTTTCCACCAGGCGAAAGGGTGAAGATCTCACAGCCATCCGCGGTCACGCCGATGGAATGCTCAAACTGCGCCGACAGGGATTTGTCGCGGGTCACC
>CAJXIL010000097.1 GCA_913054455.1 uncultured Roseobacter sp.
CGGCTGCGATATCCTGCTTGTCGCAGGTGAAGGTGTCGGAGTTCACAGCGGCAGGGGCTGGGATCCAGTTACAGGTGACTTTACCCGCTTTGCCATAGCCGATTTCGACCAGCAAAGGGCGATCAATCGCTAGCGACATCGCTTTGTAAACAGCGGGATCGCCCAAGAATGGGTGAGGACGGATCACCGAACGCTCATCAGGGCCGAGGGCCGGATCAGGGTTGGTGTTGTTCAGCATGATGCGCTCAACCAGCGGGCCAAAGCCAGCGACAGGTGTGCCTTTGCCAGCCGATTCCATCTGCGCGATGACTTCGGGGGCAAGCTGCAGGTTCCAGGCGTAGTCGAACTCGCCGGTTTCCATGACAGCACGGCCTGCAGCGGTTGCGTCGCCGCCACCTTTGAACAGAACCTTGGCAAAGGCAGGCTTGGCCGGATCACGGTAGTTGGGGTTCGCCGACATGGTAATCACGTCGTTTGGCTTGAACTCATCCACAACAAAGGGACCCGTGCCGATTGGGCCAAAGTTGGCCTCGGTGCACTCAGGAGCCTTGGCGCCCACGCAGTCTGCAAACTGAGCGGCCTGAATGATGGGGCTCTCGCCGCCGACAAAGGGACCATAGGGGAAGGGGGTAGGCTGAGCGAAGGTGACCTTGACGGTCATATCGTCGAGGGCCTCAACCGAAGTCACGCCTTCGAATTTGGTTACCTGGGCACAGCCGCCTTCGGGGTCCATGCAGTAATCAGCGGTGAATTTCACATCTGCTGAAGTGAAGGGAGTACCATCGGACCATTTCAGGCCGGGGGCGATTTTCCAGGTGATGGAAGTCAGGTCTTCGCTGACGCCGCCGTTTTCAACGGTTGGGATCTCGGCTGCCAGGAAAGGCACCATTTCACCAACCTGATTATAACGGGCCAGGGGCTCAATCACCAGGGACGCAGCTTCAACGTCCTTGGTCCCACCGGACAGGAACGGGTTCATGATTGATGGCGCTTGCCAATAGATGATGCTGACCTGACCATCAGAGCCGCGCTCAGCAAAAGCTGCTGGAGCGATGGCGGCCGTGGCGATGGCACCCATCAAGAGGGTTTTGAGTTTCATTACACTCTCCTTGTCGAACACATTACGTGTCTTTTTGCGCCGGAGATCGTTGCTCCGGCTTGTTGCCGCATTCCTGCGGATACGATGTCGTTCTGCCTAAGAGGGCCTTGAACAATTTGAAAGAACAAAATTTTCAAGCACTTTTGGTCGAAATGCGACCAACCCCATAAAGCAGATACTGGCCGTATCGAAACAGAGTTTGGAAAAATTGCAAGCCTTACCCGGGGATTTTTCCGGCAAGGCTTTCCATTCGGGAATTTCACAAGCTGGATTTGACGTCCTGCCCAAGATTGTCTTACATCGCAGTCAAGTCCGACACACGGACAGCTCAATATAACAAAACTAAAAGGGGACGGTTGGGTGCTTGATCAACCTATTGCACAAATTAAAGGCCTTCGTGTCGAGTTCCAGACCAAAGACGGCCCTGTCGTCGGCGTCGAGAAGGTTTCCTTTGATGTAAACCCCGGTGAAACCGTCTGTGTCGTTGGTGAGTCGGGGTCCGGCAAATCCGTTTCCTCGTTGTCGCTGATGCGTTTGGTGGAATTTGGCGGCGGTGAGATTGCAGCTGGCGAGCTGATGTTTGATCGCCGCGAAGGTGGCGTGATGGATCTAGCCAAGGCCCCTGGCGATGTGATGAAAGACATCCGCGGCAATGAGATCGGCATGATCTTTCAGGAGCCGATGACGGCGTTGAACCCCGTGTTCACCGTGGGCCGTCAGCTCACTGAGGGGCTGCGGGTGCACAAGGACATGAACAAGGCACAGGCCGAGGCGCGCGCGCTGGAGCTGCTGCGCGAGGTCCGTATTCCCGAACCTGAACGGCGTTTGCAACAATACCCGCATGAGCTCTCTGGTGGTATGCGTCAACGCGTGGTGATTGCCATGGCGATGGCCTGCGAGCCGCGCCTTTTGATCGCGGATGAGCCAACAACGGCGCTGGATGTGACCATTCAGGCCGAGATCCTGGCGCTGATGGACCGGCTAAAGCGCGAAACTGGCACGGCGGTGATGTTCATCACCCATGACATGGCCGTTGTGGCGCAGATGGCAGACCGGGTTGTGGTCATGTTCCGCGGCAACAAGGTCGAAGAAGGCACCGTTGAGGAGATTTTTGAGAACCCTCAGCATGACTACACCAAGGCCCTGTTGGCAGCGGTGCCAAAACTGGGAGAGATGCAGGGCAAAGCCTACCCTGAGCCGATGAAGCTGATGGGGGTCGAAGGTCAAAACATCGAACCGATCATTGGCACCGATGAGGTTTTGCTGGATGTGGAGAACCTGACCACACGTTTCCCTGTCAAAGGTGGGATGCTGCGCCGGACCGTTGCCAATGTGCATGCGGTTGAAGACGTCTCCTTTAAGGTCTTCAAGGGGCAGACTCTGTCCCTCGTGGGGGAATCAGGCTGCGGAAAATCTACCGCTGGCCGGTCTATCCTGCGGTTGGTTGAGCCGTTGTCCGGCAAGGTCGAGTTTGAAGGGCGCGATGTTATTGGGCTGAACCAGAAAGATCTGCATAAGGCCCGTCTGGATATGCAGATGATCTTCCAGGATCCTTTTGCCTCGCTCAATCCGCAGATGCAGCTGTTGGACCAAGTGGCGGAACCGCTGCGTAACTATGGCCTGGCCTCTGGCTCAGAGTTGCAGGACCGTGTCGCGAATCTTTTTGACCGCGTGCAGCTTCCGCGCAGCTTTATGCGCCGCTACCCTCATGAGATGTCCGGTGGTCAACGTCAGCGAATCGCAATTGCTCGCGCCTTGGCGTTGAATCCCAAATTGATCGTCGCAGATGAGGCCGTTTCTGCGCTGGACGTTTCTGTGCAAGCCCAAGTTTTGAACTTGATGATGGAATTGCAGGCAGACCTTGGACTTTCTTTCCTGTTCATCAGCCATGACATGGCTGTGGTCGAGCGGGTGAGCCACCAGGTCGGGGTGATGTATCTGGGTCGTATTGTTGAGCTGGGCCCACGGGCCCGCGTCTTTGAGAACCCGCAGCATGCCTATACCCAAGCGCTGATGAAGGCGGTTCCCATTGCCGATCCGCGCCGCCGCAAGAGCGAAAAAGACCTGAACTTCAAGCCGATCCCGTCGCCTATTCACGGGCTGGATTACCGGCCGGAGCCCTCGCAGTATCTGGAGGTGGAGCCAGGGCACTTTGTGCTGACCACCGACAGTGGCTATTGATCGCGTGGCTTCGGTTCTGACCCCGCTGGAGCTCATGCAGAAACTGGTGAGCTTTCCCACCGTCAGCCGCGATAGCAATTTACCACTGGTCGATTGGGTGCAAGACTACCTGACCGAGCAGGGCATTGCTTCGCACCGCTGGGTGGATCCGGAGCAGCCTCATAAGGCAGCCGTTTTTGCCCATGTCGGCCCAGAGGTCGAAGGCGCTGTTGTGCTGTCGGGGCACACGGATGTGGTGCCCATTGATGGCCAGCCCTGGGATAGCGACCCCTTTAGCGTAGTTGAGCGCGACGGCAATTATTACGGCCGTGGCACCTGCGATATGAAGGGCTTTGACGCCCTGGCAATCTGGGCCTTAGTGGAGGCGCATCATCGCGGGGTGACCCGACCGTTGCAGCTGGCGCTTAGCTTTGACGAGGAGATCGGTTGCACTGGGGCGCCTCCGATGATTGAGGCCATGCAGCCGCTGCTGCCCAAAGGGTCCTCCGTTATTGTTGGTGAGCCTTCGATGATGCAGGCGGTCACCGGCCATAAGGGCGGTACGGGCTATCGCACCCATATGGTTGGCTTCGAGGTGCACAGCTCGCTGATGCACACCGGCGTGAGCGCCATTATGCAGGGGGCCCGGCTGATCGACTGGGCGAACCATCGCAATGCGGAAAATATGGCGAAGGAGCCCGGGGCGATGCAGTCCCTGTTCAACCCACCCTTTACCACCTGCCATGTGGGGATGATCTCTGGTGGCACGGCTCATAACATCACAGCAAAAGACTGCAATTTCATGATGGATTTCCGGGTGGTTCCCGGTGAACAGGCCAGCGACTGGGAAGCGGCCTACCGTGCTGAGGTCCAAAAGGTTGAGGCCGAAATGCAGGCCATCCACCCAGAGACCCGCATCGACATCACCAAGGGGTTCGATGTGCCGCCCTTGGTGCCGGAAGAGGCTGGCGAGGCTGAGGCACTGGTGCGCAGCCTCACCGGGGACAACGGCACCCATGTGGTCAGCTATGGCACTGAGGCCGGGCAGTTTCAGGCCGCAGGCTATTCCGCGGTGATCTGTGGTCCAGGGGATATTGCCCAGGCCCATCAACCGAATGAATTTATCTCGGTGGCTCAGTTCAATGCAGGCCATGACTTTATGAAGCAACTCGTTGCGCGGTTGCAGAATTCTCCGTAGCGGCCCGGTTTGGGCCTGCGGTCCCTGTGAAAGGTGATTATGGAAAAACCAGAGCACGACCTTCCCAAAGGCATTTACGAAGATATTGATTTTTCTGTTCTAACTCAAATTGCGGGTCGGATGATCGCCCAGCATGTTGAGGCCATTGGCAAGGAAGCAGGCCTATCGGCCGGTCACCTCAGCGTCTTGGGGATGATCCACCGCAAGCCGGGCTTGGTCCAAAGCGTCTATGGTGCGATTCTTGCGATCAATGACGCCACTTTGGGGCGCTACGTGGATAAATTGGAGGACCAGGGTTTGGTTCTGCGTGAACGCTGCGACGATGACCGGCGCACCGTCCGGCTGACACTAACGGATGCCGGACTGGCCTTTACGATCGCCGCGAAAAAACGTCTCGAAGATCTGCGGGGGGAGGTGACCGGGGGATTGAGCCCCGCTGATATCACCGTCTTACAGGAAAGCCTGGTGACCTTTCTCACCGCGCATGGGCCGGACATCGAAGAGACATAGACAAGAGATTTTAATTCTCGTAACAATCATCTCAATTGAGAGGAGTTGTGCCTTTGCCTATCAAAAACCGTTTTGCTGAGATGCAGCAAGAGATCACCGGATGGCGCCGCCATCTACATGAAAACCCTGAACTGATGTATGAGGTGCATAAGACCGCAGCCTTTGTGCAGGAGCAGTTGCACGGCTTTGGCGTGACGGATGTGACCCCAGGCATTGGCAAAACCGGTGTTGTTGCGGTGATCGAAGGCAAGACCAATACCTCTGGTCGGGTGATCGGACTGCGGGCCGATATGGATGCCTTGCCAATTCATGAGGCCTCTGGTGTGGACTATGCCTCCAAAACGCCGGGTGTGATGCATGCCTGTGGCCACGATGGCCACACCGCGATCCTGTTGGGGGCAGCGAAATATCTGTCCGAGACCCGCAATTTTGACGGCAAGGTGGTTCTGATCTTCCAACCTGCTGAAGAGGGCGGTGCCGGGGCCCTGGCCATGTGCCAGGACGGGCTGATGGAACGTTGGGGCATTCAGGAAGTCTACGGGCTACACAATATGCCAGGCCATCCGGTAGGGGAATTTGCCATTCGCCCGGGGGCACTGCTGGCCTCCTCGGATGAGTTTGATATTGTGGTGACCGGCAAGGGCGGCCATGCCGCAGCTCCCCACGATTCCATCGATACCACTCTGGTGGCCTCACAGATCGTGGTCTCCCTGAACTCCATCGTGTCACGTAACATTGATCCGGTGAAACGCGTGGTTCTGACCGTCGGCACCTTTGAAACCGACAGTACCGCGTCAAATGTCATTGCTCACACCGCCAAATTGCAGGGGACAGTGCGCACACTGGACACCGAATACCGCACCCAGGCTGAAGACTGGGTGCGCCGTGTTGCCACCAGCACCGCCGAGGCCTTTGGTGCAACGGCTGAGGTGATCTGGTCGCCCGGTTACCCGGTGACAATCAACACCGATGCAGAGACCGGTTTTGCCATTGAGGCCGCCCGTGCTGTTGGGGTTGCGGTGGATGAGGATACGGCGCCCATCATGCCATCAGAAGATTTTGCCTATATGCTGGAAGAGCGTCCCGGCGCCTATATCTTCCTGGGGAATGGCGACACGCCTATGTGTCACCACCCGGCCTATGTCTTTGATGATGAAGCGATTCCGCTGGGATGCAGCTGGTTTGCCGAACTCGTTGAACGACGAATGCCAGCCGCATAAATCTGAAAGAAGGACACGCGCGATGCCAGTCAAGAACCGAATAGCTGATCTGCACGACGAGGTGGCCGGTTGGCGCCGCGATATCCACGAAAACCCAGAAATACTGTATGAGACTCACCAGACCTCTGCCTTGGTGGCCGAAAAACTGAAAAGTTTTGGCTGCGATGAGGTGGTAACGGGCATTGGTCGTACCGGCGTAGTTGCGGTGATCCGGGGGCGCAGTGATACATTGGGGCGCGCCATTGGGTTGCGCGCTGATATGGACGCGCTTCCGATGCAGGAACAGACCGGGCTGCCCCATGCCTCTAAAACAGATGGTGCAATGCATGCCTGCGGTCATGACGGGCACACAGCAATGCTCTTGGGAGCGGCCAAGTATCTGTCTGAAACCCGCAATTTTGACGGCACTGCCGTGGTGATTTTCCAGCCCGCCGAAGAGGGGGGCAATGGTGCCGAAGCCATGTGCAAAGATGGCTTGATGGAGCGTTTTGGCATCAATGAGGTCTATGCCATTCATAACGCGCCGGGGCTGGAACTGGGCAAATTCACCGTCCGTCCCGGACCGATCCTGGCCTCGGTAGATGAGTTCACTTTGACCCTGCAGGGGCGCGGTGGCCATGCGGCAAAGCCGCAGGAAACCGTCGATACGACGGTTATGATGTCCCATATTATCTGCGCCTTGCAGACTGTTATGTCGCGCAATGTTGATCCGGTTTTGCAGGGGGTTCTGTCCGTCACCTCGGCAGAGACCTCCTCAAAGGCCTTTAACGTGATCCCAGATCGTGCCGAGGTGCGCGGCACCGTACGCACCCATTCCCCGGAAGCCCGCAAGCTGATCCCCGAACGGATCCAGGCCATCGCCGATGGTATTGCCCAGACATTTGGTGGCTCGGCAGATTTGTCCTTCCACCTCGGTGTGCCAGTGACGATCAACGACGATTCTGCGGCGGATTTTGCCCGCTTGGCCGCAGAAACAGTCTCCGGCGCTGGTGCCTGCCAGGAGGCGAACCTGTCCATGGGGGGCGAAGACTTCTCCTTTATGCTGCAAGAGCGCCCTGGCGCAATGATCCAGCTGGGCAATGGACCATCGGCAGGTCTCCACCACCCTGAATATGATTTTAACGACGCGGCCATTCCAACGGGTATCAGCTGGTTTGCCGAGATGATCGAACAACGGATGCCTGTGGCCTGATCTGGCTGGGGATCTGCAAGAATATGCAAAACAACCCGGGTGATTATCCGGGATTTAATACCAAGGAGAGTTTCCATGCCGGTCAAGAACCGCTTTGCCGAATTGCAAAATGAAATCACCGAATGGCGCCGCGACATTCATGAAAACCCAGAGATTCTGTTCGAGACCCACCGCACCTCGGCACTGGTGGCGGAAAAGCTAAAGGAATTTGGCTGTGACGAGATCGTCACCGGCATTGGCCGAACAGGCGTTGTGGGCGTGATCAAAGGCAAGAGCGACAGCGCGGGCAAGGTCATTGGTCTGCGTGCTGACATGGATGCGCTGCCCATCCACGAGCAGACCGGGCTAGAGTATGCCTCCAAGACAGCAAATGCCATGCACGCCTGTGGCCATGATGGCCACACTGCGATGCTCTTGGGTGCGGCCAAGTACCTGTCTGAGACCCGCAACTTTGATGGCACCGTCGTGGTGATCTTCCAGCCCGCCGAAGAAGGCGGTGGCGGCGGCAAGGAAATGTGCGACGACGGTATGATGGAACGTTGGAACATTCAGGAGGTCTACGGCATGCACAACTGGCCGGGTAAACCGGTTGGGAGTTTTGCCATCCGTCCCGGCGCCTTCTTTGCGGCGACCGACCAGTTCGACATAACCTTCGAAGGGCGCGGGGGGCACGCGGCCAAGCCGCAAGAGACCATCGACACCACCGTGATGTCTGCTCAGGCCGTTTTGGCGCTGCAGACCATCGCATCGCGCAACGCTGACCCAGTGGATCGGGTTGTGGTTTCGGTGACCTCGTTTGAAACCTCGTCCAAGGCGTTCAACGTGATCCCGCAGCGCGTGCAGATCAAAGGCACCGTGCGGACCATGTCTGCGGAGATGCGCAATCTGGCCGAAAAGCGGATCAACGAGATCTGCGCGGGCGTCGCCGCGACCTTTGGCGGCACGGCTGAGGTAACCTACCATCGCGGCTATCCCGTCATGGTCAACCACGAAGAACAGACAGACTTTGCGGCAAAGGTTGCGACAGACATCTCTGGAAATTGCGAAGAAGCGCCCCTGGTCATGGGCGGCGAGGACTTTGCCTTCATGCTGGAAGAGCGCCCCGGCGCATATATCCTGGTGGGCAATGGCGACAGTGCCGATGTGCACCACCCAGAATATAATTTCAACGATGAAGCCATCCCGGCCGGCTGCAGCTGGTGGGCTGGGATTGTCGAGCAGCGTATGCCTGCTGCCTGAAAAATCGGCAATCTGCCCAAATAGTGGAAAAGCCCGGTATGTGCCGGGCTTTTTTATTGGCTGAAACCCTCGGTACGCGCGCAAAATGGAGCCGTGCCAGTGGGTTTAGCCCTTGGTCCAAAGTTCTTGATAAACCGCTTCGATCCCCTGCGCTTCGCGGGTGGCGCTAAAACTGTTGACGGCGATATCACGGGCCTTCTGACACATGGCCCGATGCTGATCTGGATCGGAGAGCAGGGCGAGGGCTGCCGCTGCCGCCTCCGCTGGGGCCTGTTGCGGCACAATACGTCCGGTGCTGCCCTGTGCCGAAAAGGCGTGGTAGTAGCCGGCCTCAGATCCAACAAAAGGAACCGAACTGGCCATGCCTTCCAAGGGGACCATGCCGTAGCCCTCATAGCGGGGCAATTGCATCACCAGGGACAGCGCGCGCATGGTCTGTGGCAGCTCGGCAGCAGGAATCTCGCCGGGAAACAGAATGCGCTCGGACAGGCCTGCAGCCCGAATGCGCTCCTGTAGCCCTTTGAGGAACCCCTGATGCTCGCGCGCGGCGCGCCCCAGCACCAGAGCCTTGGCACCGGGAAGCTGCGGCAACAGGTGCAGCATTGCCTCAACAAAAAGGTCGGTGCCTTTTTCCGGGCGGATCCGGCCAATGCTGGCAATCCCCATCTCTCCGCCATGGCCAAGCGCCTTCCAGGCGGCGCGACGATCCAAAGCGGGCGTGAAGTTGTCTGTGTCGACGCCATGAGGCACCACAGCGCGCACATGAGGCACAAATGTCGCTGCTTCCTCGGTGGTGGCAACCACGGCATCCATCCGCGAAATCAGCCAACGGGGCAGGGCCGAGTGACGGCGTAACGCCGCAGAGGTGAAGACAATGCGGATGGACAGGCGCAGCACATCCCGCGTCCAGAGAGCGGCACGCATCTCGGTATTGCGGCGCACATGCCAAATGGCAAAAGGATATTTTTCAGGTGCCTTTGCAGACTGTTGGCGTGCCTGTTTCAACGAGATTGGATCGGGGCAACCAGGCAAGGCGCGCCCAACCAGCTCCACATCGTGCAGTGTATGTTGTTGGCGCAGCACATTCGCCGCGGTGGCCGAAACTCCGGTGAAGTTCTTGTTGAAATTGGTGACAAAAAGCTCGGTCATGATGCTCTTTCTGCTGAGTTCAGGCTCAGACTGCTGATCAGTCGGTCAACCACAGCATCCAACTGGCCAGATTGCTCCTCCACATAGCTGCGCGCCGCATTGCGGGCGTTTTGCAGCTGGTCGGGCTGGGTCAGCCAAAGGTCCACCGCCCGCGCCAGATCCATGGCGTTCGTCACCTCCTTGGCGCCACCGGATGCGATCATTGGCGGGAAGGTCTCGATAAAGTTGCTGTAACCCGGGCCAGTGAGCACTGCAGCCCCTGCCTGAGCGACCTCAAAGGGATTGTGGCCACCGATGGGCAAGAGCGAGCCGCCCAGGAAAACAATTGGAGACAGCGCGTACCAGGTGCCCAGCTCCCCTAGAGTGTCAGCCAAATAGACCTGAGTCTGTGCGGCCAATGGGGACGTGGTGCTCCGTTTTACATATGTTAGGCCAGCCTGGGTGATTTTTCTGCTGATCTCCTCGGCGCGTTCCGGGTGGCGCGGCACCAGTAAAAGACACAGATCAGGATGGTCGCGCAGCAAGGCCTTGTGGGCCTCTAGTACAGCCTCTTCTTCGCCTTTGTGAGTAGAGCTGGCAATCCATAGAGGACGCCCGGCAAGGGCGGTGTGCATCTCTGCCAGAACATCAGCTTTTTGCGGCAGCGCGGCGGCACCAGCCTTGAGATTACCACTGGGGAACACCCGCGCCGGATCAGCCCCCAGCGAGAGTAGATCCTCGGCCACGGCTTTGTTTTGGGTCAGCAGCAGATCAAACAGCCCCATGATGAAGCGTGCGGTTGGCAGCTTTTTGCGCCAGCCTGCGACGGACTTGGCAGAGAGCCGCGCATTGACCAGTGCCAGCCGGGTGCCGCGGGTCTTGGCTGCGGCGAGGGTTACGGGCCAAAGCTCGCTTTCTACAAAGACCCCGGCGTCAGGGTGCCAATGGTCCAGAAAACGGGTCACTGCGCGGGCGGTATCCAGCGGGGCAAATTGGTGTTGAGCGCATTTTGGCAGGCGCTTTGCTGCCATCTCGGCGGAGGTCGCTGTGCCTGAGGTCAACAAAAAGCGCGCATCAGGCAGGCGGCCGTGCAGCCGATTGATCAGTGTGATTGCCGCCAGGCTTTCGCCAACGGATGCTCCATGAAACCAGATCAGCGCAGCCCCTGCAGATAGATCTGGGCGGGGCTGGCTGGCCTCGCCCAGTCTCTCGTGCTGGCGCACTTCGCTGACGCCATGGGCTGCGAGCTTGGCTGCAACCTTGCGATAGGCGAGGGGGGCCAACAGTGCTGTCACAGCGCGATAGCTATAAAACAGCAGCGTTGGCGATGCTGTTTGCTTAGGCTTGGTCATCACGTTTCGCTTAGCCGCCGGTGTGGCTCATGTGACGCGACATTGTCCCGCCGACTTCTTGTCGGGAGTAGTCAAAATCATGGCCCCTGGGTTTGTCACCAATTGCGGCACGGATCGCCTGATCCAGCACCTCTGTGCCCTCTTGCTCGGCGCGCAATGGCGCGCGCAGATCGGCAGAGCCCTCCTGGCCAAGGCAGGTGTAAATTTCGCCCGTACAGGTCACACGCACCCGGTTGCAGCTTTCGCAGAAATTATGGCTGAGCGGGGTGATGAAGCCAATCTTTTGGCCGGTCTCTTCCAGCCGCACGTAGCGCGCGGGGCCACCGGAGCGTTCCGCCAGATCGCTGACGGTGTAGTGTTTTTCATACTCCGCGCGCACCTCTTTCAGAGACCAGAACTGGCCGATGCGCTTTTCATCGCCCATATCTTCGCCCATGGGCATTACTTCGATCCAGGTGAGATCCAGATCGCGCGTCGCGCACCATTGGGTGATCGTCGGCAGTTCTGCCTCATTAAACTCTTTTAGCGCTACCGCGTTGATCTTGACCCGTAGCCCGGCCTTTTGTGCGGCATCAATGCCGCGCAGCACCTGGGTCAGACGGCCCCAGCGGGTGACATCCGCAAATTTCTGTTCATCCAGAGTGTCGAGCGAGATATTCACCCGGCGCACCCCGGCGGCATAAAGCGCGTCGGCGTATTTTTCCAGCTGCGAACCATTGGTGGTCAGAGTCAGCTCTTTGAGCGCGCCGCTGTCCAGATGCCGGGTCATGCTTTCAAAGAAGGTCATGATCCCACGCCGTACCAGAGGCTCACCGCCAGTGATGCGCAGCTTTTGCACCCCCATCTTGATAAAGCTGGAACACAGAACATCCAGTTCTTCCAGGGTGAGCAGCTCTTTTTTGGGCAGAAAGGTCATATTTTCCGACATGCAGTAGACGCAGCGGAAATCACACCTGTCGGTGACCGAAACGCGCAGATAGGTGATGGCGCGGGCGAAGGGATCAATCAGTGGAGCATTCATGTAAACATTGCTAAGGCGCACACTCGCCTAGGGCAAGGAGAGACTGCGTTTTGGTGCTGGCAATAGATCAGCGCCAAGGCTAGGCTTGTCCCATGAAACAGATGATATTTGCCTTGGTGCCCGCAGTATTTTTAAGTGGCTGCAATACGTTGCAGTGGAACTCAGATATTTTGGGAGGGGGATCCGCGGCGTCGGTTCAAGCACCACAAAGTGATCCCGGCGCGCCGCTCTCTGTCATTTCGGAACTGGAAACCGTGCAAGAGGGGGCAATTGTGCAGGACCCTGCGGCTGTCAGCTCCAGCGCATTGGGCGCAGGTACAGGTGGCGAGGCGGGTGCCGGGGGCGCTCTGCCCGGATTTCAGGGGCGGGCACAGACGGTGGCCTCCCTGGGTGATCCAGTGATCCCGGGGCTATGGATGGAGACCTCTTTGGTCACAACAGAGCAAATTGCCCGGCTGCGCAGCGCAAATGGCAAGGTCATTACCGTGACATTGAAACCCGCAACGGGTGACAGTTCCGCCGGGCGGTTGTCGATCAGCGCCATGCGCGCCCTTGGCGCGCCGCTGACCGAGCTGGTTGAGGTCGACGTGTTGCCCGCAGGCTGATCTCAGGAGCCTGCGGCTGCGCTATCGGCACCTTCGTTAGTGTCCACCTCTGGATCTTTGACGCTGGCCTGCGCTGTGCTCACCAGATCTGGGTAGGTGATTGGCTCTTTTAGATATTTCGCGGCTTCTTTGCGGGCAAAGGGTTTCATCCCGGCGCCATGTTCCACCAAAAAGTCGCGGCTGGCTGTCGCGTCATGTTTGCTGAGATCGCGGATCCACCAGGCGATCGCCTTCTGCAGGAACCAGGTCCGATCCGGGACATAAGAGGCCGCCCAGCTCAGGATTTGGTCGCGACGGGCCTGATCTTCGGGTTTGAGGTTGTTGAGCTTGGCCCAGGGCAGCGTGGCGACCAGAGCAGCGCGCCGGGTCCACATGTGATCAGAGGTGGTCCAGGCCGCGACCTCCTCCAGGCGGGTGGGATCTGCTACCAGTCGTTTCTGCATCGCCATGCAGGCGTGGTCGGCAATGGCCCAGCTGTCAAAATCGGGCAGCCAGCTTTGCAACAGCTCCCAGGCCGCCGCGTCATCCTGGATACGCGCCTGTGTGAGCAGCTTACCCGCGGCAATGCGGGCTTCAAAGACATCTGTTTTCCACAGCTCATCCGCCAGAGTGACGCGCTCTTCCAGCGTCAGCGACTGACGCCAACCCTTGGTGATGTCATTGATGGCCGTATTTGGGATGCCCAGAACGATGCGCTTTTGTTTGTGATAGCTCACCATTTGTTCCGCGCGGCCGGGTTCAAAAGCCGCGTTCAACTCATTCAGGGCATCTTCAA
>CAJXIL010000098.1 GCA_913054455.1 uncultured Roseobacter sp.
GGATCATTGGCGGCAGCAGCCCGGGTTGCTGGCATTACGCCTTCGGCTGTGGCACAGCGGATTGCTGCCTTGGAGGCCCTGTTGGGCGTGCCGCTCTTGGTGCGCGCGGGGCGAGTGATGCAGCCTACGCCGGACTGTCGTACCCTGTTGCCGGGGTTGCGGCAGCTGTTGTCCGATGAGGCGGCGCTCAGGGGACTGTTGCAGGCGGATGGCTTGCAAGGTGAACTGCGGTTGGGGGCTATTTCCACGGTGATTGGCGATCACGCCAAGGATTTGGTCGCGGGGCTACGGCAGGCCGCACCACAGGTAGAGCTGCAATTGATACCGGGCGCATCAAGCGCATTATTCGCTGAATTTGAAGCAGGAAATCTGGATGCGGCGATGATGGTGCAGCCTGGGTTTATGCTGCCTAAGACCATGCAGTTCACGCCCATTGTACGACAGGAGATTGGGTGGCTATTGCCCAAAGCTGGGGCTGATGAGGGACTGCCCGTTATACTTTACAGTCGCGAGGCCTGGGGCGGCGCTGCCTGCTGGCAGGCCTTGGTAGCGCAGGAAAAGTGTCCGAGAATTCTGGCGGAGATGGACGCGCTGGAAAGCATCGCGATGCTGGTGCAGGACGGTTTGGGCAAGTCGGTGTTGCCCAGATGGGACTCACTAGATCGCTATGCCCCACATGCGCGTTTTGTGCCGATTGCCGGGCTGTACCGCGATTTGGGCCTCCTGAGCTGGAGCCGGGATCGGGGGCGGCCTGTTTTAAACCTGTTGCAGGAGATCTTGCAGGGGAGCAGATTGCCCCACCCTGTGAATGACTAGCGCGGCCGGTGAATATTGGCGCTTTGCACCAGGCCAAAGGCAGCCAGCAGCACCAGCATTGCAGATCCCCCATAAGAGACCAATGGCAGCGGCACGCCGACCACAGGAGCCAGCCCCATAACCATCGACATATTCACCGCAAAGAATAAGAAGAAGGTGATGGCTACACCAAGGCTCACCAGGGAGGAGAAGCGATCCTTGGCCGCCAGCGCCGTGGCGACGCAAAACACGATGATCAGCACATAAAGTGTTAGCAGGGTGAGCCCGCCGATAAAGCCAAATTCCTCGGCCAGGGTGGTGAATATAAAATCAGTGTGTTTTTCCGGCAGGAAATTCAGCCGTGATTGTGTGCCCTGCATATATCCGCGGCCCGACCAGCCGCCGGACCCCAAGGCAATTTTTGACTGGGTGATGTGATAGCCTGCCCCTAGGGGGTCTTGTGACGGGTCCAGGAAGGTATCAATACGGCGGTACTGATAGTTTTCCAGCAGTTGCCAGCTGCTGCCCCGGCTTTGGAAAACGGCGGCGACCAGACCAAGCCCAGCTGCGATTACCGCAGCAAAGTAGGCCCAGTGGACCCCCGCTAAAAACATCACACCGCCGCCGGCCGCCATCATCAGGATCGAGGTGCCGAGATCAGGTTGGCGCAGCACCAGAAAGGTCGGAAACAGGATCATTATGACCGGGATCAAGACCCAGGTTGGGCGCGAGCTGCGCTCTGGCGGGAGCCAATCATAATAGGCTGCAAGCAACATCACGGAGGTGATTTTCATCAGCTCTGAAGGCTGCAAACGCATAAAGCCCAGGTCAATCCAACGCTGCGCGCCCATGCCAACGGTACCAAAGAATTCGACAGCCAGGAGCAAGACAACGGAGGTGAGATAGGCCAGGATCGAGATGTTGCGCCAGAACCAGATTGGGATCAGTGCCACCACCAACATCACGCCCATGCCAAGCAGAAACCGTTTGAACTGCGGTTCTGCCCAGGGGGAAAAGGATCCTCCCGCGACCGAGTAAAGCATCAAGAACCCAACCCCCGCCACCGAGGCCAGCAAGAGCGTCAGGGGCCAATTGAGATACAGGATCTTGCGCAGGCCGGTGGGGGTCGATTTGGCGTTATACTCAAGATAGCTCATGCGCGGTCACTATCCGGGTTTTCGGCGCGTTTGATACGTTCGCGCTCGAGCCGATCCTGCTGGGCCTTAATGCGCTTTCGGTCCCCCTTGGGATAGGCCTCCAGTGGGGGCGTGCCATCATAGAGCGCTTGCAACATCACATCGCGGGCAATCGGGGCCGCAGCAGTGGAGCCACCACCGCCATGTTCCACGATCACAGAAACCGCGAATTTTGGATTTTCAAACGGGGCAAAGCAGACATAGAGCGCATGGTCGCGGCGCTCCCAGGGCAGGTCTTTGTTGCTGATCACCCCAGCAGCGCGCTCGGCGGCGGTAATGTTGCGCACCTGGCTGGTGCCGCTTTTGCCACCCATGCGCATGCCTTCGGCGATGATACGCGAGCGATAGCCAGTGCCGCGCCGATCATTGCTGACCGAATACATACCTCGGCGCACCATGCGCAGGTGGTTCTCATTCAGCCCCAAGCTTTCTCCGGCGCCAGAAGGTTGTTCTGCCCCGTCGATGGACTTGATCAGGCGGGGGGACAGGTCGCGCCCGGTGGCCAGTCTCGCCGTCATCACCGCCAGTTGCAGCGGTGAGGCCAACATAAAGCCCTGACCGATCGAGGCATTGGCGGTATCGCCCACCAGCCAGTCCTGGCCTTTTACCCTGGATTTCCATTCCCGGTTGGGGGCCAGGCCGCTGGCCACTGCCGACATCGGCAGGTCATGGCGCGTGCCCAGCCCTAGACGCGTGGCCATGGCAGAGATCTTGTCGATGCCGACTTTTATCGCAAGATCATAATAATAGACATCGCAGGATTGCATGAGCGAAGTATTGAGGTCGACGTGACCATGGCCACCGCGCTTCCAGCAATGAAACTTCCGCCCCGAAACCTCCAGGTGGCCGGGGCAATAGACCGTGTCGTCCGGTCCAATCAATCCCTCTTCCAGGGCCGCGAGGGAAGTCACCATCTTGAAGGTAGACCCCGGAGGATAGGTGCCCTGCACGGTTTTGTTTGCCAGGGGGCGATAAGGATCTTCGGTCAGCATCCGATAATCCGCCACAGAGATCCCGCGCACAAACTGGTTGGGGTCAAAACTTGGCGCCGAAGCGAGGGCGCGCATATGCCCGCTTTCGCAGTCCATCACCACCACGGCGGCGCTTTCTGAGCCGAGACGGGCCTGGGCATAGTTTTGCAGATCAGCGTCCACGGTCAGCTGCATATCAGCGCCGGCCTGGCCTTCCTTACGATCCAGCTCGCGCATCACCCGGCCACCGGCATTGACCTCGATCCGTTTGGCCCCGGCGGTGCCGCGCAGGACATCTTCGCGCTTGGCCTCAAACCCGACTTTGCCGATCTGAAAGCGTGGAATGCGCAGGATCGGGTCCGGCGCGTCCAGCTTACTGAGATCATAGTCTGACACTGGGCCAACATAGCCCACCACATGGGCAAAATCGTCAAGTTGTGGATAGATCCGAGTCAGGCCAACCTCGGGTGTGATGCCGGGCAGAGCCGGGGCATTCACTGCAACCTTTGAGATATCCTCCCAGTTCAACTGATCTGCGAGGGTAATTGGCAGAAAGGGACGACCACGGCGAATTTCGGCGCGGGCACGTTCGATGTCTTCAGGTGGAAGGGCAATCAGCTCAGAGAGTTTGGCGATCACTTGCTCCACATCCCCTGCATCTTCGGGGACGATGATAATCCGGTAGGAGGGGGAATTATGCGCCAGTGTACGACCGTTGCGGTCAAAGATCTCGCCGCGCGCGGGGGCCAGCAGGCGGATATTGATACGGTTCTCTTCAGCCAGCAGGCGGAATTGATCTGCTTGGTCGATCTGCAAATAGCGCATCCGGGCGGCCAGTGCACCAACAAATCCCACTTGCAATCCACCCAGCAACAACGCACGGCGGCTCAGCTTGCCGTGGGCTGCTTCCTGATCTTTGGGGGAGCGTCTCATTTGCGGGCTTCCAGAATTTCGGCTTCGGCGGCAGAGAGTTTGCGCACGCCCAATAGGCCCTGGCTGAACACTACCACCAAAGGATAGGTGGCAATTGTGGCAAACATTTCAATCCCAGACAAGCTTAACGGTGCGCGCGGAATGGCGAAGATGGAGAGGCCTAGGCGGTTCAATATCGTGATGCCAGTGATCACCAGAGCAACCGAAAGCCATTCTGCGGCAAAGGTCATTTCACGCTGTGGCTGAGCGCGCGACCGCAGGAACTCGCAGCCCAGTACCACCAGCAGCGTCAGTAAGCCGGGTGGTCGGTGAAACAGCAGGTCCGCCATCAACATAACGAGGATGAGAAGGGAGACTGGCACATAGTCCGGACGGCGCAGGGACCAGGCCATGGCAAGACAAATGATCAGATCTGGTGGCGCCCAATTCCGAGCCTGGGTGTCCAATGGCAGCAGGTGAAAGAATATGATCGCAAAGGCCAGCGCCGCAAAACATGCCCGCATGAGTTGGATCTTGCTGGGGGTGACCTCAGCCATTTCCAGCACCATCTGCGCCAGTGTCCTGAGAAGTGTCGTCTGGGCTGTCCAGTTCCAGAGTCCCGGGGCGTGACCGCGGGGTAGTGGCGCCTGGGGCCGGGACGATCAGCCCGCCCGGATCATGGATCGCCTGGGTGCCGTGATGGCGCAGCACCCGCAGGAACTCTAGGCGTTCATAGTCCGCGGAAAGGCGCACACGCATACGGCCACTGCGATCTTGGGTCGCTTGTCCTACGAGCAAGCCTGCTGGAAAGACATCGCCATCGCCAGAGGTGATTACCCGGTCGCCAGGGCGTACCAGATCAGCGTTCTCTAGAAAGGTGAGCAGTGGGGCGGTGTTGTTGTCACCCGTCACCAGCGCTGTCTGGCCTGAGGGCTGGATGGTCACGGGAACAGCGCTGGCCGCATCGGTCAGCAGCACCACCCGTGCCGTATTACGGCCAGTACCGGAAATGCGTCCAACCAGACCAATGCCGTCCATGGTGGCCCAGCCATCCTGGATGCCGTCGCGCGCGCCTACATTCAAAATGACCGATTGGCGAAACGGCGAGCCGCTATCAGCCATCACCACGCCGGTAATGAAGGTGAGCTTAGGATCCAGCCGCACATTGTTCAAATCCAGCAGCCGGGCGTTTTCCTGCTCCAGCTGCAGGGCGGCCTCTTTCCAGGCTCGCATCTGGCGCAATTCCGAGCGCAGCTCACGGTTTTGCTCAGCCAGACGCTGATAGCTTTGGAAATCGCGAAACAGATTCACCGCGCCAGTGACTGGCACCATGGCCCAGTCCATATTGGGGACAACCGCGTCGATCAGCTGGGCGCGAAAGCGTTCTACGCGGGGGCTGTCGATCCGCCAGACCAGAAACAGCGCGGCCAAACAGAGACAGGCCACGACCACCAATAGGCGGCGCAGCGGGGTGGTGTAGTCTTCGCGTTGGGAGCGGTCTTTGGCCAAGGGGCTCCTTTCCGACGCCTATGTCAGGGCCCCCTTTCACAGGAAATGCGGCCCAAAAGGTTTAGCTGTCGTAATCGATTGCGTGGCGCAGCTGCTTTTCGAATTCCAGCGCCTTGCCGGTGCCCAAAGCCACGCAGTTCAGGCATTCATCGGCGATCGAGACGGCCAGCCCGGTCTGCTCACGCAGGGCCAGATCCAGATCGCCCAACAGCGCGCCACCACCGGTGAGCATCACACCGCGATCCACAATGTCTGCGGCCAAATCCGGGGGAGTGGTTTCAAGCGCCGTCATCACGGCTTCGCAGATTTGCTGCACCGGTTCTGCCAGCGCCTCAGCCACCTGGGCCTGGCTGATTTCGATTTCTTTGGGCACGCCGTTCAACAGGTCGCGACCGCGGATCTGCATCGACTGGCCGCGGCCGTCATCTGGCATCCGGGCGGTGCCGATAGATGTCTTGATGCGTTCGGCAGTGGCCTCACCGATCAACAGGTTCTGCTGGCGGCGCAGATAGGAAATGATGGCCTCATCCATACGGTCGCCACCCACACGTACCGATCGGGCATAAACGATGTCGCCCAGTGACAGAACCGCTACCTCGGTGGTGCCACCACCGATATCAACAACCATGTTGCCGGTGGGATCGGTGATTGGCATGCCAGCACCAATGGCGGCCGCAATAGGCTCCGCGATCAGACCGGCGCGCCCCGCGCCTGCCGAGAGAACCGACGTGCGGATGGCGCGTTTCTCAACCGGGGTGGCGCCATGGGGCACACAGACAATGATCTTTGGCTTGCGGGAAAAGGGTGAGCGTTTGTGCACCTTCCGGATGAAATGTTTGATCATTTCTTCGGCGGTGTCAAAATCAGCAATCACCCCTTCGCGCATGGGGCGGATGGCCTGGATGCTGCCCGGGGTCCGGCCCAGCATCAGCTTGGCGTCTTCGCCAACGGCCAACACTTTTTTGATACCGTCTTTGATGTGATAGGCGACCACAGAGGGTTCCGACAGGATCACGCCGCGGCCTTTGACATAGACCAGCGTATTTGCGGTGCCGAGGTCAATGGCCATGTCCGTGGTGAACAAGCCGCCAAGATTTCCGAATAGCGCCATGAAATATGTGATCCTATTGAACTGCAAAGAGGGGCGACTCCGACGGGTCGCAGATCAAGGTCTTATACCAGCGCAGCCCTGCCGTGAAAGGGCGTTTTAAGGTCAACTAGCGCCTTTTCGCCGGCCTGAGCGATATTCTGGGCATCGGGCTTGTACTTTGCCCGCAACAGCGCCACCGCACGGGCTGGAACCGGGCAGACCCCATCAAGTTGCTTTGAGGTTTCGTGTGGAGCAATTTCAGGCTAAAGCCATGATATGCTTTCATACCAACATATCTATCATGCCGGAAATCTGGCCGATGTGCAAAAACACGCGCTGCTGGCGGTGATTCTGTCCTACCTCACACGGAAGGACAAACCGGTCAGCTATATCGAGACCCATGCCGGTCGGGGCCTATATCATCTGGATGCGCCAGAGGCGGTCAAAACCGGTGAAGCTGCTGCCGGGATTGATCGCATTCTAGGCGATGGTCTGCTGCCAGCAGAGCATCCTCTGCGTCAGGCGCTTGCGGCCTGTCAGGCGGCCCATGGGGATGTGACCTATCCGGGGTCGCCCTTGATTGCCTCGACCCTGTTGCGCGCCCAGGACAGCCTGCATTTTGCCGAGCTGCATCCCGGCGAACATGCGGCCCTGCGGCAGGCGCTGCCGCGGGGGCGCGCCAAGGTGCATCTGCAGGACGGGTTTGAGCTGGCGCAATCGCTGGCACCGCCAACGCCCCGGCGCGGTGTGTTGCTGATTGATCCGAGCTACGAAATCAAAAGCGATTATGGCCGCATCCCCGGCATCATCGCCAATCTGCACCGCAAATGGAACGTTGGCATTATCGCCCTGTGGTATCCAATCCTGAAGGATGGCGCTCATGGGCCGATGCTACGGGCGCTGGAAAACCAGAACCTGCCGGGGGCTCTGCGCCATGAGGTGCGGTTTCCGCCCGTGCGTGAAGGCCACCGAATGATTGGATCCGGCATGTTTGTAGTGAATACCCCCTTCGGCACTGAGGCCGAATGCACGCGGCTGGACGGGCTGTTTGCGGCCCTGTCCTAGGTTGGTTTTCTGTGCTGGAGCAATCTGACACCGCGCGCCGCAGGTGTTGCTGAGCGCGATGTCTAAGGCCGGGGCGCCCTAAGTGACGTCTTTATAAGAAATCTCACGGGTATCGGCGCCTTCGCCCACCCGGTCGCGCCGCACGATTACCCGGTTCAGCGCGTTGATATAGGCCTTGGCCGAGGCCACAACCGTATCTGTGTTGGCGCTCTCGCCGGTGGCGATAATACCGTCCTCTTCCAGGCGGACCGACACGGTGGCCTGAGCATCGGTGCCTTCGGTCACGGCGTTCACCTGATAGAGCTGCAGCCGGGCGGTGTTCGGATAGAGCTTGCGGATCGCCTTGAACGTCGCATCTACTGGGCCGTCTCCCTGTTCTACTGCGGTCAGGTCGTCACCGTCGATCTCCATCTCGACTGTGGCCTCTGCCGGGCCACCAGTGCCGCAAACTACCTTCATCGAGACCAGTTGCAGATGATCGTTCTCCGCATCCTCGCCCGAGCGCATCAGCGCCACAATATCGTCGTCAAAGACTTCCTTTTTGCGGTCGGCCAGCTCTTTGAAGCGCACAAACAGGTCTTTCAACTGGTTGTCGCCCACTTCAAATCCCAAGGTCGAGAGTTTGTCGCGCAATGCGGCACGGCCCGAGTGTTTGCCAAGCGGCAGAGATGTGCCAGCCAGACCCACGTCCTCTGGGCGCATGATCTCAAACGTCTCTTTGTTCTTGAGCATACCGTCCTGGTGGATGCCGCTCTCATGGGCAAAGGCGTTTTTCCCAACGATGGCCTTGTTCGGTTGCACTACAAAGCCCGACACGGTCGAAACCCGTCGCGAGATATGCATGATCTTCTGGGTATCAATGCCCGTTTTCCAGGGCATGATATCATTGCGCACTTTCAGCGCCATCACCACCTCTTCGAGCGCGGTATTGCCAGCCCGTTCACCCAGGCCGTTGATAGTGCACTCAATCTGACGCGCGCCACCGGCAACAGCTGCCAGCGAGTTGGCGGTCGCCATGCCAAGATCATTGTGGCAATGGGTGGCAAAGATCACCTCATCCGCACCTGGCACGGTTTCGATCAGGCGTTTGATCAGATCGGCGCTTTCAGCCGGAGCAGTGTAGCCGACGGTATCGGGGATGTTGATGGTGGTGGCGCCGGCCTTGATGGCGATTTCGATCACTCGGCACAGATAGTCCCATTCTGTGCGTGTGGCATCCATGGGCGACCATTGCACATTTTCCACCAGATTGCGGGCATGGGAGACAGTTTCGTGGATCTTGTCGGCCATCTCATCCATGGTGAGATTGGGAATGGCGCGGTGCAGTGGCGAGGTTCCGATAAAGGTGTGAATGCGCGGTTTCGCCGATTTGCGCACGGCCTCGGCACAGCGGTCAATGTCTTTGAAATTGGCGCGGGCGAGGCCGCAGATCATCGAGTTCTTTGACCGTTCTGCGATTTCGCTCACGGCTTTGAAATCGCCCTCAGAGGCGATGGGGAAACCAGCCTCGATGATGTCGACGCCCATATCATCCAGCAGCTCGGCAATCTCGAGCTTTTCGTTATGGGTCATGGTCGCGCCGGGGCTTTGCTCGCCATCACGCAGGGTGGTGTCGAAGATCAGTACGCGATCTTTGTCAATCGAATTGGTCATGTCTGTAGCTTTCTGAATTCTGTCCTAGGTCCATTATGTGGCGCGAATACCGATCTCCTCTGAGCGGACGCGCCGAATGGCACGCTCAGAGGCGGGCTAGGAGCAGTAGGGCACGCAGAGACGCGCCGCGGAGGGCGGCGTCGGTCATTGGGATATCTGCGCAAACTGTCATGGGGTGATTTATACAGAGCGAAATGCGAATGAAAAGAGGGAATTTTACGGCGCACGGTGTGGGTTGAATACTTAATAGTGCGGCGGGGTGACCGCCCAGAGCAGCCGGGTCTGGCCGGGGCCAGGATTGCGATAGCGGTGGGGCTGATCCGAGGGAAACTGAATTGTGTCGCCCACACCCAGTAAAAAGACCTGATCCTTGATCGTCACTTCCAACTGGCCTTCGACAACAAAGCCAGCTTCTTCGCCTTTATGGGCATATAGCTCTTCGCCAGAGCTGGCACCGGGCTCGAAGGTGGTTAGCACCATTTCCAACTGGCCGGCCAGCGAGGGGCTGAGCAATTCATCCCGGACGCCGGAGGCAAAGCGCAGGGCCCTGCGGCGCTCAGCGCGCACGACGTAGTCTATTTCAGGGTTTTGCTCGGCATCTGGGTCTGGAAAGAACCAGTTGATGCCCACGCCCAGAGCCTTGCCGATTACATTCAACGCGCGGATGGAGGGGTCCGCATCCTGACGTTCCAACTGGCTGAGATAGCCAATGGATAGATCCGTGGCTGCCGCCAGTTGTTTGAGCGTCAGCCCCTTGGCTTTGCGCAGCTCGCGCATGCGTTGCCCAATGATAGGCTGGGTTTTGCGTGGCGTCGGGGGCGGGGGTTTGGGGCTCATCAGACTTGACTCATCATAATTTTCGTACAGAAATTCAGATAAGAAATCATATTTGAGTTTTCGATTCAGATAAACAGCTGTAGGAGGCCATGCCGATGTTTCGCTCCCCCTTTTTTCGGGCCTATGGGTTTTGGCATTGGGGGGAGGGGCTGCAGACGGTGCTGTTTACCTGGTATATGACTTTTCATGCTGGGCTTTCGGCCACGCAGATCGGGTTTTATCAGGCGCTGGTTCTGTCGCCCTTTCTGCTTTTCACCATTGCAGGGGGCGCTCTGAGCGACCGCATCGGAGCTTCACGCAGTTACAGCTGGTCGACCTTTGGCTTTGCCTTGGTTCTGGCGGTATATGGTCTGGCAGATCACACCGCCGGGTTTTTGCCTTGGGTCTTTTTCCTCTATTGTTTGGCTGCTGGGATCACCAGTGCGATCTCAAATCCGGCCATTGATACCTTTATCCCCGAGGCGACAGCACGCAGCACTCAGGCCAATGCTTTGACTGCGGCCACGTCGCATAACATTGCCAAGCTGATCGGCACATTAAGCGGGCTCTTACTGCCCTGGTTGGCGGCGCTGGGAGGGTTTGGGCTCAATGCGCTCTTGATGATGCTGAGCGTGGGGTTGCTGCGCCTGCATTTTCAGACTTTAGCGCCTGGGTCCAGGCCGACCAGTGCTGCTAAGGATGCCCGACCTAAACTGGGCCGGATCCGGCAGCACCTTCGCAACTGCCCAGAAAACTTTGATATTTTGCTGTCCAGCGCCATGTTGGGACTGTTTGTTGTACCGGTTGGTTACATTCTGTGGCCGCTGCTGCTGCGAGAGCGCTTTCCGGAGTATGGCGGCTCGGTGGCTCTGCTTTATATCTGTTCCTGGATTGGCGCCATCGGGGTGACTGCAATGGCCGGGCGTTATGCGGCGCAGCTCCAACGACCAGGCCGGTTGGCGCTGGTGATCTGGCTGGCCTGGGCTCTGCTTTTGGGGCTGTTGTTGCTGTCGCAGAGCTTTTGGCAGATGTGTCTGGTGGTGCTGGTCATGGGCGGCGGTAAGCTCGGCAAGGCTTTGGTTTATGGCCGCTATTTGCACAATAGCCCCGAGGCCACACGCGGTGTGCTGATCGCGGTGGAGCAAACCGCTTTTTGGGGGCTGGCAACTGTGGGGACCTTTGGCATGGGGCTGATGGTGGAACATTTGGGCGTGGAGCCCGTTCTCCTGATGGTCAGCCTGGCAGTTGTTGGCTGTCTCGGGGTATTGGCCCTGCGGCGCCAGCTCTCCCGGATTGAGATGGCCTGAAAAAGGCAGCCCTTGGGGCTGCCTAGCGGTTTTCTATTCTGCCTGCATTTATGTCAGTTGTCTGTGCTGCTGGTTTCTTCTGCGGGGCTGTCACTAGCAGTGTCACTTTGCGTGGCCGCGCCCTCGGAATTGGGGGGCGCGCCATTGGTCCATTCGCCGCTGACCGTTTGACCGCCGGTGTAGGTCATGGTGCCGGGGCCCTGGCGCTTGCCGTTTACAAAGCTGCCCACATAAATATCACCATTGGCATAGGTCGCGGTGCCTTCACCGGTGATCTTGCCCTCCGTCCAGTCGCCCTCGTAGCTGAAACCGCTGGTCATTTCGATCTTGCCCTTGCCGTGGCGCTGGCTGTTCACAAAGCTGCCGACATAGATTGAGCCATCCGCATAGGTGACGCGGGCGTCGCCGTGGCGTTGGCCATCCTGCCAGCCGCCGTCGTAACGGTAGCCGCTGGCGTCACTCATGATGCCCTGGCCGTGATTGCGGGCATTCTGAAAGGCCCCGGTGTAGGTCACCCCATTAGGGTAGGTGGCAGTGCCGTTGCCTTCGATCACCCCAGCAATCCAATCGCCCTCATAGGTAGAGCCATCTGGATAAGTGATCTTGCCGGTCCCATGGGAGAGATCGTCCTGAAACTGTCCAACATAGACCGAGCCGTCGGGATAGGTGACGAGGCCATTGCCTTCGATCTGGCCCGCAAGCCAGTCGCCAGTATAGGTGTAGCCATCGGTCTTGGTAAAGGTGCCGGTGCCGTGGCGCAGATCATCCTGAAACATGCCTTCATAGGTGTCGCCATTGGCATGGACCTGGGTGCCAATGCCCTGGCGCCGTCCCTGATCCAGCGGACCCGTATAAATGTCACCGTTTGGCTGCGTCAGTTTGCCATTGCCGTGCATCTGGTTGTTGGCCCAATCGCCCTCATAGATCAGGCCGTCGGGCATTTTGAGCGTGCCTTTGCCATGCAACAGACCATCGGCGATGTCCCCCTGATAGAGAGCACCATCAGGATAGGTGATGGTGGCGCTGCCTTCTTTGCGGCCCTCGATCCAATCGCCGTCGTATTCGTAGCCGCCAGGGTTTTGCATCACCCCTTTGCCCTGATGCTGCCCCTGGACGAAGCCACCTTCATAGCGCACGCCATTGGCATAGACTGCGACGCCCTGGCCGTTGATGATCCCAGCCATCCATTCGCCCTCATAGGTGCCGCCATCTGAAAGGGTGATTTTGCCCAGACCTTCGGGTTTACCCTTGGCGAATTCACCCTCATAGACCGATCCATTGGGGAAGCGTGCGACGCCTTGGCCGAGGATCTCCCCATCCACCCAGTCGCCTGAATACTCATAGCCATTGGGCAGACGGTAGGTGCCGGTGCCATGTTGCAGCCCGCCTCTAAAGGTGCCTTCATAGACACCGCCGATCTCATCCTCGCTGGTGATGACCGTGCCATCCTGCGCCAAGACAGGGCTCCCGACGGCGCTGGCCAGGGTCAAAAAGGAAAGTATCGCAAGCGTTCTGCTATAACCGGTCATAAAAACCTCTGTCTTACCCGCGGCTGGTTTGCGCCAGATCGGGAATTGCTTTTGCCAATGGGTTACTTCTGGGCGACTTGCTGGGAAACTAAGCGAGCAAACAGCTTGTCGCAATGTCTTTTGCGCTCGCCCCTTTTCCTTGGCTGCTGATCTGATAAACGACTAGCAACATGTTTTGCAAAGGGCTTGTGCAAGATGGCTGATCGTTTCCGGGTGACACTGGCGCAATTGAACCCCACCGTTGGGGATCTCGCGGGCAATGCAGCAAAGGCCTGCAGGGCCTGGGCTGAAGGTCGCGCTGCCAGCGCGGATCTGGTGGCACTGCCAGAGATGTTTCTGACGGGGTATAACACCCAGGATCTGGTGATGAAGCCGGTGTTTCACCAGGCTGCCATGGCCACGGCCGAGCAATTGGCGCTGGATTGCGCCGATGGTCCGGCGCTGGCAATCGGCTGTCCCTGGGTCGAAGGCGGCAAGCTCTACAATGCCTATCTGATCCTCAAGGA
>CAJXIL010000099.1 GCA_913054455.1 uncultured Roseobacter sp.
GGGTGGTATTGGTGGCAATCACCGCATCAATGCCGGTTTCCAGCGCTACGGCGGCAATATCTTCAATACCGGCGCGATCCAGATCAGGGGCGATCTTCAGGAAAACCGGCACGCGTTTTGCTAGGCCATCACGGGTCTCGATGACGCCATTAAGCAGCGCTGAAAGTGCTGCCTTGCCCTGCAGGTCGCGCAGTTTTTCGGTATTGGGCGAGGAGACATTAACGGTGGCAAAATCCAGATGCGCGCCGCAGTGGGCCAGTACGCGGGCAAAATCTGCCGCGCGGTCGTCGCTGTCCTTATTCGCCCCTAGGTTCAACCCGATGACCGCATTGTTGGGACGCTTGGCGAGCCGGGAGGCGATGACCTCCATGCCCTCATTGTTGAAGCCAAACCGGTTGATCGCAGCGCGATCCTCGCTCAGCCGGAACAGGCGCGGTTTGGGGTTGCCGGGCTGGGCGCGCGGCGTGGCAGCGCCCACCTCGATGAAGCCAAACCCTGCCTGCGACAGCGGTTTTAGCGCCTCTGCGTTCTTGTCAAAGCCTGCGGCGAGGCCAACGGGATTGGGCAGGGCAATACCGGCGATCTCACATTTCAACCGGGGGGAAGTCACGGGGCCGGGGGTCGGGGTCATGCCTGAGGTCAGGGCCTTGATTGACAGCCCATGGGCCACTTCGGGATCTACTTTGTGCAGCGCCTTAAGCGCCAGTTTCTCAGTCAGTTTCATCCAAAGGTCGCTCCGGTATCGCTGGGTTGGGTGCGGATCAAGCGCGAGGTAGCAACGGCGGCCTGGCGGTGCACCACGGCCTTTTGGTAATCAGGATTGGTCACCATGGCCAAAAAGGCGTGGGCATCCGGGTAGCGGGCCACAAAGACCTCGTCCCAGGCCTCATCCGAGGGGCCAATCAAGGTTGCCTCAAAGCCACCACGCCAGATGATTTTGCCGCCAAGGCCTGCAAAGATCGGTCCGGATTCCGCGCCATAATTCTTATAGGCCTGGGCGCCAGTCAACCCTGCCTCTGCCAAGGCATGAGTGGCGGGGTAGCGGGCCAGGGCGTTGAAGCGCACCAGGTTGAGCATCTCGATTGGGTGGTCCCTCGGCAGCGCTTTGAACTTTGAAAACTGAAGGCCGTCGGGATCCACATAGGCGCTCATGCCATGTCCTCTGGGAACTGGTGCACACCGTTGACCAAGGGCAGCGGTTTTGCCCAAACTACCTCCGAGAGCTGCATCTTGCGGTAAAGATGGGGGAAATCAGCCCCCCCACGGGAGACTTCCCATTTCAGGGCATCGCCCAGGGCCTCAGCCTCAAGGGCCAGCAGGAAAAGCCCGTCAACATTTGCAAAATGTTTGGCTGCGGTCTCGGCGGCCTGGGGGGCCGTTGAGAAGTGTATGAAACCATCGCTCAGGTCGATGGGCGCGCCAAGGGTTTCGCCTTGGGACTGAAGGGCCGACCATTCATCGGCGCGAAAAATTTTATAGATCAGCATAAGGCCCTGATGCCTCGTTGCTGCACTGGAATCAAGTCCGAAGCCGCCTCCGCTGGGCCGTCTCTCTTGTCCCGCTAGGCTAAGCGGCGGCGACGGGGTGCTGAAAATTTGTAGATCTGCCCAAAAATACCGCAAGGGAACCCGGAAGAGTTGTTTTTCCCCTTTGACTGGCACGGGCTTTGACCGCACCATCGCGGGCAAAGAAAAGATAAAAGGGAGTGACCATAATGTTTACGCGTTTCCTGACCTCGGTTGCAGCATTGGGGCTGACAGCTGGTATGGCGGCGGCTGACTACAAGCTGACGATCCTACATACCAATGACATTCACAGCCGTATTGAATCGATCAACAAATATGATTCGACCTGCGATGCCGAAGGCGAGGCTGAGGGTAAATGCTTTGGCGGGGTGGCCCGTATCAAGGCCGCCGTTGATGCGCGCCGTGCGGCGCTGACCGGGCAGAATGTGCTGCTGTTGGATGCGGGCGATCCGTTCCAGGGCTCGCTGTTTTACACCACCTATAAAGGCGCAGCTGAGGCTGAGTTTATGGAAGCCATCGGTTACGATGTGATGGCGGTTGGCAATCACGAGTTCGACGACGGACCACAGGGCCTGCGGGATTTCATCGATACGGTGTCCTTCCCGGTGATCTCCGGCAATCTTGACCTGAGTTCTTCAGCTGAGTTGAAAACCCATGTGGGCAATCATGTGGTGCTTGAGGTTGGTGGTGAAAAGATCGGTATTATTTCGGTTCTGGCCACCGATACGGTTGAGACCTCATCGCCCGGTCCAAATGTTGTGTTTCAGGATGAAATCGAGAGCCTGAAAGCCGACGTTGCGACCTTGCAGGCCGAAGGCGTGACAAAGATTATCGCGCTGACCCATGTGGGTTTGCCAAAGGATCTGGAGATTGCGGCTGCGGTCCCTGGTCTTGATCTGGTCGTGGGGGGGCATTCGCATACACTGTTGTCCAACACCGATGAAGACGCGGCTGGATCCTATCCAATGATGGTTGGCTCTGTGCCAGTGGTACAGGCCTATGCCTACAGCAAATATCTTGGCGAGCTGGCGGTCACATTTGATGATGACGGCAATGTCACAGCAGCCAATGGCGACCCAATTCTGCTGGATGCCTCGATTACCCCAGATGCTGCCGTAGCGGCGCGCGTTGCCGAGATGGGCGCACCCATCGAAGAGATGAAGCTACGGGTTGTAGCGGCGACCGCGGAGGCCGTTGTCGGCGCGCGGGACGTTTGTCGCGCTCAGGAATGCCCAATGGGGAACCTGGTGGCAGATGCCATGCTGGACCGGGTCAAAGACCAGGGTATCTCTATCGCCATCCAGAACGGTGGCGGGCTGCGCGCCTCAATTGACGCCGGCGAGGTCACCATGGGCGAAGTGCTGACGGTTCTCCCCTTCCAGAACACGCTCTCCACCTTTGAGGCCTCGGGCCAAGAGGTGATTGCGGCGCTGGAAAACGGGGTGAGCCAGGTTGAGGACGGTAAGGGCCGTTTCCCACAGGTCGCTGGCCTCAAATTCACTTTTGACATCTCCCTAGCGCCGAATGAGGGGCGGGTGAGCGATGTGCAGGTGCTGGACGGGGGCAGCTGGGTGATGATCGACCCCGCCAAGACCTATGGCGTTGTGACCAACAACTATGTGCGCAATGGCGGTGATGGTTACAAGATCTTTGCCGGAGACGATAAGAACGCCTATGACTTTGGCCCTGATCTGGCGGATGTCACTGCCGAGTTCCTCGCCAAAAATCAGCCCTATAGCCCCTATGTGGATGGGCGGATCAGCCGCAAGTAAGCGCTGAAACCATTGTTTCGCGCACGAAACACATGACCAAAACCTTATGGCCCCGCCCGCAGTGGTGGGGCTTTTTCTTTGCTATGAAGACTGGCAGACTAGGGGGATGGATCATCCACTTGCTGCCCTGATAAATGCCCGAATTGCCGCTGCCGAAGCGGATGGTGCTTTTGAGGATCTGCCAGGCGCTGGCAAGCCTCTGCCGCAGATCGCAGACCCGGAGGGCACGGTGTTTCACCGGATGCTGCGCGACGCCGGGGCGGTGCCTGAATTTGTGGCGCTGGCCAGAGAGCTGACCCATCTACGGGCCGAGCTGCAAGAAGCCTCAGATCGCAGCCGTCGGAAACAGATCCTGAAAGAGATGTCGATGATGGAAGTTCGCATCGACATTGCGCGCCAGGACTACAAGAAATAGCCCGGTCTGGTCTTGTCCATGGGGCTGGCTCATCAGGCGCGGAGCCACTAGCCTTGGCTCATGTGTGGACGTTTTTCCCTGACCCAGCCAGATGAGGCCATGGTGCGGCTGTTTGCGGCCAGCCCGGCCAATGACCTGCCGAGACTGCCCAACTACAACATCTGCCCCACCAACCCGGTCCATGTAATCAAGGCAGAGGGCACGGCACGCCAGCTCGTGGCGATGCGTTGGGGGTTCTTGCCACATTGGTATGACAGTGAGACCTCGGGGCCATTGCTGATCAATGCCCGTGCCGAGACCCTGGCGCAGAAACCCGCCTTTGCCGAGGCCTGCCGGGCGCGGCGCTGTCTGATCCCGGCATCAGGGTTTTACGAATGGACCAAGGATACACAGGGCAACCGCCTGCCTTGGTACATCCAGGCCGCGGATGCGACGCCGCTCGCCTTTGCCGGGATCTGGCAGAGCTGGGGACAGGAGGCGCAGAAAACCTGCGCCATCGTCACCACCGCCGCCAATCAGACGCTGGGGGCGATCCACCACCGGATGCCCTTGGTGCTGGCGCCTCAGGATTGGCCGCTCTGGCTGGGGGAGGCGGGAAAGGGCGCGGCGAGCTTGATGCAGCCGGGGCCAGAGGAGCGCCTGCAAATGCACCGGGTGTCACCCCAGGTGAATAGCAATCGCGCGACGGGACCAGAGTTGATCGAGCCCTTCTTTGAGGAGGGGGACCGTGATGAAACGGTTGTGGCACCTGCACAGGCAGAAGGGGACCATCTGGAAGGTGCCGCAGCACAAGGGATTGCCGAGCCACGCCTCATCTGAGCGTCCAAGCTACTTTGGCACGGATGATGAAATGGTACTATTATTCAAATCTCACGCGCGGTAGATCAAATCCATGCCCAATCGCTATGAAACCCTGCAAGATATCTTGGCCCACGGATATGACACGGTCATAGATGTGCGCAGCCCCGCTGAATTTGCCGAAGATCATATCCCCGGCGCCATCAACCTGCCCGTGCTGAGCAACGAAGAGCGCGCCGAGGTGGGCACTATCTATGTGCAGGAGAGCCCGTTTAAGGCGCGTAAACTGGGCGCGGCGCTGGTGTTTCGCAATGCCGCCAACAGTATTGAGCACAGCCTCAGCCATCATGACGGCGGCTGGCGACCTCTGGTTTATTGCTGGCGGGGCGGGCAGCGTTCGGGCAGTTTTTCGTGGATGTTGAGCCAGATCGGCTGGCGCGCAGCCCTGGTCGAGGGCGGCTATCAAAGCTACCGGCGCCTCGTTTATGGCTATCTGTATGAGCAGACGCTGCCGTTTCGCCTGATCGCTCTGGATGGTTATACCGGCAGCGCCAAAACCGAATTGTTGCAGCGGGTGCGGGCCTTGGGAGGACAAGTGCTGGACCTGGAAGGTCTGGCCAATCACCGGGGCTCTTTGTTAGGGGGGATGGCGCAGCCCCAGCCCTGCCAAAAGGGGTTTGAGAGTGCCCTGGCGCAGGAGTTGTTGGGGATGGATCCCGCCCGCCCGGTTTTGGTCGAGGCCGAGTCCAGCAAGGTCGGGGAACGGATTATACCCCCCAGCCTGTGGCGCGCAATGAAACAGGCATCTCGTATCGAGGTGCAGGCGCCTGTTGGCGCGCGCTGCCGCTATCTGTCGCAGGCCTATGACGATATCCTCTCAGACAGCGAGAAGCTGCGCGAAAAACTGGGGTACCTGCGGGGGCATCGCGCCAATGCGGTAATTGACCACTGGTTTGATCTGATCAATGCGGGCAATAAAGCGGCGCTGACCTTAGCGCTGATGCAGGACCACTATGATCCCGCCTACCAGAAATCCCGGCGCGTCAACGGCGCAGACACAGTTGCTGATCTGGACTTAGGGCAAATGCGCGAGGCAGATTTGGACCGGGTAGCACAGCAGATCTGCGATCTGTTGCAAGCTCCTGGGTCTCCCCCGGCTAGCGGAGCGTAAGCTCTGGCGCGCCAGAGGTAAGATCGCCAATCCTTGCTGCTGTATAGCCAGCTGCCTGCAGCTGTTCCAATAGCTCATCGGCTGTGTCAGCGTCGACGGAAGCCAAAAGCCCACCGGCGGTTTGTGGATCAAACAGCAGATCAGCCTCTGGCCCGCGCGCCAGATTTGGCGCAAGGCTACGGTTATCCTCAAACAAAGAGGAGCGGATGCCATGCGCGCTCAACTCTATCGCGCCCTGCATCATCGGTACTGCGTTAAGGTCGAGCCTAGCAGCCAGGCCGGAGGCCTCGCAGATACCCAAGAGATGCCCGGCCAGACCAAAGCCGGTGACATCGGTCATTGCATGGGCCTCCGATAGAATGCGCGCGGCCGCGCCTTGGGGCTGGCACATCTGTGTCAGGGCTGCTGCGACCCATTCTCCCTTGGCATCGCCAGACATTTCAGCCGCCATGATCACGCCAGAACCGATGGGTTTGGTCAGGATTAACACATCTCCGGGCTTGGCACCGGCCAGGGTTATGGGCTGGCTTGGGCACAGGCCGGTCACGGTGAACCCAATGGACAGCTCGTCCCCGATAGAGGTGTGGCCGCCGACGATATCCGCCCCAGCCGCCTGAAAGACTTCGCCAGCGGTGGCCATGATTTCGGTCAAGCTCCTCTGTTGCAGAGCAGGCGACAGGCGGGGCAGGATCAGATTGGCGGTGGCCACCTGCGGCGTGGCTGCCATGGCCCAGATATCACCCAAGGCATGTACTGCCGCAACCCGTGCCATCACGACCGGATCCAGCAGCGAGGCGCGCAGGTGATCGGTTGAGATCACTTGCTGGACGCCGCCAGTTTGCACCAAAGCCGCGTCATCGCCAGGCAGGGCACTCACATCTTGGCGCTGCATTGGCCCCAGGGCCGTCAACGCCGCACGCAAGGCGCCGCGACCGGCCTTAGCCCCACAGCCGCCGCACAGAGGTTTTTCTCCCAGGGCTTGGGGCAGATCATGGGTGTGTTCCGGCGGCAGTTTTGGCGTATCCATCTTGGGCAGCTGGCGGAACTGCTCCATAAAGTTTTGATCGATCCGGTCCTTCCATCCCCAGACAAGACTGCCCGAAAACTGCAGCCCAAAGCGATCCCCCAAGGCCTCTTTGCGGCCCATGGAGATCAGCTTGAGGTAGTCCTTTTGCGGCTTGTATTTGCGCAGGGGATCCTGGGTCAGACGGGCGCGCAGGTTATGGTACAGAATGGGGGCCTGTCTCACCGCATAGACGCCAGCCTTGGGGCGGGGCGAAAACGCCAAATGGGCGCAATCGCCCACAGCAAAGATATCTGGAGCGGAGCTTTGCAGGGTGTCATCCACGGTGACAAAACCCTGATGCAGGTCCAGACCGCATTCCGCGATCCAGTCATGGGGGCGGGCGCCAGCAGCCCCAGTGGTGAAATCTGATAGAACCATGCGCCCATCCGCCAGATGGATCAGGCCGGGCTCAAGGCGCTCAACGCCAGTATTTTCCACCAGAGTCACACGATGTTCACTAAAAGCGCGGCGCAGCCGCTTAGCGACCTCTGGGCTGGCCTGTCCGAGAACCGGGCCGCTGTCGATCAGGGTGGCCTGACCCAGCCGCCCCTGTTGTGACAGAGCATGGGCCATGGCCAGGACCAGCTCGGCCCCAGCAACACCGCCGCCAATGACGGCAATATTGGCCGGGCCACTTCCGCGGCGAAACTGGTCCCAAGACTGGGCAAAGGCGCCGAGCGGCTTGGCCGGAACGCCATGATCGGCAAAGCCGGGAAGATCCGGCATTTCAGAGGTGATGCCGACGTCGATCGAGGCCAAATCATAGGCAATGGGTGCCCGCCCGGGCACATGGACCATGCGCGCGTGTGGATCCAGCCCGTCGGCTGCCCCCAGGATGACCCGCGCTCCGGCAAATCGCGCCAGTTTTACCAGATCAATATCCAGATCATCGCGCTGGTAGTGCCCAGCGACAAAGCCCGGCAACATGCCGGAATAGGGCGCGGTGGGACCGGGGTTGATCACCGTAAGCCGCGCTCCGGCCAGAGGCCGCATGCCCCATTTCAAAAGTACCAGCGCATGGGCGTGACCGCCGCCAATCAGGACCACATCTTTGGTTGCCGGAAGAGGAGCGCTATGCATGAGCCTGTGCCTTTTTATCAGTCCGTCAAAGCCTATTTAGGCTGGCGAGCGGTTAGCTGCCTTGAGCCAGAACAAGTGGCAAATAAGAAGCTGACAGGCTGCGCTGGCGATACGCAGACCTCGCGCGTAGGCGCGCCGCGTTTGCTCTTCTGTCTCAGCTCTAAGCCTTGTCTGTTTCTGTGCTGGTCTCTGCCACATCGTGGGTGGCCCAGATGCCATCTTCGCCGGCCTTTGGCAGGCTCTTATTTGTTTCATGCCGGTGAATATGGACCTTGGCAATAAACAGTGCCGTGACCGGGGCGGTGAGAAACAAAAACAGGGTGATCATCAGCTCATGCAACGACGGATCCCCCTCGACCATTGCCCCATGCAGCATTGAGGCCAAGAGCACGCCGCCCACACCCAGGGTTGTGGCCTTGGTTGGCGCATGCAAGCGCGACATCGGGTCATTGAGCTTGAGCAGACCAAAGGAGCCAACAAAGCCAAACAGGCCAGCCATGACCAAAAAGCCTGCGATCAGGTATTCATAAAACATGCGATCCCCCTCTCATCACTCGATAATATTGCCGCGCAGGATAAAACGCGCATAGGCCACGGTGGAGACAAAGCCGAGCATGGCAATAATCAAGGAGGCCTCGAAATAGACCTCGCTGCCCAGGGCAATGCCATAGAGGATCATCAGGGCGAGTGCGTTGATGAACATAGAATCCAGCGCCAGAATGCGGTCGGCGATTTCCTCGGCGGTGATGATTTTCCAAAGGTTCATCAGAATTGCGAGGGCAAAGCAGATGAAGGCGAAATGCGTGGCGTAGGTAATGATCATTCAAAAATCTCCTTCAGCCGGCGCTCGTAGCGCTGCTTGATTTCATCGCGCACTGCTTCCGGGTCACTGGCGTCCAGGCAATGCACCAAGAGCGCGTGCCCCTCAGCCGAGACATCCGCCGCAACGGTTCCGGGCGTCATGGTGATAGTGCCTGCCAGAACCGAAATCGCTTCGGGCGTGAGCAGATCCAGCGGCACAGCGATCCAGGCGGGCTGGCGCTTGGCATTGGGTTTGAACACCACAATACGGGCCACGATCACATTGGCGACCACAATATCATAAAGCACAATCAGGATGTACTCGATGATCTTGAGCGGCTTTTTCAACCGCATCTGCTGCGGCCAGTAGGGCTGGGTCAAGAAGGGGATCAACAGACCC
Source organism: uncultured Roseobacter sp. (assembly GCA_913054455.1). Taxonomy (GTDB): domain Bacteria; phylum Pseudomonadota; class Alphaproteobacteria; order Rhodobacterales; family Rhodobacteraceae; genus Pseudophaeobacter. Next base: position 9,030 of record CAJXIL010000099.1, read on the forward strand.
AGCAAAAAGCCAAAGACCAGCGAATTCAGCGTCCAGGTGCTGGTCAGAAGCACCCAAGCAAGGGTCAGCAGTAGGGTCAGGATCGGATGCGGCAGCAGCCGCCTTAGCAGTTTCATGGGATGACCTTTCCAAGCACGGCCTTGATATAGATCTCAGGTTCAAACAGCTGCGCTGCCGTGGCCTCAGCATAGTGACTGGCCGGACCGGCAAAGATGGTCAGCAGGATCAAGCCGCTGAGCAGAGCAAAACAGGCGACAAAGGGCAGGGCGGCGGGACCGCTGCGCACTGCTGTTTCGTCCTGCTCGTTGGCCTCTTCCTCATAGGGCGCGCTGACTTCAGCGGATGGGGGCTCGGTGATGCTATGGCTTTTCCAGAACAACAGGCTGCCCGCGCGGGCCATGCCAAGGATGGTGATCAGCGAGCCAATAAGAATTGTCCCCCAGATCCACCAGACCAGATCATGATCGCGCGCCGCATCCAACACCAGTAGCTTGCCGAGAAAGCCCGACAGCGGCGGCATGCCTGCCATGGCAATGGCGCCGGTAAAGAACAGCACCGCAATCAACCCGCTTTGGGGCATCAAGCGCTGCGCGGTGATTTCGATCCCCTGGCGCTGCGCCACCAGATCAGCGACCAGAAACAGAAAGGCCGCGGCCAGGGTCGAATGCAGGGTGTAATAAAGCGCCGCAGCGACGCCTTCAGGGGAGAACAGCGCAATGGCCGTGAGCAGCGTGCCCATGGAAGTGATGGCGCCAAAGGCCACCAGTCGGCCAATGCGGTAAGAGCCAAGAATACCAATGGCGCCAATCATCAGGGTCATCAGCGCTGCAGGCATCAACCAGGCTCCGGCCAGCCCTTCGGTGATGGCCAGATCCGGCCCAAAAACCAAGGTGTACATGCGCAGGATGGCATAGGCGCCAACCTTGGTCATGATGGCAAACAGCGCCGCAACAGGCAGGGGCGCATTCGCGTAGGAAGCCGGCAGCCAGAAATGCAGCGGAATGACTGCGGCCTTAATAGCAAAGACCAAGAGCAACATCACCGCGCCAACCCGCAAGAGGGCGGTGTCCTCAGCCTGGATTTCGGCCACACGCACCGCTAGGTCGGCCATGTTGAGCGTCCCCGTCACCGAATAGAGCGTGCCAAGCGCAAAGAGAAACAGGGTCGAGCCCAGGAGGTTATAGACCACATATTGCACGCCCGCCTGAAACCGCCGGGTGCCGCCAGAATGGATCATCAACCCGTAGGAGGCGATCAGAAGAACCTCAAAGAAAACAAAGAGGTTAAAGGCGTCCCCTGTGAGGAAGGCGCCAATGATACCCATCAGCTGAAACTGAAACAAGGCGTGGAAATTGGCGCCGCGTTTGTCCCAGCCAGAGCCGATCACATAGAGGTTTATGATCAGCGCCAAGACTGAGGTCAGCAAAACCATCAGGGCCGAGAGCCGATCCAGCACCAGCACGATGCCAAAGGGCGCCGACCAATTTCCCAGCTCATAGACCTGGATCTCACCGGTGGAGGCCTGCGCCGCCAGTACCAGCGAGATCGCCAGCAGCAAAACGGTGCTGGCCAGCGAAAAGATCCGGGTCAGATCCATGTGGTGGCGCACCACCATGATAATAAAGGGCGCGACCAGTGCGGGCAGAACCACAGGGGCAATCAGGAAATGGTTCATGCGTCTTCCCCTTCGTCTTCGGGATGATGGGGCATATCAATCTTGTCGTCACGCGCTGAAAGATAGGCAGCAAGGGCGATCATCACCACCACGGCCGTCATGCCAAAGGAGATCACGATGGCCGTCAGCACCAGCGCTTGCGGTAGCGGGTCCGTGTAGGGCACTTCTGCGTATTTGTTCAGGATGGGGGGCGCGTTGACCATCAGCCGACCTGAGGCAAAGAGAAAGATATTCACCCCATAGGTCAACAAGGACAGCCCAAGGATCACCGGGAAGGTGCGTCGTCGCAGGATCAGATAGATGCCAGCAGCGGTGAGCAGACCTACCGCCGAGGCCACGAGGAATTCGATGTTCAAAAAGGTCATGCTTATGCCTCGCCCTCAGCTGCTTCAGCCGCGTCGTCGCGTGCCGGGTTGATATCCATCGCATGTTCCGAGGAAATGCCCGGCTGCCAGGCAAAGCGCGCCAGGCTTTCCAGCGCCAGCAGAACTGCGCCAACCACTGCAAGGAAGACCCCGAGATCAAACAGTGCCGCCGTGGCCCATTCGAACTCTTCCAGGGGTGCCCAATGCAGATAGCCAAAGGCGCTGGTCAGGAAGGGCGAGCCGCTGAACCAGGAGCCAAGCCCGGTGGCGGCCGCAATCAGCACGCCCGAGCCAATGGTGCCGTGATAGAACATCCGTTGCCGCTCTGAGGCCCAGCTAAAGCCGGAGGCCATATATTGCATCAACAGCGCGATCGCCGCGATCAGCCCGGCGATAAAGCCGCCGCCCGGCAGGTTATGGCCGCGGAAGAAGATATAGGCTGCCACCATCAGCGCCAGCGGCATCATAACCCGCGTCGCCACGACCATCATCATCGGATGCGCATCGCCCGCCTGGGGCATATCGGGCTTGCGGTTGAGCAGATAGGCCCGCACGCGGGTGCCCAGCACCGCCTCGGTCAGCGCGTAGATGACCAGGGCTGCAATGCCCAAAACGATGATCTCACCAAAGGTGTCGTAGCCCCTAAAGTCCACCAGGATGACATTGACCACATTGGTGCCACCGCCGCCTTTGTAGGAATTGGCCAGGTGGAACTCGGAAATGCTGGGCAGGGCGAAATCGCGCAGCATCAGCGCATAGATCAGCACCGCAGCCCCCAGCCCGCCGATAACCGCGATACCGCCATCACGCAGGCGCACCCACATGGGGGCCTCGACGGGGCTGTCCTTGGGCATGAAGTTCAGCGCTAACAGTAGCAATACCATGGTCACCACCTCGACCGAGAGCTGGGTCAGTGCCAGATCAGGCGCCGAGAGGTAGTTGAACCCAAGCGAGACCACCAGGCCAACCACACCGATCAGCACCAGTGACAGCTGCCGCTGGCGGTGTTTGGCGACCACAGCCAGAGTGGCAACGATCAGGCAGAACCAGGCGATGGCAGGGATTAAACCAATACCCTGTACGTCACGGGTAGGCGCCGCAACCGTACCAGTGGCATAGGCATAGTAGCTGATGCCGATAATAAAGAGCATCATCAAGAAGGCATAGCGGGTGATGGCCCCATTGTGCAGACCATCGGTTACGATCTGAGACAATTTGGTCAGAGCGCGCATCAAAGCATCGAAGATCTGCTTTGCCTCTGGGCGCGGCGCGGCGTTCCAGGCACGCATCAGGGGCGCGTGCAGTTTGAGCAGTATCAATCCGCCAATCACGGCCCCCCCGGACATATAAAGCGCAGGGGTCAAACCATGCCAGAGCTTGAGAGAATAATAGGGCAGCTCAGCGCCGCCAATGACTGCCCCAGCGGCAACCGCCACCAGTGGTCCGGCTAGCTTGGCGGAAAACAGCCCGATCAGGATCACTAGCGTGACCAGCAGGGCCGGGCCTGCCCACATGCCAAAGCCCGGATCATGGGGCTTGGCTGGGTAATCGTCGCGGGTTTTGCCCAAAAACACATGGCCAATAAAGCGGAAGGAATAGGCCGCCGAAAACAGCGCTGCCACCAGTGCCAATGCGGGCACCACATAGTGTGAGCCGCCCCAGAGCGTATGCACGGTCTCTTCCAGCATCATTTCCTTGGACAGAAAGCCGTTGAAAGGCGGGATCCCAGCCATGGACAGGGATGCCACAATAGCCAGGGTGGCCGTGACCGGCATCAGATGACGTAAGCCGCCTAAGCGCTTGATATCGCGAGTGTGTGCCTCGTGATCAACAATGCCGGCAGACATAAACAGCGCCGCCTTAAAGGTGGCGTGGTTGATGATATGGAAAACGGCCGTCACTGCGGCAATTTTGGTGCCAAAGCCCAAGAGCATGGTGATCAGCCCCAGGTGCGAGACGGTGGAAAAAGCCAGAAGCGCCTTGAGGTCATCCTTGAACAGGGCAATCACCGCCCCCAGCAGCATCGTCACCAACCCGGTGGTGGCAACGATGTAGAACCACTCGGGCGTTCCCGCCAGCACCGGCCAGAGCCGCGCCATCAGGAACAGGCCTGCCTTCACCATTGTTGCCGAATGCAGATAGGCCGAAACCGGCGTTGGAGCCGCCATGGCATGGGGCAGCCAGAAATGAAACGGGAACTGCGCCGATTTGGTAAAACAGCCCAAGAGGATCAGGATCAGCGCAGGCAGATAGAGCGGCGAGGCCTGGATCAGATCCTTG
>CAJXIL010000100.1 GCA_913054455.1 uncultured Roseobacter sp.
ATGTGATCTCCTTCACAAATTTCCACCCAAAACACCCTCCGGGCCGGGCCCGCAGGGGTGTCGTCAGTTTTGGGTCGGGGGATTAGGCAGGGCACAGGTTTGCAACCCTTCGGGTCTTGTTGCCAAGACCACGCACCGGATTACCTCATACTGCACTTTTGCCATGTTTCAATTCGATGACAAACGCGGCAGAGAGTCAATGGAGTTACGGCAAATTGATGGTCCGGGTTTCCGCATATTGGCGAAAAATAGCCGCAGCATAAGCCGCAAATTTGAGGCAAGCTATAGGCTTCAGGCCGACTAAGCAGTGCGTAAATTTCAGGTTAAGAAATACGGAAATTGTCGCCTAGATAGACCCGGCGCACGTTTTCATTTTCGACAACCTCGGCAGGGGTGCCTGACATCAAGACCTGGCCATCGTGCAGGATATAGGCGCGGTCAACAATCTCCAGAGTCTCGCGTACGTTGTGATCGGTGATCAGCACGCCAATTCCACGCTTCTTTAGGTCTGCCACAAGGTGGCGAATATCACCGACAGAAATAGGATCAACACCGGCGAAGGGTTCGTCTAGCAGTAGATATTTAGGATCGGCGGCCAGGCAACGGGCAATCTCAACCCGGCGACGTTCACCACCCGACAGCGCCAGAGCGGGGGCGCGGCGCAGATGCTCAATGGAAAAATCCGACAGCAGCTCTTCCAGTCGCTCGCGACGGCGGTGGCTGTGTTTCACTGCAATGTCCAGCACAGCCATGATGTTATCTTCGACGGACAAACCACGGAAGATCGACATTTCCTGTGGCAGGTAGCCAATGCCAAGTCGCGCGCGCCGATACATTGGCAGCGTGGTGACATTCTGCCCGTCAATGGTGACGGTGCCAGCCTCCGGAAAGATCAGCCCTGCAATGGCGTAAAAACTCGTGGTTTTGCCGGAGCCATTTGGCCCCAAAAGCGCCACCACCTCTCCGCGATCCAAAGTGATCGAGACATCGCGGATCACAACTTTTTTGCGATAGCTCTTACGCAGCTTCTCGATGCGCAGCCCCGAAGACCCTTCGGTTAATTTAAGATCAGGTGTCGGGGACATCAGTTATTGTCACTGGAGCTGGGATTCAAAATGGTCTTAACGCGCCCGGCCATGCTGGCGGTTCCGGTGGTAAGGTTGACCACCATGCGCTGTGACGCCATGGTACCTGCGCCTTGGTTGAGCAGAACATCTCCGGTCAGCACGATAGTGCCTTCGTCGATCGTATAGTCTGCGCGCTGCGCCTCGGCTGCATCTGGGCCGCTGACCAGAAGTACGCCTCCGGTGGCCTCTAACCGGTCGATTGCGCGTTTGCCGCTGTCATCGGTCTTGTAGATGACCAAGACCCGCTCCGCCGAAAGCTTCATCACCCCCTGAACGATCAAGACACTGCCGGTAAATTCAGCCGAGCCATCAGCCTGGTTCACAGCCAGTGCGTCAGAGGTAACTTCAACCGGCAGCGAGGGGTCAGCCTTGACGGCGCCAAAGGCAACATTCTGCGCGGCGGCGGGCAGGGTGAACCACAAAGTGGAGATCAGGAAAATGAATAGGGCACGCAAATGAGTCACAATCTATCTTTCCAATTTTTAGGGAGCGTATACCAGCTTGACGCTATTGGTGAAGAGCAGATGCACAGGACCGCCCACAGTTTCTGAACTGATTTCCATGTGCCCCGCAGTCAGTTCTCCCAAATCACCCCTTGCCCGTATAGCTCCCGGGCTTTCTGCGTGCACCGCGCTGAGCTGCGTTTTCAACACCTCGGTTGTAACCACCATGCCATCCGTCGTAGTGATTTCGACATTGCCGACAAAGCGCGCGAGATCTTGATCTGGGTGTACTGTGCCGCGATCCGAGGTCAGGGTGATTTGCCCCCCGGCGACCATGCGGATTTCCGCCCTAAGAGTGCTGGCGATCACCGGCTGGTCGTTGCTGGCGCGGGCCACGTCGGCAGTGACCCAGATCTCATCACCTTGAAGGGTTGATCCCGAAAAGAACGGCGCGGTGACCTGTTGGCCACGCAGGCGTTCTTCGATTTCGCGATCTGCAAAGGGAATAACCACCTCGTTGTCAGAGCCGGGCGAGATCAGAAACAGGGTCGATAACAGAGCCAGGGCTGCCAGAGGCAGAAACACCTTGAGGTAGCTCACCATACGGGAATACTGATCCATAACCTGGCTTTGCCCCGTCCCTATCCGAGGCCCGCGCGCAGACAGTCGTGAATGTGCAACAGCCCCTCGGCGCGGTGTCCTTTGGCCGGATCAACCACAAAAAGACAGGTGATTTTGCGCTGGTTCATGATGGCCACCGCCTCTGCCGCCAGGGCATCGGGGGCGATGGTAGTAGGATCTTTGGTCATGACGGCGGCGGCTTCCTTTTGCAGCAAGCCGTCCATATGGCGCCGCAGGTCACCATCGGTAATGATGCCCAGCAGGTTGCCCGTCGCATCGGTGACACCAGAGACGCCAAATCCCTTTTGGCTGATCTCGATCAGGGCGTCTGACATCGGCGTGTCGGCTGCGACGACTGGCAAGGCGTCATCTCCATGCATCAGATCGCTGACCTTGCTGAGCTGCGCGCCCAGTTTGCCACCGGGGTGAAAGTCGCGAAAATTCTCGGGACGGAAATCACGATGTTTCATAATGGCAATGGCCAGCGCATCGCCCATAGCCAGGGTCAGGGTGGTCGAGTTAGAGGGCACAATGCCATAGCCGCAGGCCTCCCCCATAGCTGGGATCTGCAACTGCACATCTGCCTCAGTCATCAGGGTGCTGTTGGGCTTGCTGGAGAGGCCAATCAGCGGAATGTCAAACCGGCGGGTAAAGGCCAGCAGATTGGCCAGCTCCGGCGCTTCGCCGGAATTGGAAATCGCCACCACCACATCGCCTTTGGATAACATACCCAGGTCGCCATGGCTGGCCTCGGCGGGGTGGACAAAATAGGCTGGTGTGCCGGTGCTGGCGAGAGTGGCCGCAATCTTGCGCCCGATATGGCCAGACTTGCCAATACCGCTGATGATGATCCGCCCAGTCGCCGCCAGAACCAAATTGGCGGCTTCGACAAAGCGCTCGTCAAAGCTCTCGGCCAGGGCCTCAAGGGCGCGGGCCTCATCTGTGGCCACCTGGCGGGCGGTAGCGAGGAGTTTTTCAGAAGCGGTCATGAGTGTGCAAAAATATCCGTTTCGGGCCAGCCAGCCAGGTCAAGCTTGGCACGCATGGGCAAAAAGTCAAAACAGGCCTGGGCCATTTCCATACGGTCTTCGCGTTCCAGCCGCTTATTCAGGGCTTCGCGCAGACGGTGCAGGTACAAGACATCCGAGGCCGCATAATCCAGCTGGGCATCTGTTAGTTTCTTGGCTCCCCAATCGCTCATCTGTTGCTGTTTGGAGATATCTACACCAATCAACTCCTGCGTCAGGTTTTTGAGCCCGTGGCGATCCGTGTAGGTGCGCACCAGGCGGCTGGCGATTTTGGTGCAATAGACCGGCGCGGTCAGGGTTCCAAAGGCATTAAACATGGCGGCAATGTCAAAGCGGCCAAAATGAAACAGCTTGAGTGTTTCTGGATCTTCCAGCATGGCGCAAAGATTGGGAGCCTCGGTCTGGCCTTTTGCGACCTGCACGATATGGGCATTGCCATCGCCATCTGACAATTGAATAACGCAGAGCCGATCACGATGGGGGTTCAACCCCATGGTTTCGCAGTCAATCGCCACGACCGGGCCGAGTTTTAGATCGTCAGGCAGGTCGTGTTGATACAGATGGTTGGCCAATGCAGAAATCCTTTGCCGGTGGCGGACCCTGGGTGGGTCTCATCCTGGTCACAGTCTGGTTCATGGTTTGGCGTCATACGCCGTTGATCTCGAAATAAGCGCAATGCAGCGTGAACTCAACTACCAGGCTGCACGGAACCGCTGTTGGGGTCGGAAATTTATCTTGTGGCCTGCTATGGAACAGTACTGCGAACTTGGCCTCGCTTTGGGTTTGGGCTTCACTACCTAGACGATGACTCTGAACGGCAGATTAAAGCCGCATCGCGTTGGTGGGAAAAGCGACCAGCGGAGTTTGGTCTCTTCCCGCGCCAGTGTTGCAGAGTGTTAGGGCTTCAGCCGGTCTGGACGTGATAGGGTAACACACACATCAACCCCTGTTGATACAGGAGGCTGGTGTTCATAATTTCGGGAGGAATAAGTGGTGCCCAGGAGAGGACTCGAACCTCCACATCGTTGCCAATACTAGCACCTGAAGCTAGCGCGTCTACCAATTCCGCCACCTGGGCAGGTGTCGTGAGGGGCGTATAGGCCGCTGTGTCGGGGGCGTCAAACGGATTTTTGACATTTTTGCAAAAACTCTGCCACCTCCTGCGGCTTCCTGTCTTTTCGTAAGATTTGGCAGCGTGATCATTCGTTGATTTCTGGGTGTTCCGACGAGGTGAAAAAGCTCATTCGCTTGGCTACAAACTTTAGGAATTGTGTCCAAGCTTCATGAATTTCGTCGTCCCATTCCGGGCCCAGGGTCTTGGCCAGAGTGCTGGTGAAACTATGGATGAATTGATCAAAATGGATATCTGAGATTTCCATTTTGCGATGTTTGTCGCCAAGTGCGCTGAGAATGCCATCCAGCCGTTCTGTACTTTCTAGCGCTTCGGCCAGATGTGTCAGAGAGGCCAGCATTTTTGCTTCTAGGCGCTCAATGTCAGTCGGAAAAAATACCTGGGCCTGTGGACAGGCCGCAAAGAAGGTTTGGTAAAAGGCGGGAATGAAGGCCTCGAGGTCCATCCGGTCACTTTCAAAGCTGCGGAGCACCAGGGCGTTGCAGATATTGGCTTCCATTAAACGTCGTCCTCGATTGTCGCATATATGTATTTTACTTGTATGTTTTTAGTGTGTTACGCGAATTTTTGCGGCACCTATGTTTAGTTTTGAATGTTTGAAAAGGCAAACTGAACCTTAGGGCACGTTGTTAACGTCAAATGCAGGTTCTGTACGCATTGTACTTCAGGCCTCGCGTTTTGCGCCTTGTTTGAAAGGTGTAGGAGCGGTAGATCGGAGGCATAGCTATTTGCAGGAGCCAAGAGATGTCCAAACTGGTCACGATTTATGGCGGGTCTGGTTTTGTCGGCCGCTACATCGCACGCCGCATGGCAAAAGAGGGCTGGCGGGTCCGGGTTGCCGTGCGCAGACCCAATGAAGCCATGCATGTCAAACCCTATGGTGTGCCAGGTCAGGTTGAACCGGTTCTGTGCAACATTCGCGATGATGTATCTGTGGCGGCGGCGATGCAGGGCGCGGACGCGGTGGTAAACTGCGTTGGGGTTCTTAACGCCCATGGCAAAAACACCTTTGATGCTGTCCAGGCAGAGGGAGCTGCGCGGGTGGCGCGGGTGGCTCAGCAACAGGACATTGGCCAGTTGGTGCATATCTCCGCGCTAGGGGCTGATGCTGAAGGTGCAAGCGAATATGCCCGCACCAAGGCCCAGGGCGAAGAGGCTGTGCACAGCAATTTTGCCAATGCAGTCATCCTCCGTCCTTCGATCATTTTTGGCACCGAGGACGAGTTCTTCAATCGTTTTGCCGGCATGGCCAGTCTGTCACCACTGCTGCCAATCGCCAAGGGTAAGACCCTGTTTCAGCCCGTCTATGTCGATGATGTTGCGCGCGCTGCGGTCAAGGGTGTCTTGGGTGAGGTGGAGCCCGGCATTTATGAGCTCGGCGGGCCAGAGGTGAAGAGCTTTGCCGCGTTGATGCGCCAGATGTGCGACGTGATCATGCGTCGTCGTATTGTTCTGTCCCTGCCAGGCTTTGCCGTCTGGCCGCTGGCCTTTGGTTTTGACATGTTGCAAGCGGTCAGCCTGCAGCTGATCGAAAACAAGGTGCTGACACGTGACCAGTTGAAGAGCCTTTGCACTGATAACGTTGTTGCCGAAGGCGCCAAAGGTTTTGCTTATCTTGGCATCACGCCAGAACGGATGGGGCCGATCTTGCCTAGCTACCTGTGGAAGTTCCGCCCCACTGGTCAATATGATGAGATGACGGCCTCGGCACGGAATCTCAAGGGCGATGCCTAATTTCTGGCTCCTTTGCGGGTAGAAATAATACAGAAGCAATAAAGGGCGCCGGATCTCACCGCGCCCTTTTTCTGTGTCAGTGGAATACTGTCACCCATTCTAGGTGCCGTAGGCATAGCCCAGCAGGATCAACCCCAGAATAACGCGATAGATGACATAGGGGGTAAAGCTGACCGAGCGCAGCAGTCGCATCATCAGGCTGAGCGCTGCCAGCGCCGAAAGCATGGCCAGCGCAGCGGCGATACCTGCATCACGGATCAGCGCCATATTGGCCTCTAGCGCCACCTCAGTTCCCAGTAAGACGCCAGAGGCTATGATGGTGGGGATAGACATCAGCATGGCAATGCGGGCACCCTCTTCGCGGGTGTAGCCCAGTTGCCGGGCACCGGTGATAGTGATGCCAGAGCGCGAGGTGCCAGGAATCAGCGCAATCATCTGCCAGAGCCCCATAATCAGCGCATCATGGATACCCCAGTCGCTGGTGGTCTTTTGGTGGGCGCCTTTTTGGTCGGCAACATAGAGAACCAAACCAAAGACCAACATGGTCCAACCAATCACCGCGGGAGAGCGCAGCGCATCACTGAGACCCGAGAAGTGCAGGAATGCGCCAAGGAGAATCGTGGGAATGGTCGCAATGATTAGCCCCAGCGCCAGCTGAGAGCCCTCGGTGTCGTTGCGTCCGCAGGCAAGGCAGGTCAACCCAACCAGCCCCATCCGCACGTCGCGCCAAAAGTACAGCACCACTGCAGCTAGGGTTCCTAGGTGAACAGCGACATCAATGACCTGGCCTTGGTCTGAATAGCCAGTCAATCCTGGCAGGAGAATCAGGTGGCCAGAGGAGGACACGGGAAGGAACTCTGTGATTCCTTGGATCAGCGCGACGAGAACAAGCTGTAAAAATGGCATAAAATGATGTCCTGAAAGGGGATGGACGGGATGAGTCGTTATTGGGTTAAGGCAATATGTCTCTGTATAAAACCTTGGGTCAGATAGGGAAGAATAGTTTTAGGTCCGTTTCGGACCTAAAAACGCTGTACATTCCTGTGAGAAACAGTATCAGAGAGTGAAGTTGTCCATTTTAGGTCAACAGTACTGACTAATAGATTGCTAGGTTCCTTTCCGGGCCTGTCGCAGCCAGCCAAAATAGGGAGTTCGCCCATGGCCAAGCAACCGATGCTAAAATTCGTGAAGATCGAACGCGATATGCCGCAAAAGCGTGCAGCTGACACCCGTCGCGAAGATTTCGACGAAATCTATTCGGAATTTGCTGCGGCCAAGGCGGAAGAGCAGTCCAGCCGGTGTAGTCAATGTGGCGTGCCCTATTGCCAGTCCCATTGCCCCCTGCACAACAATATCCCCGATTGGCTGCGCCTCACCGCCACTGGCCGTCTGGAGGAGGCTTACCAGACCTCTCAGGCCACCAACACCTTTCCCGAGATCTGTGGACGTATCTGCCCGCAGGACCGTTTGTGCGAAGGCAACTGTGTGATTGAGCAATCCGGCCATGGCACCGTAACCATTGGCGCGGTGGAAAAATACATCACCGATACCGCCTGGGACAAAGGCTGGGTCAAAGCCAATGCCCCGTCACAGGAGCGCTCTGAAAGCGTTGGTGTTATTGGAGCTGGGCCCGGTGGTCTGGCGGCGGCAGATATGCTGCGCAAGGCGGGTATTCAGGTGACCGTCTATGACCGCTATGATCGCGCGGGTGGCCTGCTCACCTATGGTATTCCTGGTTTCAAACTTGAAAAAGACGTGGTGATGCGGCGCAATCAGCTTCTGGCAGATGGCGGCGTTACCTTTGTGATGAACTGCAACATTGGCGTGGACATCAGCTTTGACGAGATCCGCGCCAAACATGACGCGGTGATCATTGCCACTGGTGTGTACAAATCTCGCGATCTTGAAATGCCAGGTTCCGGCTCCACCGGTATCGTCAAGGCGATTGATTTCCTGACCGCCGCAAACCGCGCTTCGAACTTCGGCGACACGGTAGAAGAGTTTGAAAACGGAACGCTGAATGCCGAGGGCAAGAAGGTTGTGGTCATCGGCGGTGGTGACACTGCGATGGACTGTCTGCGGACCTCGATCCGGCAGGGGGCAACTTCGGTCAAATGTCTGTATCGTCGTGACCGTGCCAATATGCCCGGCTCCCAGCGTGAAACCCAGAACGCCGAAGAAGAGGGCGTGCAGTTTGAATGGCTGACCGCGCCCAAGGGCTTCACCGACGCGGATGGCAAGGTTGCGGGCGTCATGGTGCAAAAGATGCGTCTGGGCCAGCCCGATGCCACCGGCCGTCAGGCGCCGGAAGTGATTGAAGGCGCAGACTACGTTGAAGAGGCCGACCTTGTGATCAAGGCGCTGGGCTTTGAACCGGAAGATCTGCCGATGCTCTGGGGTCAGCCCGACCTGCCGGTGACCCGCTGGGGCACCGTTAAGGCTGCCTACCGCACAGGGGCCACCGATTTGGACGGTGTCTATGCCATTGGTGACATCGTGCGCGGTGCCTCGCTGGTGGTCTGGGCCATCAAGGACGGACGCGACTGCGCCGACGCCCTTGTAGAGCGTTTTAACAGTGCTGCTGCGCAGGTCGCGGCGGAGTAATTCAGCAAAGCCACCGTAAGGGAGCCAGGGTAGATGAGCGAGTTACAAGGACATTGTATGTGCGGCGCCGTTACCGTTTCGATGACGCCTGCGCGTCCGGCCCTTGGGGCTTGCCACTGTGATATGTGTCGTCGCTGGACCAGTTCGGCCTTGATGACCATTCCGGCGGCGCCAGGCTATGCGGCGCTTGGCCCGGTAAAGACATATGTGTCGTCAGACTGGGCCGAACGCGCGTTTTGCGCCGACTGCGGTTCAGCTCTTTGGTATCGCATCACAGCTCCCGGTAAGATGCATGGCCAGGTTCAGATGGCGGCGGGCCTTTTTGACAATGCCGGTGGAACCAAGCTCGGTCTGGAACTTTATGTCGACAGAAAGCCCGAGGGCTACGCCTTTGCGGGAGAGCATCGGCAGATGACCGAAGCAGATGTCATGGCAGCGTTTCGCCCTGCGGCAGAAGAAGGAAAGAGCTAGGATCACTGAGATCGTTGCTGACTAAATATGAAAATCGGGATCCGCAAATCACTCCGTCAGGCCTTGTTTCGCCTGAAGTCACGCAGCCTCTGCGAGGAGGCTGGGGCTGATATTCGCGCGCTTTCCGGTCGCGAAGACGCAGGGATAGTGGTTTTCACCAGTTATCACGCCAATGCAGCAAAACGGGGACTGCTCGAATTTGCATCCAGTGCTTCAAACCAGGACGCGCGCCATTGTATCTTTGTGACGGACCGTCGTCAGGGGTGGTTTCAGGGGCGCGATTTCTCATCAGCGGTTTTTCGGGCGATTTCTGATTATGTCGCGCACCACCGGCTGACACGATTGATGACAGTCGGCGTCTCCATGGGCGGCTATGGTGCGGTGTCCTATGCGGCAGAGCTGGGGGCAGACTCTGCCCTGGCCTTTGCCCCACAGTATTGCCCACGTCCGGGAACGTTTCCTGCAGATCAGCGCTGGGCAGAGGCACGTGCCCAGATCCCAGAGTTTTCCCGCCCATCGCTGAACGAGGCCATGGGGTCACAGATACAGTATACGCTGTTGCACAGCCGCTGGAATGCAGAGGACAGCCAGCATTGGCAGGCCTTTCCAGAGGGATCCAATATTGACCATTTCCTGGCCGACCGTCGCAGCCATGATGTTATCGACCCTCTACGCGAGGCGGGTGTGTTGTATCCGATGGTTGATGCCGCATGGGGAAAAGATCGGACCAAAATGCGCAGCCTGATGCGCAAGATCAGCGCCCTGCCACGAAGACCGGGAGAGCGCGATGAAGACCTTAACAATAATCGGGCTGTGAATGCCCAGCTTACGACAAGCTATGCCACTAATTGATCGGAGAAACTCATGACCAAATTTGATGCTGACTGGGTCCGCGCCGAGGAAACGAAGCGTAAGTGGATGGCCGAAAATGGTCTCTATACTGAGGAAGAAGAGCATTCTTCCTGCGGTGTGGGTCTGGTGGTTGCCGTTGATGGCAAAAGCAGCCGCAGCGTGGTTGAGGCCGGTATTGATGCACTGAAAGCGATCTGGCACCGCGGCGCTGTTGATGCTGATGGCAAGACTGGCGATGGCGCGGGTATCCACGTGCAGATCCCGGTTCCCTTCTTCTATGACCAGATCAAACGCACCGGCCACGAGCCACGCGAAGACCAGCTGATGGCGGTAGGTCAGGTCTTTTTGCCGCGAACTGACTTTGGCGCGCAAGAGACCTGCCGGACTATCGTCGAGACCGAAGTTCTGCGCATGGGCTATTACATCTACGGCTGGCGCCATGTGCCTGTCGACGTGACCTGCCTGGGTGCGAAAGCCAATGCCACCCGTCCTGAGATCGAACAGATCCTGATTTCGAACTCCAAAGGCGTTGATGAGGAAACCTTTGAGCGCGAACTCTATGTGATCCGTCGCCGCATTGAAAAGGCCGCGGCCGCGGCCGGTATTGGTGAACTTTATCTGGCCTCGCTGTCCTGCCGCTCGATCATCTACAAAGGCATGATGCTGGCTGAACAGGTTGCGGTTTTCTATCCCGACCTGATGGACGAACGCTTTGAGAGCGCCTTTGCGATCTATCATCAGCGTTACTCCACCAATACCTTCCCGCAGTGGTGGTTGGCACAGCCCTTCCGCATGTTGGCCCATAACGGTGAAATCAACACCCTCAAAGGCAACGTCAACTGGATGAAGAGCCATGAAATCCGCATGGCCTCTGCGACTTTTGGAGACCATGCCGAAGACATCAAACCTATCATTGCAGGCGGAGCCTCTGATTCGGCTGCCCTGGATGGCGTGTTCGAGGTCCTGGTGCGCGCAGGTCGCTCTGCGCCCATGGCCAAAACCATGCTGGTGCCCGAAAGCTGGTCCAAACAGGCCGTGGAACTGCCCCAGGCTTGGCGTGACATGTATTCCTACTGCAACTCGGTGATGGAGCCTTGGGACGGTCCTGCCGCCTTGGCGATGACCGATGGCCGCTGGGTCTGTGCTGGTCTGGACCGTAACGGGCTGCGCCCCATGCGCTATGTGGTCACTGGCGATGGTCTGGTAATTGCGGGCTCGGAGGCGGGCATGGTGCCAATCGACGAGGCATCGGTCGTCGAAAAAGGCGCGCTTGGGCCCGGCCAGATGCTGGCTGTGGACATGAAGAAGGGCAAGCTTTTCCACGACACCGAGATCAAGAACAAGCTCGCGGCGGCGCTGCCCTTTGGCGATTGGGTAAGCAAGATCAACGATGTGGATGCCACCCTGGCCACCGTGACCGAAGCGCCAATCTTTACCGGTGATGAGCTGCGCCGCCGTCAGGTGGCTGCGGGCTATACCATCGAAGAGCTGGAACAGATCCTGTCGCCAATGGCAGAAGATGGCAAAGAGACCCTGGCCTCGATGGGGGATGACACGCCGTCGGCTGTGCTGTCGAAACAGTACCGCCCGCTGTCGCATTTCTTCCGCCAGAACTTTAGCCAAGTGACCAACCCACCCATCGATTCCCTGCGGGAATTCCGGGTGATGTCGCTGAAGACCCGCTTTGGCAACCTGAAGAACGTGCTGGACGAAGACAGCAGCCAGACCGAGATCGTGGTGCTAGAGAGTCCCTTTGTCGGCAATGCCCAATGGGACAAGCTGGTGGGGCAGTTTAACGCGCCTCTGGCCGAGATCGACTGTTCCTTTGACCCGGCTGAGGGCTCGCTGAGCCTTGCACTGGATCGCATTCGTGCCGAGGCAGAAGACGCTGTGCGCTCAGGCGCTGGCCATCTGGTGCTGACCGATCAATTCTCGGATGCAACCCGTGTTGCCATGCCGATGATCTTGGCGACTTCGGCTGTGCATTCGCACCTGACCCGCAAAGGGCTGCGCACCTTCTGCTCGCTGAATGTGCGGGCAGCGGAATGTGTGGATCCGCATTACTTTGCCGTACTCATCGGTTGTGGTGCCACCGTGGTGAACGCCTATCTGGCCGAGGATTCCCTGGCCGACCGTATCGAGCGCGGGCTGCTGGATGGCAGCCTGACTGAAAACGTCGCGCGCTACCGTGACGCCATCGACCAGGGGCTGCTTAAGATCATGGCAAAGATGGGGATCTCGGTGATCTCTTCCTACCGTGGCGGTCTGAACTTTGAGGCCGTTGGCCTGTCGCGTGCCATGTGCGCCGAGTTCTTCCCCGGTATGACCAGCCGGATCTCTGGCATTGGTGTCAGCGGTATCCAGGTCAAGGCCGAGGAAATCCACAAAAAGGGTTGGGGGGGTGAAGATAACATCCTGCCCATCGGTGGTTTCTATAAGGCACGCATATCCAGCGAGACCCATGCCTGGGAAGCCACCTCGATGCATATGTTGCAGATGGCTTGCAACCGCGCCTCCTTTGAGATGTGGAAGCAGTATTCCGCCAAGATGCAGTCGAACCCGCCGATCCATCTGCGTGATTTGTTGGACATCAAGCCCATGGGCAAGGCGGTTCCAATCGAGGAAGTGGAAAGCATCACCTCGATCCGCAAACGCTTTGTTACTCCGGGGATGAGCCTTGGCGCGCTGAGCCCCGAGGCGCACAAGGCCCTGAACGTGGCGATGAACCGGATCGGTGCCAAATCCGACTCTGGCGAAGGCGGCGAAGATCCGGCGCATTTTGTGCCAGAGCCAAACGGCGACAACCCAAGCGCCAAGATCAAGCAGGTGGCCTCGGGTCGTTTTGGTGTCACTGCCGAATACCTGAACCAGTGCGAAGAGCTGGAGATCAAGGTCGCACAGGGGGCCAAGCCCGGAGAAGGCGGCCAGTTGCCGGGGATGAAGGTTACCGACCTGATTGCCCGTCTGCGTCACTCGACCAAGGGTGTGACCCTGATTTCACCGCCGCCGCATCACGATATCTATTCGATCGAGGATTTGGCGCAGCTGATCTATGATCTGAAACAGATCAATCCGCGCTGCAAGGTGACCGTGAAACTGGTGGCCTCCTCGGGTGTGGGCACCATTG
>CAJXIL010000101.1 GCA_913054455.1 uncultured Roseobacter sp.
TCTTTGTTGAGGATGCGGATTTTGTCAATGTGGTTGGGCTGTGGTGGCACAAGCGCGCGGATATTCAGCGCGCCCATGCCTATGGGCTTCAGGTGATCTTCGACCAAAGCAGCCTGCGTGCCGGAGGCATCAAAGCCCGCCTTTTGGGGCAGGACTATGCGGTGGTGCATTGCCGTTGGCATCTCACGGGGCAGCGCGATCCGGCGGGCGAGCTCTTGGGAGAGCGCACCACGGTGATGGTCTTTGTGGCGCAGCATTCTCGCTGTGGCTGGCAGGTTGTAACCGCGCAGAACACGGATGTGATCCCCGGTTCTGAAACGCTGGGGCTGCGACCGGGCGGCGCTGAGGCGTTGAACTATCAGTCAGGGTAGCGGCCAACTCAGCGCCATGGGTGCAAGGGTTGTGTTTTGGGTCTGAAATTTCTCCTTAAGTTTGCGCGTTACCGCCACGTTAGGCTTGTTTGGAATCATCGCGACACCAATCCTGCCGAGGAAAGTGGCAGGGA
Source organism: uncultured Roseobacter sp. (assembly GCA_913054455.1). Lineage (GTDB taxonomy): Bacteria > Pseudomonadota > Alphaproteobacteria > Rhodobacterales > Rhodobacteraceae > Pseudophaeobacter. The sequence goes on from CAJXIL010000101.1 coordinate 506, forward strand.
GATGTGAGCGATGAAGTGGCTGGGTCGATTATTCAAAGGGCTGCTGGTGCTTGGGCTGCTGGCAGCGGGGCTGATTTGGTATCTCTTGCGCCCGGAGCAGGTTCCAACGCGGTTGATCCTGACGGGAGGCACGATCCTTCCCATGGCGGCAGCGGCTGCGACGCCCGGCCCAGAGGCCATATTGGTTGAGGAGGGTGTGATCACTGCAATTGGCACTTTGGCACAGCTGCAAGAAAGTGGCGCGCCGGTGCATGACCTCGAGGGCCAGGTACTGGCTCCGGGTTTGATTGAACCCCACACCCACCCGATTGCAACCGCGTTGCTGGGCGCGGTGGTGGATGTCAGCGGTTTCTCCCACACCAGCCGCGCCGAGGTGATGCAGACCTTGTCGCAGGCCGCAGATGGTCGGGCGCTGACCCCCTGGCTGGTGGCCTATGGTTGGGACCCGGTGGCAATTGCGGATCTTTCTGCCCCTACCCTGGCTGAGCTGGATGAGATCGCGCCGGAGCGGCCAGTGGTGGTGATCACCCAGATGCTGCACGAGGTCTTTGCCAATACCGCTGCGATGCAGGCCTCTGGCATTTCGCTGGCCGCGCCGACGGTGGGTGAGCCCCATGGCATCATCCGTGATGCGCAGGGGCGCGCGACAGGTGCCTTTCGGGAGCTGGAAGCGGTGAATGCCATCCTGGGCGCCATGCCTGCCGCCAATCCGGCGGTGATCGAGCTCCTAGTGCGCCGTGCATATACCTCTTATGCCAAGGCTGGCTATACCACGATCGGCATCACCGGAGCGGTGGGCAAACATCCCGATCCGGTGGGGCTGCTGCGCCATATCGGCGCCACCGGAGGGCCGCTGCGGGCCTATCTCTACCTGTTGCCACATCAGGGCAAAGATCTGGGCGGCAGCGATGATTTTCGGGTGCTTGGCACCAAATACTGGATGGATGGCTCTCCCTTTACCGGCGGTGCCGCCTTTGCCGAGGCCTATGAGCACAGCGATCTCACCTCGGAGCGGATGCATATCCCCCATGGCCATCTGGGGCCGGTGAACCATGACCCCGGCGATTTCAGCACCAATGTGGCAAAACTTCAGGCCCAGGGCCATCAGATCGCGGTTCACGCCCAGGGTGAGCGCGCCATTGATCAGGTTCTGGACGCCTTTGAGGCGGCAGCGCCCAACCCCGGTCTGGCTCATCGGCTGGAGCATAATGCGCTGATCACGCCCGCGCAGATCCAGCGGGCCAAGGCCTTGGGCATTAGCCTCGGTTTCTTTGTCGATCATATCTACTACTACGGCGATGCGCTGCCCGATATCGTTGGAACCCGCGCAGATCGCTATATGCCGGTGGGGGCGGCGATGCGCGCCGGAGTGGTGACAACGTTGCACGGGGATCACCCTGCTTCGCCGATTGATGCGCTGCGCACCCTGCGGACAGCAGTGGATCGTACATCCGCTTCGAGGCAGACTGTGACCGCACCGGAACAGGCGCTCACCCGCTATGAGGCCCTGTCGGCAATGACACGGGCTGCGGCGCAGCAGTTGGGGCAGGAGGAATTGATTGGCTCGATCGAGGTGGGAAAACGCGCTGATTTCACCCTGTTCAACGGCAACCCGCTGACCGCAGACTGGCAGGCACTGTCAGTGGCAGGTACCTGGAAGGATGGCCAGCCCACCCAGACCGGGCTGGGAGGCTGGCTGCGATTTGGACCAGCGCTTGCGGCGGTCAAATCCATGTTGTTCTAATGGGAGGTTGGGCAGGCGGGGTCAGTAGCCCCGCTGTCGATCCACCGCATGCAGTAGATCTTCGCCAGCGCTCAGCCGGCGGAAGTTTTCCACCACATCCGCCAGGGCCTCGCCCAGGTGCCAGCCCGAAACATGCGGCGTGATGGTGACGCCGGGATGGGACCAAAGCGGATCGGACGCGGGCAGGGGTTCGGTGCAGAGCACATCCAACACTGCGTGGCCCAGATGGCCGCGATCCAGGCCGGCAATCAAAGCGGCCTCATCTACCAGATCACCACGTCCCGCATTGATGAATGTGGCGCCAGGCTTCATCGCGGCCAATGTCTGCGCATTGATCAGCCCGCGGGTTTCTTCGGTGGAGGGCAGGATGGCGCAGATGTAGTCACAGATGCCCAGCATCGGCTCCAGCGTTTCCGCCCCGTGGTGGCAGGTGACGCCTTCCATGTCTTTGGGGGAGCGGCTCCAGCCGTGCACCTCAAATCCGAGGTCACGCATCAGTTGCGCGGTCTCGCCGCCAATATGTCCCATACCCAACACCCCGACGCGGGTCTTGTGGTTTTGTTTCGGCTCCAGTGACTCCCAAGCAGCGCGGGCTTGGCTTTCGGCATGAGCTGCAACATTGCGTTGCCCCATAAGGACATAGGTCAGGCAGTATTGGGCAATCTCGCGGGCGGGCTCGAGCGGTTTCAGTCGGGTCACCTGCACATGGGGCGCCAGGGCCGGGTGGGCGACGATGGTTTCCACACCAGCACCGAGTTTCTGCACCAGCGCCAGATTGGGCAATTGTGCCGGCAGATCCTCTGCGAGGCCAGAGATCGCCAACATGGTGATTTCCGCCATGTCGCCGGGCGCATCCAGCGTGCGAATATCCGCCTCCGGCATCAGGGCGCGCAGCTCTGCCGCTAATTCCGTGTCGCGGTACCATCCGTCGTGACCAATATTGACCAGTAGCGCCATGCCCGTTCCCTTCCGTCTATTTTCAATCTCAGCCGATGACGTTCCGTCATTGTGCTGGACAGTTATCAAGCGACTAAGCCATGGTTTTTGCAAGAGCGAAAGCGGCAGTGGAGGAGAATTTGAGATGGATATGAATTTTGGCATGCGGGCAGAGAACCGCAAGCTGTTGGACCGGGTTGCCACAATGGTGCGCGACGAGATCATGCCGCTGGAGGCCGAATATCAGGCCGAAATCGGCAAGGAAGATCGCTGGCAGTATACCGCCCGCCAAGCAGAGATCCTCGAAGGGCTGAAGGCCAAGGCAAAAGAACAGGGGCTGTGGAACTTCTGGCTCACCGACAGTGACAAGGGCTTTGGCCTTTCCACCGTGGAATACGCCTATTTTGCCGAGGAGATGGGCAAGACGCCGTTGGGGGCTGAGGTCTTTAACTGTGCCGCGCCTGATACCGGTAATATGGAAGTGTTTGAGCGCTACGGCACCGAGAAGATGAAAGAAGAGTGGCTGGCACCGCTGTTGGAGGGCAAGATCCGCTCCGCCTATCTGATGACCGAGCCTGACGTGGCCTCCTCGGATGCGACCAATGTGTCGATGGCCTGTGTGCGCGATGGCGATGACTACGTGCTGAACGGTGAAAAATGGTGGGCTTCTGGGGCGGGGGATCCGCGCTGCAAGGTCTATATCGTCATGGTGAAAACCGGCGGCGAAGACCAGCCCAAGCACCAGCGCCAGTCGATGATCGTCGTGCCTGCCGACACGCCGGGCATCGAAGTTCTGCGCCCGATGGAGGTCTACGGCCACGACGATGCGCCCCATGGCCATATGCATATCCGGTTTACCAATGTTCGCGTGCCCGCCGAAAACCTCCTGCTGGGCGAAGGCCGGGGATTTGAAATCGCCCAAGGCCGCCTTGGGCCTGGACGGATTCACCACTGCATGCGCGCCATCGGTCAGGCAGAATCTGCGCTTGAGCAGATGTGCAAACGCTCGCTGCAGCGCGAAGCCTTTGGCAAGAAGCTGGCACATCTGGGCGCCAACTATGACATCGTTGCCGAATGCCGCATGGAAATTGAAATGGCGCGGCTGCTTTGCCTTAAGGCCGCTTGGTATATGGATCAGGGCGATGGACGTGCCGCTGCACCTTGGATCAGCCAGATCAAGGTGGTCGCACCGCGGGTTGCGCTCAAGGTGATCGACGAGGCTGTGCAGATGTTTGGTGGTCAGGGCGTCAGCCAGGATACACCGCTGGCGATTGCCTGGACCCATGTGCGTACCCTGCGTTTGGCCGATGGTCCCGATGCGGTGCACCGCCGTCAGGTGGCACGGGTCGAGCTGAAGAAATATACCCAGGAAAAGGTTTGATTGCATGACCTCCAGGGCCCTTGTTGCGCCGCCGTTTTTCTCACAAAACCCCGATGGAGTCTTTGTGGGAAATGACCCGGCGCGAGGGCCCTGGTCTCCGGATCACTGTCATGCCGGGCCAGTCACCGGCCTGGCGGCCCGAGCCGCCGAGATCGCGGTGGGCGCGGAAAAAATGCTGTGCCGTCTGACGCTGGACATCCTGCGCCCATTGCCCTTGGCGGGGCTGCGGGTCGCGGCGGAAACCACGCGGCACACCCGCACGCTGGCCACCACGCAGATTACCGTGCATGATCTCGATAATACGCTCTGCGCGCTGGGAACCTCGATGCATTTGGTACGCAAGGATCTGGGCGAGGTGCCAACTGCGCCAGTCACGCCACTGCGCCTGGCTGATGCCGTGTCGGGGCCGTTTTCCATTGGCGCAGGCCTGCACGACAAACCCTATTTTGGCCAGTTTCTGGATGTGGCCTATCCACCGGAGTTCGGCCTGAACCCCGGACCCAAAACCCTATGGATGCGCACCACGACCCTGGTGGAGGGCGAAGAGCAATCTGCGATCCAGTCGCTTTGCGCCCTGGCGGATTGTGGCAATGGAATTTCTTGGAACGCGCGCCCTGCGGAAATGGGCTTCATGAATACCGATCTCACCCTCAATGTGCACCGCGAGCCCCAGGGCGATTGGCATGCCTCAGATTCTGTTTCCCATTGGCATGGAACCGGAATTGGTATGTCTCAATCGGTATTGCAGGACGAAAAAGGCCCCGTGGCCACCGCCCTGCAAACGCTGGTTTTGCATCCGCCTAAGGCTTAGAACTGTCTCGATTTACACCTCTGGGGACCCTGTCCGCGGGTCTATGGGTCGCGTGAATGGTTGATGATCCGGCGCATAAAATCCATCAACTGCGCCTGCTCGCCTTCACTCAGCGCGCCCAAGGCCAGTTTGTTTTGCTCTGTGGCGGCCAGATAGGCCTGCGGGCGAATGCTCTTTGCGGCCTCCGTTAGCCAAATCTGCTGGGCCCTGGCATCGGCTGGGTGTTTTGTGCGCTTGATCAACCCGTCCCGCTCCATGCGGTTCAGGGTATTGGCCAGGGTAGCCTGTTCAATGTCCAGTTTGCCGAGCAGATCCCGCTGCGACACGCCGTCCTTTTGCCAAAGCTCCAGTAAGATAGGAAACTGGCCGATCACAATTCCCAAGGGGGTGATCCGCTCCTGTAGCCCCTTGGCAAACAGCCGGGCCATGTGGTTGACGAGATAGCCCGCCGAATTGTCTTTGTCGAACTTCATGCCAGATCTTAACACTTGCATAGCTTGCTATGCAATATCACATAGCTTGCTATATTAAATTATCACAAGCTGGAGACTGAGATGCTGAAGAGAATTCACCCTATTGCGGGCGTTATCGGATTTATGATGATCCTGACCTTCTGGACCTCGACCGCCTATAGCGAGTTGTTTTCCACAGCTGCGGGGATCGCTGTAGTAAAGGCGATGATCTTGAAAGGCATGTTTGTCTTGGTCCCTGCAATGATGATTGTTGGTGCTTCGGGCATGCAACTGGGAGCACGACGCAAAGACGCTCCGGCCCGGGCCAAGAAAAAGAGCATGCCCATTATTGCTGCCAACGGTCTTGTGATCTTGTTGCCAGCAGCGTTCTTCCTGGAGGCGCGGGCCAGTGCAGGGCAATTTGATACGGCGTTTTACTTGGTGCAGAGCATTGAGCTGATCGCGGGCGGGGCAAACCTGGTCTTAATGGGGCTGAGTATTCGCGACGGGCGCCGAATGGTCAAAGCTCGCAGATAGGAATAGGCGCGCAGCTTAGCCGCTGTGTCCTCAACAACAGGCACTGGAGGGCAAGACTATGCCTTCGCAGCAAAGGGATCCTGCGGGTAGCCAACCCGTGCGAGATACAGACCATGGCCGGGGCAGACCGGACCGCAGGCGGCGCGGTCTTTTGCCTCCAGCGCCGTTTTCACATCGATCGGCTCCCAGGCGCTGGCGCCGACACGTTCCAGGGTGCCGACAAAGCTGCGTACCTGATTGTGCAGAAAGGACCGCGCCCGCACGTGAAAATGCACCTCGGGGCCAGAGAGGCCCGCGACGCTTTCTATTCGCAGCTCATCGAGGGTCTTCTGCGGGCTTTGCGCCTGACAGATGGAGGAGCGGAAGGTGGTGAAATCATGATTGCCGAGCAGGTGGTTGGCCGCCTCCTGCATGGCGTCCACGTCAAGATCATTGTTGACCTGCCAGACCTGGCCCGCGTCATGGGTGGCGGGGGCGCGACGCACCATGATGCGAAACAGATACTGGCGCTCAATGGCGGAAAATCTTGCGTGCCAGTCAGGGTCGACCTCGGCGCAGGCGACAATGGCCACCGGCGCGGGCTTTAGGTGGAAGTTCAGCGCCTCTGACAGGCGAAAGGGCGTCCAGGGCTTATGTAGATCGCAATGGGCGACCTGTCCCAGCCCATGCACGCCAGTATCTGTGCGGCCCGCCGCTGCAATGGTATGGGGGCCGGGTTCCAGCTTTGCCAGGGCAATTTCAATCGCGCCCTGCACCGAGGGTTGATCTTTCTGCCGCTGCCATCCGGCAAAGGGCTTTCCATGATATTCAACTTTGAGAGCAAAACGTGGCATGGGCGGGCAAGTAACCCGGCAACAGGGCTGAGGCAAGTGCGCAGACACACTGGAAACCCACCGGACCCCTGCCTATCTTGGGGAGAGATAACAAACAACAGGTGAGCCGGGTGGTATTATCGACATTGACCGAGGGCGCCGCGCGCGGGTTCGACACGCTTGGCAGCACGGTCTCTTCGCGGTTTTTTGAGCCCTCACTGCGGCTTGGTGTCACCGGATTGGCGCGGGCAGGCAAGACGGTGTTCATCACCTCGCTGGTGGCAAATCTGCTGAACCGGGGACGTATGTTGCAGCTGCAGGCGGCGCGGGCAGGGCGGATCGACAGCGCCTATCTGCAACCCCAACCCGATGATACCGTGCCCCGCTTTGCCTATGAGGATCATCTGGCGGCGCTCACTGGGCCTCAGCCCCATTGGCCGGGCAGCACTCGCGCCGTATCTGAGCTGCGGCTCAGCCTCACTCTGCGTCCCTCGGGCCTGTTGTCGGGCTTTCAAGCCCCGCGTCGGCTGCATCTTGATATCGTGGATTACCCCGGCGAATGGCTGCTGGATCTGGCGCTATTGGATAAATCCTATGCTGAGTGGTCCGCCGAGGTTCTGGAGCGATTGCCCGCGCGTGAGGTTGCAAAGGATTTTCTGCAAGTTCTGACAACGGTGACACCGGCAGATCCCCACGATGAACCCCAAGCGCAGAAGCTGTCGGCGCAGTTCACCACCTATTTAAACGCGGCGCGTCAGGCCGGGTTTTACGACTGCTCACCAGGGCGTTTCTTGTTGCCCGGTGATCTGGAGGGCTCCCCGGTGCTGACCTTTGGCCCGCTGCCACCCGAGGCCGCCGCGCCGCGCCGCAGCCTGTGGCGCGAGATGGAGCGCCGCTATGAAGCCTATAAGTCCAAGGTGGTCCAGCCGTTTTTTCGCGATCACTTTACCCGTATCGACCGGCAGGTGGTGCTGGTAGATGCGCTCAGCGCTATTCACTCAGGGCCCCAGGCTGTGGAAGATCTGCGCCTTGCTATGGGGGATGTGCTGTCGGCCTTTCGTCCCGGTCGCAACGGGTTCTTGACCTCGCTTCTGCGCGGAAAACGGGTGGAAAAGATCTTGTTCGCCGCCACCAAGGCTGATCATCTGCACCATCAGCAGCACGGCCAATTGACCGCCATCATCGAGGCACTGACCAGCGATGCGCGTGATCGCGCCCAGTTTGCCGGGGCCGAAACAGCCGCCCTGTCCTTGGCCTCTTTGCGGGCCACCACCGAGGAAATGCGCGCTCATAACGGCGCAGAGCTGGCCTGTGTGCGCGGGCGGCTGTTAGAAACAGGCAAGCAGGCGGCCTTTTATCCCGGAGCCTTGCCAATGGACCCCGCGCAATTGCTGGCCCCGGCGCGGCAGGGGGCGACGCATTGGCTGGATGGTGATTATCAGGCGATGCAATTTGCCCCGGCTGAACTCACCCTCAAGCCAGGAGATGGCCCGCCCCATATCCGGCTGGACCGGGCGGCAGAATTCCTGATCGGAGATGCGCTGTGACATCCTCCGTTAGATGTCGTGTGCGTCCTGCAAATGCTCTGGATGCCGGTCGTACCGGCTGGATTCTGTACCGCTTTGCCCAGGATACCCCCTGGATGCCGGTGCTTCATTCCGAGGCCGAGACGATTTCCTTTTGTGGTGTCATGATTGATCGCGGTTGGGTCACAGTGGCCGAGCAGGAGGGGCGCGTTGTGGGCTTTCTTGCCCGTGACGGCGCGGAGATTTGTAGTCTGTACCTTGCTCCGGGCAGCTGTGGGCAGGGTATCGGCAAGGCGCTGCTGCAGGAGGCCAAGGCCGCACAGCCGCAGCTTTGGCTGCAGGCCTTTGTGGCTAATTCCGGCGCGCGGCGGTTTTATCAGCGCGAAGGGTTTCATCAGGGGGCGCGTGGTGCTGGGCAAGACAACGAGGAAGGTCTGCCTGATATCCGGTTCGACTGGATGGGCGACGCTAAGAAGGAGGCACAGGGATGAGCCAGAAACCTGTCGTGTTCGATCTGGAGCAGGAAGAAACGGATCAGGCACCGGACGTGGCCGCTGCCCCCCCAGTTCCCGACCCGTTGCCTGATTTGGCAGAGGTGGCCCCACCTGCGGCGATGGAGCAGGCCAAGCGTTTGGCGGCGCGTTCTCCCTCGCGGTTGAGCCGCTGGTTCTGGGGGCTGGTGCTGGCCCTTTTGGGAACAGTGGTCTCTCTGGCGGCCTGGGATTTTGCCGTTGGTCTGGTGGCGCGCCTGCCGCTTTTGGGCTGGGCCGTCAGCGCCGCGCTGGTCTTGGCGCTGGTCTTGGCCCTGGTAATGCTGCTACGGGAGCTGGCGGCTCTGACCCGGTTGAAACGGGTGGACGGGTTGCGACAGGGGGCTGCGCAGGTTGGTTCTGATCTGGCAGCGGCCAAGGTCCATATCGTTAAGCTAGAGTGCTTTTATGCTGGTCGCCCTGATATGGCCTGGCAATTGGCGCGGCTTTCGGAGCGGCAGGGCGAGGTTCTGGACGCCGATGCCCTGTTGATGTTGGCCGAAGAAGAGCTGTTACTGCCGCTGGATGCTCGCGCTTTGCAAGAGGTCGAAGCCGCCGCCCGACAGGTCGCGACAGTCACCGCGCTGGTGCCACTGGCGCTGGCGGATGTTGCGGTGGCACTGCTGGCCTCGGTGCGGATGATCCGACAGGTGGCACAGATCTATGGGGGGCGTTCGGGACTGTTCAGCTCCTGGCGGCTGACCCGCGCTGTGCTGGCGCATCTGGCCGCTACAGGAGCGGTTGCTGCCGGGGATGATATGCTGGAATCTGTGCTGGGGGGCTCGGTCCTGTCGAAACTGTCGCGCCGCTTTGGCGAAGGTGTGGTGAACGGAGCGCTGTCAGCACGTGTTGGCATTGCGGCAATGGAGGTCTGCCGTCCCTTGCCCTTTTCACCGGCGCATCGTCCTGCCACCCGCAGGGTGATCAAAGGAGCCCTGGCTGGGCTGTTTCGCCGCGATCAGGCCTCTGACAGCGCCGCCTCCTAAGTCGGGCTCGCTAGGTGATCTTTGCCAGGAGAGTTATTGATTTATTAATGATTTCTTTCAGGGCCTTTTGCAAAAGCGCCTCCAAGGTCAATGGCGACTAGGGGGCGCGTGGGGGAGCCTGTGGGAAAACCTGTGTGCAAATCTGTGGATCATTTGATGTCACCAACCGTTTCAGCAGGTTATGGCTCATACCTGAGCGCTTCTGTGGGGCTGGCATTCGATCAGCGGTGATGCACAATCCGCAGGGGAGAAATCCCCTGAGAGGCTCACGCCCTGAATACGGGAGTTTTCCACAAGGGAGGTGCAGTTTTCCCCAAAGGGAGCGGATTTATACACATATGGCCTGTCAGATCATGCTGTTTTTACGTGTGTGCTGTCGTTCCACTAGAAATCCTTTTTTGAACCATTTTTGGCCATTTTGCGATTTTGGTCCGTATATTTTTGTCTATTTAATACATTTCCTAATTTCAGCCCCCTAATTGAACACCTCCGGCCAATGCGGGGGTAAAATCCGACAGTGCATTTTAATCCCCAAGATGGGGCCACGCCTTAGAACAATTTGGGCGGCGCATCCTTGGGCTGGCGCATGGCGACGATCCCGGTCCGAAAGCCCTCACCAATGCGATCTGCCAGGGCCCCCCATTGCAGTGCAATCGGTGTCGGCAATTCAGTCCGCAAGATCTCGTGAAACAGGCCGAGCCATTGCGGGAAGTGCTCAGCCTGGATTTCTGGCCGAGAGACATGCACGCGCATGGGATTGCCGCTGTAACTCTTCTCGCGCAGGATTGCATTGCGCCAGAAGCGGGCAATCTTGGCCTCATGTTCGGGCCAGCCCCCGTCTGCCACGTAGCGGGCAAAAACAGGTCCCAGCTCTGCATGGGCCCGAACGCGTATGTAGAACAGGGTCACCACCCGGTCGATCTCTGGCCCAGTGATATCAAAGCGTTTCATCGGGTGGTCGATGGTCTGAGAGTCCTGGGGCATTGTCTGTCTCGCATGGGAGTAGCGCAGATTGTCTGCATCTGTGTCGGCGCCGCTCTCACATAGGGGCTAGGGCGCGTCTTGGATAGGGCCAGCGTTGATCTGTCGCAAGGCAAAGGTACCGGGATGCCTTAGATGTCTTGGGTGCACGAGAGGGAGAGCCCGCCATGGTCGATCACGGTCACAGCCAGCAGGAAATCAGCGCACGCATTGGCGCCCCACCAGGGCGCGGTGTGCTGCGTGATGTCATCTATGGGGCCATTGATGGCTCTGTCACCACCTTTGCGATTGTCGCCGGGGTTGCTGGAGCAGGGTTGTCGCCTTTTATCATTGTGGCACTGGGTCTGGCCAATGTCCTGGCGGATGGGTTTTCCATGGCAGCGGGAAACTACTCTGGCACCAAGGCTGAGCTGGATAACCTCAAACGCCTGCGCCAGGTCGAAGAAAGCCACATTCAGACCTACCCCGAGGGTGAGCGCGCCGAGGCCCGCGAGATCCTGCGGCTCAAGGGGTTGTCAGGGCCTGTGCTGGAGGCCGCCACCGATGCCATCTGCGCCGACAAAGAGGCCTGGATCAACCTGATGATGGAGGGCGAATACGGCGCCAGCCCGGTGGACCCGGAACCTATGCGCGCGGCTTTGGCAACTTTTGCGGCCTTTCTGGTGGCAGGCATGGTGCCGCTGCTGCCTTTCCTCTTTGGACTTACTTCGGCGTTTTCAATATCGGTCTGGCTGACGCTGGCGGTGTTCTTTGCCATTGGCGCCTTTAAAAGCCACTGGTCGCTGACCCCCTGGTGGCGCTCTGGGGGGGAGACCCTGGCAATTGGCGGCGCTGCTGCCTTGATGGCCTACGGTGTAGGCAGTCTGTTTCAGATCTAACCGGGCAAAAGGTTTCGCATGCGAAACGCATTAGGGGTCTGGTAACCTTTCCTAAGAACATCCTTGGGGGGCGTGCCCAGCACCGCTCGCTATCTGCCGTTAGGTATATCACTGCAGCTCGATCTTGAGCGGGTAGCCATAGGTATCCTGGCTGGTATCGCGCTGGCTGCCAGCACTGGCGGTCACCGCGGCTCCAATCAGCCCGTAGCCAATCAGGACATGTGCAACCGAGGCCGTTGCGATGGCTTGCTGGGTTAGGTTGACGCGTTTGAAACTCTTGTCAAAGGTGAAGTTCTCGGATTCACATAAGACACGCAGGGGCGGTGTATTGGGGCCGTAGGCAGGCAGGTTGACCTGGGAGGGGATCGGGACTTCGGCAGTGAAATGGGAACTGATCAGGCTGCAGCTGTCTGGCTGAAAGGAGTAGGGCACAGCTGAATAGGATCTGCTGTCAGGAAAGGTCAGTTTTACCGGGGTCACGGAAACTGCGGGCGTCCGCATGCCGGTGGCGGTCAGTTTGACATTCTTTGAAACGGTGAGAGGCCCGGTTTGGCCGCTACCTGGCTCAGTGCACCCCAGGAGGGGCAGGGTGAGCATCGAGGCGGCAAAAACAAAAGAGAGCTTAGACAACAGTGAAATCCCCAATTTTTGTACAGAAGGCCTGAACTAAGGAAGCCGAGGTCTGAATAATAAAGTTGCTTTTGGCTTGCACGTTTTTGGACGTGAAGCGGGAATTTTGTTGTCAGGCTGCGACACTGGGCCAGGCTACAACCCGGCTTTACCCCGGACCATAGTCGGCCTATAACGCCCTCATGTCCTATACTCTGGCCATCATTATTCGAATTATATCCCCGGCGCTCTGACCTCATGAGACGCCGGGCAAAGGCGCTTGAGCCATCGCGCCGAACCGAATATTCCCAGAACTAACCGAACATTCAAAGGACGCCACCCATGTGCGCCGACACTGCTGATACCCCTGACTACAAACAGTCCCTGAACCTGCCCAAGACCGATTTCCCCATGCGCGCGGGCCTGCCCAAGCGCGAAC
>CAJXIL010000102.1 GCA_913054455.1 uncultured Roseobacter sp.
CGCATTCGATCACCTTGTTGGCCAGACGCGGTGTCGCCTGGGCCTCAACGATCATCACGGAATCGTCGCCAATAATGACGCCGGAGTTGGGATCGCCTTCGGCAGTAAAGGCATACAGTCCCTCACCGATCTCATCAAATGTGATCTTCTTCTCGCTCATGTCCCCCTGGGACGCAAATGCCTTGGCCATGTCTCTATCCTTTTGTCGGGTCGAAGGGGGCAACGCCCCCCTCAATGATCAGTGTCTGTGCTTGTTTAGGCTGCAGGCCAGGTTTTGGCGGGCAGGATTTTGCCCACACAATCGCCAAAGCCGATGGTAAAGCCATCACCGCGCGCATTGCCGCGCAGGGTCAGGGTATCGCCATCCTCAATGAAACCACGGGTCTCGCCTGTCTCCAGCGTGAACGGCTCGCGCCCGGCCCAGCTCAGCTCCATCAGGGAGCCGTATTCAGAGCGCTCCGCCCCAGAAATGGTGCCTGAGCCCAAGAGATCCCCAGTGTTCATCTCGCAGCCGCCAATGGCATGATGGCACAGCTGCTCGGCAGCGGAGTAATACATCCGGTTATAGTTGGTTTTGGAGATTGCGGTGGCGCTCGCCGCCCCTTCGGGCTGCATCAGCACTTCCAGCTCGATATCATAAAGCCCGTCCTTGCTGCCATCCAGATAAGGCAGCAGCTCCTTTTCACGCGCAGGTACCGGCGCGCGGAAGCTTTCCAGCGCCGCTGCCGTCACGATCCAAGGGGAAATTGAGGTACCAAAGGCCTTGCCCTGAAACGGCCCCAGCGGCTGATATTCCCAGCCCTGAATATCGCGGGCAGACCAATCGTTCAGCAGCACATAGCCAAAGATCATCGCATCAGCTTCATCCACGGTGATCGGCTGACCAAACTCGGACCCGGTGCCAACGATTGCACCCATCTCCAGCTCGATATCCAGACGTTTGGTGGGCCCAAACGACGGCATCTCGGCGTCGGGTGCTTTGGTTTGACCATTGGGGCGATGGATCTCGGTGCCAGACACCACAACCGAGGAGGCACGGCCATTGTAACCGATCGGGATATGCAGCCAGTTGGCAGGCAGATCAGGCGAGCCCCGCAGAATTGCGCCCATGTTCTTGGCGTGCTGCATACCGGCATAAAAATCGGTATATTCCGCAACGGCCATGGGCATGTGCAGCTCAGCATCCGCCTGGGCAATCAGCAGGGGTTCCACCTTGGTCTGCTCGGTGGACCCTTCAGTCAGCAGCGCCGTCAGGCGATCACGCAGAGCGGCCCAAACGGCAGGACCCTCTTCCATCATCTCGTTCCAGAAAGGAACTTCAAACAGAGGATAATCCGCCAATTGCAGCAGGCCGGCCTCTTCGGCGGCCTGACAATCCAGAATCATATCCCCAATAGCCACACCACAGCGCGGATCGCTGTCAGCAGTGGAGAAAACCCCATAGGGCAGGTTGTTCAGCGGAAAAGGATGCGCGGCGTCATTGGCCGAGGCAACCCAGGATTTCAGAAGCGGCATAGTGCCTCCAGTCATGCGAGGCCCTTGCGGCCTCATTTTCATCTTTCCGGAAATATTCCGGGGGTGAATGGGCCCTTGGGCCCAGAGGGGGCAGCGCCCCCTCCCGTCTCTTACTATAGCCGGTCTACTTCATGCCCGGGGTGCCGTCGAACTTCTTCTCGATGTCACTCCAGCAATCGATGTAGTCGTCCTGCAGGGGCGCTTCCTTGGCGGCAAATTCGGTCAGATGCTGCGGAAAGCGGGTCTCGAACATGAAAGACATAGTGTTTTCCAGCTTCTCCGGCCCGAGGTTGGAATTCGACGCCCCCTCAAAGGCATTTTTGTCCGGCCCATGCGGGATCATCATATTGTGCAAAGACATGCCACCGGGAATGAACCCCTTCGGCTTGGCGTCGTACTGACCATAGATATTGCCCATCATCTCCGACATGATGTTCTTGTGATACCAGGGCGGGCGGAAGGTGTTTTCTGCCACCATCCAGCGATCGCGGAACAGCACAAAGTCGATATTGGCCGTCCCCGGCACCCCGGAAGGCGCTGTGAGTACCGTAAAGATCGAGGGATCGGGATGGTCAAACAGGATTGCCCCAACGGGGCAGTAGGTCTTCAGGTCATATTTGTAAGGCGCGTAATTACCATGCCAAGCCACCACATCCAGTGGCGACTGGCCGATCTGGGTCTCATGGAACTGGCCACACCATTTCACCGTCAGGGTCGAGGGCACTTCACGGTCCTCATAGGCGGCCACTGGCGCCTTGAAATCGCGGGGGTTGGCCATGCAGTTGGCCCCAATGGGACCACGACCGGGCAGCTCAAACTTTTGGCCGTAGTTTTCACAGACAAAGCCACGAGCCGGGCCTTCCAGCACCTCGACGCGATAGACCAACCCACGGGGGATAATGGCGATCTCCTGTGGTTCCAGGTCAATAATTCCCAGCTCTGTTGCAAAGCGCAGACGGCCTTCTTGGGGCACAACCAGCAATTCGGAATCGGCGGAGAAGAAATAAGCGTCCTGCATGCTCTCGGTGACCAAATAGACATGGCTGGCCATGCCTACCTGCGTGTTCACATCGCCTGCGGTGGTCATGGTCTTCATGCCGGTCAGCCAGGTCAGGGCGGCCCCGTCATGGGGCACCGGATCCCAACGATACTGGCCGAGGCTGGCCAGATCCGGGTCCACGCAAGGCGCGGATTTCCAATAGGGCAGGTCGATCTTAGTATAGCGGTGCGAATGTTTCACGCTCGGGCGGATGCGGTAGCACCAGGTGCGCTCTGGCGGGTCTGCGGTAAAGGCGGTGCCCGAGAGCTGCTCGCCATAAAGACCGTAATTACATTTTTGCGGGCTGTTCATGCCCTGGGGCATGGCACCGGGCAGCACTTCAGATTCAAAGTCATTGCCAAAGCCGGGCATATAGCCTTCATGCGGGCCAGCAAGGGATGGGGCCTGGATCATCTGGTGTGGATCAGCAGCTTTATTCATGTCGCGCGCTCCTTTTCTGCTTGCGGAAATAATAGTTGGTTTTGTAACTAACAAGGGGAAGGAGAGCCTCATGACTGAAAAAGATGATTTTTCGCTGCAAGATTTTTTGCCCTTTTTGCTGAATCGCGCCGCCGAGGATTCTTCACTGGCCTTCCAGGCTCACTATAAGAATCGCTATGGAATGCTGCGCAATGAGTGGCGGGTGCTGTTTCATTTGGGGATTTTTGGCCAAATGACGGCCAAGGAAATTGGCGAACGGGCCAAGATCCACAAAACCAAAATCAGCCGTGCCGTGGCAAAACTGGCGGCGCGCCGATTCGTTTCGCGTAGTCGTGATGAAAAGGATCGGCGCTCGGAACATTTGCGGCTTACGCCGGCCGGCGAAGCAGCCTATCGTGATCTCAGATCCCAGGCACAAAGCTATGACGCGCAACTTGCCCAGCGGTTCACGCCGCAAGAGGTGGCCCTGCTGCGCGATATGTTGCGCCAATTGGCGGGGATAGAGGCGCCGGACTCTCAGGAGGGAGAGCAGGGGGGTGATTGATGACGTGCGTGGCAAGAAAGGGTAGGGCGATGATGAGGGGCATGGATCCAAGAGCAGAAACGCTGGTTCCTTTGCTGATCGAAATGGGACTGCGTAGCAGTGGTCGCCAAGATCTGCTGAATACCTTTTGCGAAAAATTGGTCGAGATGGGAGTGCCGCTCTGGCGGTTTCACCTGGCGCAGCGCGCCTTTCACCCAAAATTCGGCGGCATTGGCTACAACTGGACGCGCTCTGATGGCATTTCACACGAACATTATGAGCGTCGTGAAACCCCGCGCGAAGCCTGGCTCAGAAGTCCCTTTTATCAGATGTTGGATCAGGGACTGGAAAGCCTGCAGGTCGACTTGAAGGCGAATGTCCCGTTAGAGTTTCCATTGTTGGAAGAGCTGAAGGGGCGCGGTGCCACTGAATATTTCGCGCTGACACTCCGCTTCACCGAGGATGATACCCCGGTTGACCCCAACGCCCCCTCCGAAGGGGTGCTGTCTTCCTGGACCACTGACAGTCCCGAAGGGTTTTCGGCAGAGGATAAGGCCCTTATCCAGTCCCTATACCCGGTATTGGGGTTGGCGCTGAAATCCATGTCGAACCGGCAGATGGCCAGTGATCTGTTGCAAACCTATCTAGGGCGGGATCCCGGCCAGCGGGTGCTTTCGGGTGAGTTCCAGCGGGGCTCCTCTACAGAGATCGACGCGGTGATTGGCCTGTTTGATCTTAAGAGCTTTACCAGCCTGGCCGGAGAGCTCCCTGGGCCGGAGTTGATCGAAATGCTGAACGACTATTTTGGCATTGCTGTTGCCGCGACGCAGGACCATGGGGGGAATATCCTCAAGTTTCTGGGTGATGGTATGCTGGTAATGTTCAATTTGGGCAGCATTGAAAAAGACTCCCAGGCGGCTTTGGACGCCTCTTCCGAGCTGTGTCGGAACATTGGCCTGCGCAATGAGGAACGTCTGGCGCAGGGGCTTTCGGTGACGGACTGGACGCTGGCCCTGCACGCGGGGCCTATTCTCTATGGCAATATCGGCGCTGAAAACCGGCTGGATTTCACTGTGATCGGCCCTGCCGTCAACCAGACCGCGCGGATTGCGGGCATGCATCGTTCAGTTGGACAGAACCTGATTTTCTCGCAAGTGGTGCGGGAAGCTGTATCCGAGACCAAATACGATATTGTCTCGCTTGGCCGCTATATGTTGCGCGGTGTCAGCGAACCGATCGAGCTCTTCACCGTCTATCGTCCTCAGGGCGAGATGCCCCAGTTGGCGCCCTACCTCGAGGAGGCGGCGGCGGAGTAGGCATTCCCTAGCCTAAGGCTGGACAGGCACTTGGTCGTGCGGACATGGCTAAGCGCCCCTTGCTGAGGCAAGGCGACAAGACATCCTGGTATGGCTCACACAGGCCGTACAGGATAAACTGGGAACGGCTGGAATCGTTTCGCGGGCTCTTCGTTTCTATGACACAAAGCGCCGCTTTCCAGTCTTGTGATAGGTCGCTTGGCTGCCTATTACCGGCCCTTCTCAGGTTGCCAAACAGGGGGGACTTGCCCCCATGAAGCCTGCCTGAGCGGAATTTAATTGGGCGCTGTCCTATTGGAGGGAATCATATGAGTTTCTATACGCTAGGCAACGCCGGTATCGGGTCATCCTACTGCGGCGGTGCTATGTAGAATGTGTCGACACCCAAACGACCACACCTTCAACAGCTCCCCATCCTGTTTTTTTGACGTTTTGTCTCCCCCCATCAGCAAAGGCCAACTCGCGTGACCCAGGATCAAAACTGCGCAGAGGACATTTACGGAGTCGAACGGTGGGGCAAGGGCCTGATCACCGTATCGCCGGAGGGCGAGATTGCTCTGTGCAATCCGGCCCATAAAGAGGCCGCCCCCATCAGCCTGCCGGGTATTCTGAGCGATCTGGAGCAACGGGGCATCGCTTCGCCGCTGCTGCTTCGTATCAGTTCGTTCCTGGAGAACGAAATCCGCCATATCAACCAGAGCTTTGCAAACGCAATCCAGCGGGTGGGATATAAAGCGCCCTATCGCGGCGTCTTTCCCATCAAGGTCAACCAGCAGGCCCAGGTGATCGACCGCATCGTTGAATTCGGAAGCAAATATGACTTTGGCCTCGAAGCCGGATCCAAGCCAGAGTTGGTCATCGCGCTGGCCCACCGCTTGGCGAAGGATGCGCTGATTGTGTGCAACGGCGTCAAGGACGCTGAATTTATCCGCCTGGCGATCCTGTCGCGCCGCCTTGGTTTCAATACCATCATTGTGCTGGAAAGCCCCAAGGAGGCGGAGACCGTCATCGAGGTCACCCGCGAGCTTGGCATTGAGCCTCTTCTGGGGGTTAGGGTGAAACTGACCAATCAGATTGGTGGCAAGTGGCAAGAAAGCTCTGGTGATCGGTCAGCCTTTGGCATGAACTCGGACCAACTGCTGCGGGTGGTGGATCGGCTGAAGGATGTGGGGCTACTGCATTGTCTGAAGTTGCAGCATTCGCATCTGGGCAGTCAGGTGCCCGATGTGAATGACGTGCGCCGCGCCACAGCCGAGGCCTGTCGTTACTTCATAGAACTGACCCGCGAAGGTGTGCCGCTCACTCATCTCGATCTCGGCGGTGGTCTGGGTGTGGACTATACCGGTGAAAAACGGGCGGCTGAGAATTCGATCAACTATTCAATCGTAGAATACGCCTCGAATATTGTGGAAACCGTAGCCTATGCCATGGATGAGGCGGAGGTAAAGCATCCGGTCCTGATCACGGAGAGCGGCCGGGCGGTGGTTGCAACATCTTCGATGCTGATCTTCGATGTCCTGGAGACGACGCTTTATGATGCGCCAGACGCTCCTGAGGTGCAGCCGGAGGACCATCATCTGGTGTCCGACCTGGCCGCAATCCGCGGCTATTTGGTGGCAGGCCGGGTGCAGGAATGCTGGAACGATGCCACCTTCTATCGCGATGAGCTGCGCGGGCTTTTCCGCCGGGGCATGGTCGATCTGCGCCAGATGGCGCGGGCCGAGCGCATCTACCTCTCCTTGATCGCTCAGATCAAAGTGTTGGCTGCGGCCTCGGATGAAGTGAATGAGCTGGGGGAAAAGCTGGAAGAGGTTGCGGATGTTTATCACTGCAATTTTTCACTGTTCCAGTCCCTGCCGGATGTCTGGGCCATTGACCAGCTGCATCCGATTGTACCGCTGCAGATGCTGAACCAGACACCGGATCGCCGCGCGGTCCTGTCTGACATCACCTGTGACAGCGACGGTAAGGTGGATCGTTTTATCCTGGCGGATGGGATCTCGCCCTCCTTGCCGGTGCATTCCCTGCAGGAAGATGAGCGCTATTACCTTGGGGTGTTCTTTGTGGGCGCCTATCAGGAAACCCTGGGCGATTTGCATAACCTGTTTGGCGATACAAATGTTGTGACCATCGACCTGCGCCCGGATGGCGGGTTTGACCTGCTGCACGAACAGGAGGGCGACACGATCTCTGAGGTTCTGTCCTATGTCGAGTTCGACCCGGCAGACTGCGTTGCGGCCTTTCGCAAGATGGTCGATGAGGCGATTTCCAACGGCTCTGTTCAGGTCAGCGAACGCAAGACCTTGATCGGGGCCTATCGGGACTCGATCAACGGCTATACATATTATGAATAACCCCGGTAAGGAGAGAACCACCATGGGTAAGACACTTGTTGTTGGGGCCGGCGGCGTAAGCCACGCATCGGTCCACAAGATGGCAATGAATGCCGATATCTTCACCGAGATTACCTTGGCCAGTCGCACCAAATCCAAATGTGATGCGATTGCCGCCAGCGTTAAAGACCGCACCGGGGTTGAGATTAAGACTGCCGAGCTGGACGCCTATGATGTCGCTGCCACGGTTGCCCTGATCCGCGAAACCGGGGCCGAAATCCTGGTGAACCTGGCTCTGCCCTATCAGGACCTAGTGCTGATGGATGCCTGCCTCGAGGCTGGCTGCCACTATCTGGATACCGCAAACTACGAGCCCGAAGACGTGGCCAAGTTTGAATACCACTGGCAATGGGCCTATCAGGACAGGTTCAAAGAAGCTGGTCTGACGGCCATTCTGGGTTCTGGCTTTGATCCGGGCGTAACCAGTGTCTTTGCCACCTGGTTGCGGAAGCATAAGCTGGATAGCATTCGCCAGATCGACATTCTGGACGCCAATGGTGGCTCCAACGATCAGGAGTTTGCCACCAACTTCAATCCGGAAATCAACCTGCGTGAAGTTCTGGCTGAGGCCCGTCACTGGGAAAATGGTGCATGGCAGGGCACGCCGGCTATGACCCATAAGGTCGAATTCGATTTCCCAGCCATCGGCGCTAAGAACATGTACCTGATGTATCACGAAGAGCTGGAAAGCCTGTCGACCCATTTCCCTGAGATTGAGCGGGCGCGGTTCTGGATGACCTTTGGTGACGCCTATATCATGCATGCCAAGGTGCTGGAAAATGTCGGCATGACCCGGATTGATCCGGTGATGCATGATGGCCAGGAGATCATTCCGATCCAGTTCCTGAAAACCCTGTTGCCTGATCCCGGCGATCTGGGGCCTGAGACCAAGGGCAAGGCCTGCATTGGCGATATCGCCACGGGTCAGGCCAAGGATGGCTCGGGCGAGAAGACCTTCTACATCTACAATATCTGCGACCATCAGGACTGCTATGCCGAGGTCGGCAGCCAGGCCGTCAGCTATACCACGGGTGTGCCTGCCATGATTGGTGCCGCGCAGGTGCTAAAGGGCAACTGGAGCGAGGCTGGTGTTTGGAACATGGAACAGCTGGATCCGGATGACTTTATGGACATGCTGAACGTCCACGGTTTGCCCTGGCAGGTCCATGAACTCGATGGTCCCGTCGACTTTTAAGAGGCGCTTGCCTCTTTGGCCCGGCAGTCATGCTGGGCCTTCTTTTCGCTCCAAGGATGGATGACGCGATGTCCGACATAATGGCCACCCAGGCAGGAGATGCCGGGGCTTTCCACGATTTTGATCTCTCCCGTGTTCCAACGCCCGCCTTCGTGGTGGACGAAAAGGCGATCGAGCAAAACCTGACGATCCTTGCTGATGTTGCCGACCGCTCTGGTGCCCATATTCTGGCGGCGCTTAAGGCTTTTTCGATGTTTACCTTGGCGCCAAAGCTGCGCCAATACCTTAGCGGCACCTGCGCCAGCGGGCTCTATGAGGCTCGGCTTGCGCGCGAGGAATACGGCGGCGAAGTGGCTACCTTTTGTGCCGGCTATAAGGATAGCGAAATAGATGAGATCATCGCGCTGTCGGACCACATGATCTTTAACAGTCCGGCGCAAAAGGACCGGTTTCTGGCCAAATGCCGGGCGGCAGGTAAGCAGGTTGGGCTGCGGATCAACCCGGAACATTCTGAGGGTGAGATTGCCAAATATGATCCCTGCGCGCCCTGCTCGAGGCTAGGCACTCCGATCCGCCAACTGACCGCTGCTGTGCTTGACGGGGTCGATGGTGTGCATATGCACACCCTTTGCGAACAGGGGTTTGCCCCCTTGGCGCGAACCTGGGCCGCGATAGAGCCAAAGCTCAGACCCTATCTCAGCGAGTTGAAATGGTTAAATTTTGGTGGCGGCCATCACATCACCCGCGATGACTATGATCGCGACGCGCTGGTGCGGTTCATCAAAGACATTCGCAGCAAATACGATGTGGATGTTTATCTGGAGCCGGGCGAGGCTGTGGCGCTGGATGCCGGTATTCTGGTTGGCGAAGTTTTGGACCTGCCGCAAAACGGCATGAACCTAGCCATCACCGATATCTCCGCCACTTGCCATATGCCGGACGTGATCGAAGCCCCCTATCGCCCGGCGATGATGGGCGAGAGCGACAGCGGCCACGGCTATCGTTTTGGCGGTCCCTCTTGCCTCGCTGGGGATGTGATCGGGGACTACTCGCTGCCAGCCCCTCTCCAGATCGGGGACCGGTTCGCGTTTTTGGATCAGGCCCACTATTCAATGGTGAAGACCAACACATTCAACGGCGTCGCTTTGCCGACAATTGTGCTGTGGAATAGTCAGACGGATGATCTGAGGATTGTGAAACAATTCGGATATGGTGACTTTAAGGAGCGCCTGTCGTGAGGGAACTTCCATGAGCATTTTTCTACAGAGCGAATTATCCGCTGGTGAGCGCAGCGAAGACGCATTTTTCCGGGTTATCCCCGTGCCTTTGGAGCGCACGGTCTCTTATGGTGCTGGCACTGCATCAGGGCCGCAAGCCATCATCGAAGCCTCTAACGAGCTTGAACGGTTGTGCCAGGGGACAGAACCCTGTGCCAAGGGCATCTTCACCGAACCTGCGCTGGATTGTGATGGCCCTCTGGCTGAGGTGATGGAACGCTTAGCGCAGCGCACTGAGGGCGCTGTGCGATCAGGCAAACTGCCGGTCACCCTCGGGGGGGAGCACTCTCTCAGCTATGGCGCCGTTACAGGGGTCGCCCGCGCGTTGAACCAGTCTGTTGGCATCGTGCAGATTGATGCCCATGCGGACCTTCGGGTGGCCTACCAGGGAGAAAAGCACTCTCATGCCTCTGTGATGCATCTCTTGGTGCAGGATGGCCACAGGCTTGCCCAATTCGGCGTCCGAGCCCTGTGCACGCAAGAGGCCAAGAGCCGTGCTGAAAACGGCGTATTCTATGTGGATGCAGAACAACTGGTCACTGGCAATATTCACGCCATTGATCTGCCCGAGGATTTCCCCGAGCTGGTCTATGTCAGCTTTGATGTGGATGGGTTGGATCCCTCGCAGATGCCCGCCACTGGCACTCCCGTGCCCGGAGGCTTGGGCTATTACCAGGCATTGCAGCTTGTAGAACACGCGCTCAAAGGGCGCCGTTGCGTTGGGCTGGATGTGGTTGAGCTTGCTCCCGATGGCAATGCGGCCTGGGACTTTACAGCAGCGCAGATCGTATACCGCCTGTTGGCAGCGGTTGGAGAGGATTAGGTAGCCTTTTGCGCAAAAATCCTGGCGTGCAGAGCTCACAAAGCCAAAGTGACGTTTGGTCCAAGCTCGGTGACGCTGGGATAATGCTCTGCAAAACGCGGGGTCGCTGGTCTAGGCTTGAAGCCTTGATGGATAGACGTGAACCCAGCCGGAGGCAGCCATGAGCGACCTGAAAACCCAGTTTCGAACCTGCAATATCTGCGAGGCCATGTGCGGGCTGATTGTCACCTATGACGAAAACCAGGTGCATTCCATAAAGCCAAATCCTGAGGATCCGCTGTCGCGAGGCCATATCTGCCCTAAGGCCATCGCACTGCAGGACTTCCGCACTGATCCTGATCGGGTGACAACGCCCTTAAAAAAGGTCGATGGGGCGTTTGTTCCGATCAGTTGGGACGAGGCCTATGATTTTGCCGTCGAACGTCTAGCCTCTGTGCAAGAGGTCCACGGTAAGGACGGTGTTGGCGTCTATCTTGGCAATCCCAATGCGCATAAGTTCGGCAATCTGCTAACACTGCCAAGGCTGGTCAAGGCGCTGGGGACCAGCAATCGATATTCATCTGCCACGGCGGATCAGATCCCGCACCATGTGGCCTCGATCCATATGCTGGGCCATCCTATGTTGATACCGGTACCCGATGTGGCCCGGACGGATTTGATGCTGATTCTGGGGGGCAATCCGGTCGTCTCAAATGGGTCAATGATGACGGCGCCCGGATTTGGCAAGCGCATGGATGAGATTAAGGCACGCGACGGCCGCGTGGTGGTGATTGATCCGCGCCGTACTGAAACCGCTGCCCGCGCTGGCGAGCATCTGTTCATTCAGCCTGAAACGGATGCCTTTTTACTGTTGGCATTGATTCATGAGGTCTTTGCCCAGGGGTTAGAGGATCTTGGAGCGCTGGCGGCGATTACGGATGGTATCGAAATCCTGCGGGAGGCTGTGCAGCCCTTTACCGCCGATAAGGCCGCAGAAATGACCGGCATTGAGGCCCAGACCATCCGCGCGCTGGCGCGTGACTTTGCCACCGCCAAATCTGCAGTCAGCTATGCGCGCATGGGGGCATCGACACAGAGCTTTGGTTCCCTATGCCAATGGGCCAACAATGCGCTCAATATCATCACCGGCAATTTTGACAGCCCCGGTGGGGCAATGTTCACCACCCCAGCGCTGGACTACGTCGGCATGACCAGCCGCAAAGGCAAATCGCGCAGCTATCCAGAGAAACGTTCGCGGGTGTCCCAAAAACCGCTGTACAATGGCGAATTCCCGGTCTCGATCATGGCTGAGGAAATGGAGACACCGGGTGAGGGTCAGATCAAGGCGATGATCACCGTTGCAGGAAATCCTGTGCTGACGGCTCCGAATGGCCAGCGCATCGGGCGCGCGTTTCAAGACCTCGATTTCATGATGTCAATCGATCTGCATATTAATGACACTACCCGCCACGCGGATCTGATCCTACCCGCCAGTGTGGCGCTAGAGGAAGATGTCTATGACATGGTGTTTCACAGCTTTGCGGTCCACAATACCGCCGCCTTTGCCAAACCGATCTTCGAGCCCCCGAATGGGAACCCGCAGGAATGGGAGTTAATCTCACGCTTGGCATCAAAGATTTCGGGGTCCAACAGTATCGGCCCGTCGCCGAGCGAAATGTTGCAGATGTTGCTGCCTCAGGGGTGTCACGGCGACACGGTTACGGTAGAGGCGCTTTTGAGCGCGCCGAGTGGTTCCATTGATCTCGGTCCTCTCATTCCCAATATTGCCGACCGCCTCGAGACGCCAGTGGGAAGGTTGGACCTGGCCCCCGAAGTTTTCCTAGAGGACCTGCCGCGATTGCAGGCGTTTCAGCCGCCTGTTAGCTCCGATTTCCCGCTGTTGATGATTGGACGTCGCCAGGTCCGCAGTCATAATAGCTGGACCCAGAACAGCCCCCGTCTGGTTAAGGGCCGCAATCGGTGCACGGTGCAGCTCAACCCGGTGGACGCCGCGCAGCTGGGCTTGGCCGAGGCCGAAGATGTCGAGATCGAAAGCGCAGTGGGCGCGGCCGTGCTGCCGGTGGAGATCACCGATGAGATCGCGCCAGGGGTGGTGTCTATTCCGCAGGGCTGGGGGCAACAGCAGGGCAATCTGTCCGCAGCGACTAAGGTGCAGACTGTCTCAATCAATGATTTGACCGATGATTCTCGGATTGATCCCATCAGTGGTAATGCTGCCCTCAACGGCGTGCCTGTCCGAGCTCTCAAATTGACAGGGCGCTCTGGGTGTGCCGCGAAATAGGTGAGATTCAGCAGGACAAGGACAGGTAAAGTCGCCTCTGTTGAGCCTGATCGTATAGGTTCTAAGGCTATTCTTTCCAGAGAGCTTCCGGGAAGCAAACTCAGATCATGTTCAGGCTGTGAATATGTCATTTTTAATCATGCGAGGGTTGAAGTCTGACCGGTGCTATGGGGCGTATTCTAGATCAACCAAATGAATCCGCCCTCTTTTCCAGCATTTCTCGAAAAAAGGTGTGATTTTTGTAATTTAGGTGTTGCGGGTATTTGGAGTT
>CAJXIL010000103.1 GCA_913054455.1 uncultured Roseobacter sp.
CCGTGGTTTTCAAAATGGAAAGCCACAACCACCCCTCTTATATCGAACCCTACCAAGGTGCGGCCACCGGTGTCGGCGGCATCCTGCGCGATGTCTTCACAATGGGCGCACGCCCCGTTGCCTCGATGAACTCGCTCTCCTTTGGTGAGCCCGCCCACCACAAGACCCGCCAGCTGGTCAATGGCGTGGTTGAGGGCATCGGCGGTTATGGAAACTGCTTTGGCGTGCCCTGCGTTGGCGGCGAAGTCCGCTTCCACCCAGCCTACAATGGCAACTGCCTGGTCAACGCCTTTGCGGCGGGCTTGGCAAAAACCGATGGCATCTTCTACTCCGCTGCTTCGGGCGTTGGCATGCCTGTGGTCTACCTGGGTGCCAAAACCGGTCGTGACGGCGTTGGTGGCGCGACCATGGCCTCAGCCGAATTTGACGACACCATCGAGGAAAAGCGCCCCACCGTTCAGGTTGGCGACCCCTTTACCGAGAAACGCCTGATGGAGGCCACGCTTGAGCTGATGCAGACAGGTGCGGTGATTTCGATCCAGGATATGGGGGCCGCTGGTCTCACCTGTTCTGCGGTGGAAATGGGCGACAAAGGCAAGCTGGGGATCAAACTGAATCTCGAAGACGTGCCCCAGCGCGAAGAAAACATGACCGCCTACGAGATGATGCTCTCGGAAAGCCAGGAACGTATGCTGATGGTGCTGAAGCCTGAAAAAGAGGCCGAAGCCCGCGCGGTATTTGACAAATGGGACCTGGATTTTGCCATCGTGGGTGAGACCATCTCCGAGGACCGCTTCCTCATCCTGCACAATGGCGAAGTCAAAGCAGATCTGGTGCTGTCCAAGCTGGCCTCCACTGCGCCCGAATATGATCGGCCCTGGGTTGCTACCCCTGCGGCAGAGCCCCTGACCGATGCCGATGTGCCGACAATTGATCCCATTGATGGTTTGAAGGCACTGCTTAACTCGCCCAACTACGCAGGCAAACAGTGGGTCTATGAGCAATATGACACCACCGTCATGGGCGACACAGCCCGTCGGCCCGGTGTTGGTTCTGGCATCATTCGCGTACACGGCACCGAAAAGAGCCTGGCGTTCACCTCGGATGTGACCCCGCGCTACGTCAAGGCCAACCCGGTTGAGGGCGGTAAGCAAGCGGTTGCAGAGGCCTATCGCAACCTGACAGCCGTGGGTGCCAAGCCCCTGGCGACAACGGACAACCTGAACTTTGGCAACCCGGAAAAGCCAGAAATCATGGGCCAGTTTGTGGGCGCCATCCAAGGCATCGGCGAAGCCGTTGCCGCGCTGGATATGCCCATCGTGTCGGGCAATGTCTCGCTCTACAATGAAACCGACGGTCAGGGCATCCTGCCGACCCCTACAATTGGCGCTGTTGGCCTGATTGCAGCGGGTGAAGAGGCCATAACCGGCGAGGCCCGCGACGGTCATATCGCCCTGTTGATCGGTGAAACCCAGGGCCATCTGGGCCAGTCCGCCCTGCTGGCAGAGGTCTTTAATCGCGAAGATGGCGACGCCCCAGCGGTGGATCTTGAGGCAGAAAAACGCAATGGCGAATTCATCCGGGCCAACCGTGAGCTGATCAAGGCCTGTACCGATCTCAGCGATGGCGGCCTGGCTTTGGCAGCGTTTGAGCTGGCCGATGAAGGTGGCGTTGGCGTTCAGATCGACGTTGCCGACACTCCCGGTCTGTTTGGTGAGGATCAGGCCCGCTACCTGGTTGCCTGCAACTTTGACCAGGCCGAAGGTCTGATGCTGGCCGCAGGCCAGGCAGGTGTAACGCTAACAACCGTTGGCCGCTTTACTGGCGACAGCGTAAAAATCGGCGGCTCAGAGGCACCACTGGCTGAATTACAAGAGGTCTTCCGCTCGGGCTTTGCTGCTGCAGTGGCCTAGGGCCAGAGCTTCTGAAATCGACACAAAGGCGCGCATTATTTGCGCGTCTTTTGCATTTTTAACGACGGGTACAGGCCAGCGCTGGTGCTATGCTAAACCGCTTGAGTGCTTGCACTGCCCCTATGGTCCCCCTAAGTTCCAATCACGACCAATACCAAGGATAGCCCCAATGCCAATGCAAGCCCAAGAAATCGAAGACCTCCTGCGCCAGACCTTCCCAGATGCGGAAATCCAGGTGGCAGGCCACGACGGCGTGCATATGTCCGCCATGGTGATAGATGAGAGCTTTCGCGGCAAAAACCGGGTACAGCAACAGCGCGCCGTCTATGCCGCCCTAAAGGGTAAGATGGATGGCTCCAACGGGGAACTGCACGCCCTGGCCCTGACCACCAAGGCGCCTGAATGACGCTAACAGGATGGATCATCCTAGGCGCTTTTGCCGCCCTGATTGTTGCAGTGGTTGTGCACGACACGTCGAAACCAAGGCGGCATCGTCCACTGGCTAAAAGGCAGCCAGGACAAAGGGCAACAAAGCACCCCAAGAAACCAGAGCTTGGCCTCGAAGCGGTCGACCGTGAGCTGGTCGAGAAAGTTCAGAAGGAAAACAAGCGGCTCCAAGAATTGAACCAATGGGGGTCTCGGGACTGAACAGATGATCCAGTTTGCAACGAACCATCTCGTTTGGATTGTTAGCGGATGCCTTCTGCTTTGGCCCGCTGTGGTTATGGGAGCCTTGTTGTTCTTGAAGCGCAAAGACAAGCCGTCGAAAAGGCAAATGCCTTTTGTGCCTCTGGATGGTAACCACCCAGAACTTGAGGCAGAGCTGGAGCTGGAAAAGGAAGAGCGCATGACTGAGATGAATGTGCGAAACTTTAAAAAATACTTGAACCGCTTCTAAGCTCAATCACTTCGACAAAGGCCCGATTTGCGGGGCTTACTTTCCAAAAGCTTCTCCCCTATATCGAAACACTACAGTGACCGGCAGCGACGACAGAAGGAAAAGACACATGAGCGACGCACAGACCCGCATCGATGAAACCGTAAAAGCCAATGACGTTGTGCTCTTCATGAAGGGCAACAAGGAGATGCCGCAGTGTGGCTTCTCCTCGCGTGTGGCTGGCGTGCTGAACTACATCGGCGTCGACTACGCGGATGTGAATGTTCTGGCAGACGAAGAAATTCGCGCCGGCATCAAGGAGTATTCCGATTGGCCGACCATCCCGCAGCTCTATATCAAGGGTGAATTTGTTGGAGGTTGCGACATCATCACCGAGATGACCCTTTCGGGTGAGCTGGACGGCATGTTTGCCGATAATGAGATCGCCTTTGACAAAGAGGCTGCAGACAAGATCCGCGAAGCAAACGGCTAAACGCCTGCCACCCAGGCGGCTGCAAAGCAGTTACCGGATACTCAGCGAAAAAACCCCCTTCCGGTCCCGACCAGAAGGGGGTTTTTGTTTAAAGCTATGTGTAGGCGCCTGGCTACCCTTATTCAGCGGCCGATTTTTCTTCCAGCTGCTGCGCCAAAGATTCGGCCCGTGCGGCCAATTCAGCCAGCGTTTCCGGCACCTGCGGGGGCACGACTGGCACCTCAATGCGCTCAGGCTCGGGGGCTGGGGTGTTTTTCAAGGTCTCCAGCTCAGCCGTGCGTTCGGCCAACTCGGCCTCCACCTCTTTGATGCGATCCTCAACGGCTGCGGTTTTATCGGCCAACATCAGGCCCGCCATCAACAGCATCCGCGCCTCTGGCATCCGTCCGATCTGGTCTGACAGCACCTGCGCCTCATCATCCAGCATCTTGGCAGCGGAGTGCAGATAGCTTTCTTCGCCCAGCTGGCAGGAGACTTCAAAGCCACGGCCACCGATATGAATGGTCACTTCTGGCATCAGACTTCCTCCCCTTCAGGCAGATTTTGGGCAGGCAAATCCTGCGCATTGGCCAGGAGCGGCTCCAGCTTGGCCAGCACAGCATTGACCTGGGCCTGTTCCTCGGCCTGGGCCGTGCGCAGCGCCTCATTGGTGCTGTGTAATGCGCTATTGGCCTGGCGCAGCTCGTCGAGCTGAGCCTGGAACTCGTGATCCTGTGGCACAATAGCCGCCGCGGCCTGCGCCTCGGCGAGCTGGGCCTTCAACGCATTGATCTCAGCCTCTAGCGCCGCCTGATCAACCGCAGAGCCAAGATCACCAGCGGCCTCCCCAGAGACCTCTTCGATTTGAGACATCAATTGCTGATTGGTAAGCTTGACGTCAGCCAGTTCAGTTTCCAGCGCTTCCTTCTCAGCGGCCAACCCATTGCCCGCGCTTTCCAGCGCGCCTTTCAGCCGGGTCACTTCCAGCTTCAGAGCATCCTTTTCATCGGTATTGCCAACCTCATTACGCAACAGCTCCAACTCGGCCTGTAGAGCCTCCATCTCACCGCTGTTTGTCGCGGGGCTCGCTGCCTCCTGAAGACGGCCATGAAGGACCTTAACCCGTTCTTCAAGCTGCGCATTGGCAGTCTTCTCTTCATCCAGAGCGCGCTCCAGATCAGAATGGTCGGCCGCCGCCCGCGCCTCTTCTTGCGCCTGGGCACGGGACTGTTCAAGCTTTTCGACCCCAGTGCCGATCCGCTCCATGGCGGCCAGAATACGACCCTGCAACTCTTCGATCTGCGTCATGCCTGTCACTCACCCCTCATCAGCTCTGCTGGCGCCTGTCGCCCTGTTTCGTCCGGCATTTGTTTGTAGCATGCGCGAATCGCTTTGCCTCAACCGAATTACCAACAGTTTAACGAAGTCAGGAGTAAAACACCCCCTCTTTGCTTTCAAGCACTTGCAGCCCTGACTTCGTCCTACCGGCAGGGAATGGCGCAGAAAGCTTGATCTTTGGGCTGTCACTGCTATTGAGCGGCAGACCAGACTGGTAACCCAAAGGAAAACTTCAGTGGATCTGACAGCCCTGCGCACCGCTAATCCCGATCATTGGAACAAAGCCGCCGCAATTCGCGCGCTTGCCCTTGACGCCGTCGCCGCCGCCAATTCCGGCCACACCGGCATGCCCATCGGCATGGCCGATGTTGCCACCGTGCTGTTTGAAAAGCACCTGAAGTTTGATGCCGCCGCGCCCCAATGGCCTGACCGCGATCGCTTCATCCTCTCGGCCGGTCACGGCTCTATGCTGATCTATTCCCTTTTGTACCTCTGTGGTGACAAACAGGTGACGCTGGATCAGATTAAAAACTTCCGCCAGATGGGCGCGCTGACAGCGGGTCATCCGGAAAACTTCCTGCTCGACGCGGTTGAAACCACCACTGGCCCCCTGGGTCAGGGCATTTCCAACGCTGTGGGCTTTGCCATGGCAGAAGAAATGCAGCGCGCCCAGTATGGCCGCAAGGTTGTCGATCACCACACCTATGTCATCGCTGGCGACGGCTGCCTGATGGAAGGCATCAGCCAAGAGGCCATCGGCCTGGCTGGTCGCCATTCGCTCGGCAAATTGATTGTTCTGTGGGACAACAACAACATCACCATCGACGGCACGGTTGAGCTGTCGGATCGCACCAACCAGGTGCAGCGCTTCCGCGCCTCTGGCTGGCAGGTGATCGAGATCGACGGTCATGATCCCGTGGCCATCGACGAGGCGCTGACTGCGGCCAAGAAATCGAAGAAACCTTCGATGATTGCCTGCAAAACCCATATCGCCCTGGGCCATGCCGCACAGGACACCTCCAAAGGCCACGGTGCGTTGACCGATGCGGATCAGATGGCCGCCGCCAAAGCGGCCTATGGCTGGACCACCGGCCCCTTTGAAGTGCCCGCCGACATCAAATCCCAATGGGAAGCAATCGGCTCCCGTGGCGCTGATGAGCGTGCCGCCTGGGAGGCCCGCTTTGCCGAAACCTCGCAGCAGAAACAGGATCGTTTCAACCGCGCCTATGCGCTGGAGGCCCCCAAGAAGCTGTCTGCCACCATCAAGGCGCTGAAAAAGCAGGTCTCCGAGGAGCAGCCCAAGGTTGCCACCCGCAAGGCCTCCGAGATGGCCCTGGCCGTGATCAACCCGATCATGCCGGAAACCGTCGGTGGCTCGGCTGATCTCACCGGCTCCAACAATACCAAAACAGGTGATCTGGGTGTCTTTGACACCGATAACCGCAAGGGCCGCTATGTCTACTGGGGCATCCGTGAGCACGGTATGGCCGCTGCGATGAACGGCATGGTGCTGCACGGCGGTATCCGCGCCTATGGCGGCACCTTCTTCTGCTTCACCGACTATGCCCGCCCCGCCATGCGTCTGGCGGCGCTGTCCAAGATCCCGACAGTCTTTGTGATGACCCACGACAGCATCGGCGTTGGCGAAGATGGCCCAACCCACCAGCCAGTTGAGCATCTGGCGATCTGCCGCGCCACGCCTAATACCTATGTGTTCCGTCCCGCGGATGCGGTTGAGGCGGCTGAGGCCTGGGAAGTGGCCCTCACCGAGAAGGAAACCCCTTCGGTGATGACCCTGACCCGTCAGAACCTGCCTACGCTGCGCACCGAGCACAAGCTGAGCAACCTCACTTCCAAAGGCGCGTATGTGCTGGCCGAGGCCGAGGGCAAGCGTCAGGCCATCCTGATCGCCACCGGTTCTGAGGTATCACTGGCGATGGAGGCCAAGGCCAAGCTGGAAGCGGAAGGCATCGGCACCCGCGTGGTTTCCATGCCCTGCATGGAGCTGTTTGCCGCCCAGGACGAAGCCTACCGCCGCAAGGTCCTGCCTGCAGGCCCCGTACGGGTCGGCATCGAGGCCGCCATGCGCGCCGGTGGCTGGGATCGCTGGTTGATGGGTGAGCGCGGCCAGGACAAAAAGGCTGGTTTCATCGGCATGGACCGCTTTGGCGCCTCTGCACCAGCAGGTGAATTGTTCGAAAAGTTCGGCATCACCGCCGAGGCCACCATTGCCAAGGTGAAAGAACTGCTGGGCTAATCCCTCCTTCAATCGAGAAAGTAAAGGGCGCTAATAGCGCCCTTTTTTTTGCCAAATACGACTACAGGACATTCACGCCAGATTTCGATTTCGAGGTCAGTCTTTCTTTTACTGGGTGTCTCGCGAGGATGCTGCTGCATTATTTTGTGTTTTTTTGGAGCTCAAACCGCCTGCCAATGCTCGCCCCAGGTTATTGGTCGGCCTCTCAATCACCATGTAGCTAAAAAACGAAATCACAACCACCGTCAAAAACACAAGCAAAAACCACGTTATCCCTGTGAGACTTTTAACAAGGCCAATCTGCTCCAGTCCCGCAATGACCAATGGATGAATC
This sequence comes from uncultured Roseobacter sp., assembly GCA_913054455.1. Lineage (GTDB taxonomy): Bacteria > Pseudomonadota > Alphaproteobacteria > Rhodobacterales > Rhodobacteraceae > Pseudophaeobacter. The sequence continues at coordinate 7,192 of CAJXIL010000103.1, forward strand.
AAATAGATACTATAGCTAATGGAACCTAGAAACAGCATTGGCTTTACTGAAAGAACGCCACAAATATTAGGACAATTCTGTTTTTTCAACACTGCAAGCAAGATTATGGTGGCAATAGCGAGAGCTTCACCTCGACCGCCAAATTTCAAAACAAACGGTAGCCCGAACAAGATCAAAGCGGTCAAAATCAAAAGACCCTCATACTTTACAATTTGATCTTTGGAACGTATGCGGAAAAAGTAGGCCCAAGCCCCAAAGAAAAACAAATGGCCATGTGCAATCGGCGTCCATTTAACCGGCAGACTGGTCCCGAAAATCTTTTTCGAGAGATATGTTAGAAAAGCAGTCGCAACCAAGAGAACAAGAGAAACTGCAAAGGTTCCTTTTAATGTTCGGGCCATAAACAGAAAGGGCGGCAGGACGAGATACCAGAAAACCTCGACGGAAATTGTCCACTCCACTCCTAGAAGCGAATTCGTAATGCGGAAATCCAGAAAACTAAACATGCTCAGATGCAACAGCCAGTTATACAAATCGGGAGCAGAATTCAGCTCTTCCATCCAAGAGGACGGGCTGATGAATCCCGCATAAATTATCAGTACTGCCATTGTGATAATAAGATAATACAGCGGCAGAATACGCATCAAGCGTCGAATTAAATACGGACGATAACTGTTTGCGTCACCGAACGTTTTGGCGATTGTGAACCCTGAAATCACAAAGAATATATCGACACCATACTTTCCGACACTGGTCATAGCTGCGCCGATCTCACCCCAACCCAAAAATGCACCAGTATGTATAATGACGACCATGGTCGCAGCTATGGCTCTGAGGCCTGTTATAAAATCCGTATCACCATAATGTCTCAGAACTTGATTGTGTTTTACGCTCTTCACTCTAACCTACCCTTGAGATTTGCAGAATTAGGCCAAAACAGAGCGATAATTTGACGCCCGTATATTGGCAGCAGCTGACCGTACTGCGCAATGAAACCATATAGGCTCAATTCTAAAGCTACTCAGTCGCGGCTTTCCACACCGGCCCGATCACCTTGGTCGCCACCGGGATTAGCACCAATCCCCAAGCCACCCCAAAAATGCCGTCCATGGTGGCCTTGGCGCTCCACTCGACAAATCCGGTCCAGGCTGCGGGTACCGCGTGGCCTGCTGCATAGGCCAGATCGTGGATGTGATGTCCGAGCCAGCCAAAGCCCAGAACCTCCAGCCCGTGGATGATGATGGATCCACCAACCCAAAGCATCGCGGCGGTGCCCACAACTGACAACAGCCACATCAGCACGGGCATAAACTTCACCAATCCCCGGCCCAGGCCACGCCCGACGGGGGTCGGTGCCCTGTTGGCCAGGAACAGGCCCACATCGTCCATCTTGACGATCAGCGCCACCGAACCATAGACCGCCACGGTCACCCCAATGCCCACGACCGCGAGCGTTGCCGCCTGCATCCAGACATTGGGAACCTCGATTGCAGACAGCGCGATGGTCATGATCTCAGCCGAAAGAATAAAGTCAGTCTTGATGGCGCCCTTGATCTTTTGCTCCTCCAGATGGCTAGGGTCCTTATCCTCCATATCTTCCTCGATTTCATGGCTGCCATGGGGAAACAGCACATGAAATATCTTTTCCGCGCCTTCAAAACACAGGTAGCTGCCGCCGAGCATCAAAAGCGGTGTGATGGCCCAGGGGGCAAAATTGGCCAGCAGCATCGCCACCGGTAACAGGAGGATGATCTTGTTGAACAGCGACCCGCGCGTGATGCGCCAGATGATGGGCAATTCACGGGCGGGGTCGAACCCCTGGACATATTTTGGCGTCACCGCCGCATCGTCAATGATCACACCGGCGGTCTTGGCCCCCGCCTTACCCGCCGCCGCTGCCACATCATCGACAGAGGCCGCTGCAACTTTGGCAATGCCTGCCACGTCATCCAGTAAAGCCAGCAATCCGCTCATCTTAAACACCCTTAATCCCGGCAGTAATTTCCCTGCAACCTACCCTATCTGCGCGCTGTGACAAGCGTTAGCGCAACCGGGTACAATTTGACGAACTCCGTTAACGCCACCGGTCAAAACCGTTAACGCCACCGGCACAGTTTTGCGCTAACATACTGTGTTTTCGCCATTATTGCCCCTTTAGCAGGAAACCAATGAGGTCTATATGCGTCACCAAGATTGGCTCGCCTGGAGAAAAGCTTATGACCATCAAAGTCGGGATTAACGGTTTTGGCCGCATTGGCCGCTGCACCCTGTCACACATTGCCGCCTCTGGGCGCGATGATATCGAAGTCATCAAAGTAAACGCGACCGGGCCGCTGGACACCGCAGCCCATTTGATCAAGTACGACTCCGTGCACGGGCGTTTCCCCGGCGAAGTCACCACCGGCGAAGGCACCATGAACCTAGGCCGTGGCGATATGCAGATGTATTCGACCTATAAGATGGAAGAGCTAGACTGGTCCGGCTGCGACGTGGTTCTGGAATGCACCGGCAAGTTCAACGACGGTGAAAAAGCCAAGGCCCATCTGGAGCGAGGCGCCAAGAAAGTACTGTTGTCAGCCCCTGGTAAAAACGTCGACAAGACCATCGTCTTTGGCGTCAATGACGGTGAGCTCAAAGCCTCGCACACTATGATCTCTAATGGGTCCTGCACCACCAACTGCCTGGCCCCCCTGGCCAAGGTGCTGGATGAGGCCTTTGGCATCGAACATGGCATCATGACCACTATCCATGCTTATACTGGCGATCAGCCAACGCTCGACCGCCGCCACGACGACCTCTACCGTGCCCGCGCTGCGGCCATGTCGATGATCCCCACCTCTACAGGCGCAGCCAAAGCCCTGGGTGAGGTGCTGCCCAACCTCAAGGGTCGTTTGGATGGCTCTGCCATTCGCGTGCCGACACCCAATGTATCGGCAGTGGATCTCACCTTCCGCGCCAGCCGTGATGTGACGACAGATCAGATCAACGCCGCCATGCAGGAGGCCGCTGCAGGCCCCATGAAAGGTGTATTGGGGTATGAGCCCGCGCCGCTGGTCTCCACCGATTTCAACCACTCTTCCGAGAGCTCGATCTTTGCCCCCGACCAAACCCGCGTGGTTGAAGATCGCATGGTGCGCGTTCTGGCCTGGTATGACAACGAATGGGGCTTTTCCGTGCGCATGGCCGATGTGGCCGTTGCCATGGGACGTCTGGGCTAAGCCCGACGCCTTCGCCACCAATGTGCTAGCCGTCTCCAGCCTTTGAGCTAAGAGCAAGTCACTCTTGAGATTTTTCACCCGCTCAGGCATATCTGAGCGGGTGTTTATTCTTTACGAGGCCCCATGACACCAAAAATTGCCACCTGGCTTGGCCTTCTCCTAACTTTTGGAGTTCTCGCAGATGCCTTCCTCACTGGTGGAGACAACCTGTTGTTTTTGGCCAAAAAACTGTTTGAACTGATCGATTGGGTCGCTTTCTGGCGCTAGCTGATGCCAAGATCCATACCCGCTTGCACTCTACGACACAAAAAAGGCGCGAGCCTATTCAGCCCCGCGCCTCTCTGCATTGCATTGCCGGAAACGTGCCCCTCAGGTCTTGCCAAGCCGTTTGCGCAGCTCCTCTAAGACCCGCGGCGTTACAAAGCTGGAGACATCCCCGTCCAAACGGGCGATTTCCTTGACCAATTTTGAGGCAATCGCCTGATGCCGCGCCTCGGCCATCAAAAACACCGTCTCGACTGAGCTGTCCAGCACCCGGTTCATTCCAACCATTTGATATTCATACTCAAAATCAGCCACTGCCCGCAGCCCGCGCACGATGATCTGAGCACCAACATCATGGGCACAATTGATCAACAGGTTTTCAAAGGGATGCACCACAATTTCAGTGCCGGTTTGTTCCGTCAGCTTGGCGCATTCTGCCTCGATCATGGCTACGCGCTCTTCCAGCGAAAACATCGGCCCCTTGTCGCGATTAATGGCGACCCCGATGACCAATTTGTCCACCAGTGCACTGGCCCGGCGAATGATGTCAATGTGACCCAAAGTGATCGGGTCAAATGTCCCTGGATACAAGCCGATACGCATAGGACTCTCCTGCCATGGTCCTGTTTCAAACTAAAATCTCGTAGGGACCAAACATCTTAACCTCTGCGGATGCAAGAGGGGGAAAATACGCAACAGCTTGTTCCCGCGCGTCATCTGGTCGCGTTCCCCGGACGACTGAGGGCCAAAGGCCCTGCCCCTGTGGTTCTAGCGCGATTTTCACGCAGTGACCAACAAGGCAAGACCTCAGTCGATCAGGTAAGCAGAGGGGTCAGTGCCCCATGATCATGCCTGCCAGTGCGTCTTTTTCCATGGCAATTTCGGCCAGCTGCGCCTTGACCACATCACCAAGCGAGACCAAGCCAACCATCTTGCCGTCTTCGACCACAGGCATGTGCCGGAAACGTCCCTCTGTCATCTGCTTCAGAATATCTTCCACATTGGACTGGCTGGAGCAGGTAACGAGTTTGGTTGTCATATAGGCGCTCACCGGTTTTTGCAGGCACCCCGAACCGCTGGTTCCCAACTCCCGCACAATATCGCGCTCTGACAGGATACCATCAGCGGTTTGACCGTCCGAAGAGACCACCACCGTACCGATCCCCTTGTCCGAAAGCAGAGCTGCTGCATCGGCAACGGACGCATCTGGGGCCACGGTCACAACTGCGGCACCCGCCTTGGATTTCAGAATCAATTGAACCAGCATATGCGCTCCTTTGGTAATTTTATTGCGTGTTACCAAGCGTTGCCGCAACGCCGCGTCAAGTCAAGGCCTCCAACCGGGCCACCTCGTCGCGAATGCCCTTAGTCAGGGCCTGAGCAAAGCGGTTGAGCCGTTCGCTGCGCTGGTCGCCTTGGTGGCGCACCAGATAGAAACTGCGCGTCAGGCTGATCTTATCTGTGAGTACTTTGCGCAGCATCCGATGCGCAGGAAGCGAGAAGTCATGCGCCACACAAAGCGCCGTACCCTGAGCCGCCAGTTTAATCTGTACCGAGACGGAATTGGAGGCCAGCGCCACCCGCTCGATCCCGAGATTGCTGATGTAATCCAGCTCCTGATCAAAGATCATGTCTGGAATATAACCGATCATTTTATGCCCTTTGAGGTCTTCGAGCTTTTTGATCGGGGGATGTTTGCGCAGATAGTGGTGCGAGCCCACCATGTGTAACTTGTAATCCGTCAGTTTCTGGACCAAGAGCTGCCCGGCAGTGGGCGCACTTACCGTGACCGCCATATCTGCTTCACGACGGCTGAGGTTGATCACCCTGGGCAAGGCCACGATCTGGATATCCAGATCCGGGTGCTCCTCACAGATCTGGGCGCAGACCTGCGGCAGAATGTAATTGGCACTGCCATCCGGCGCCCCAATTCGGATCTGCCCAGACAGGGTATCACTGGGTCCAGTAAGGGCCTCGGCCCCGGCCCGCATGGCTTGCTCCGCCGCCTCTGCATGAACCAAAAGCCGGTCCCCTGCCGCGCTAAGCGCGTAGCCCTGAGGGGATTTGACAAAAAGCGGGGTTTCCAATGCAGCTTCAAAACGCGCAATACGACGGCCAACAGTGGCGGGATCCATTTTTAAGATACGCCCGGCGCCAGACAGGCTGGCCTCGCGGGCTACCGCCAAAAATACTTTCATATCATCCCATTGAGCATCCATCTGCACGGTCCCCTCAGTTTGATCCA
>CAJXIL010000104.1 GCA_913054455.1 uncultured Roseobacter sp.
AATTCGTACTGAACTAGGAGAACGGGATGGACCTTATTGCTGATATCCTGCTTGCGGCGGGGGCCCTTGGGGCCGGATTTTATTGCTTGGTGCTTTCGCGCCGACTGAAACGGTTCAATGACCTGGAAAAAGGCGTCGGCGGAGCCGTTGCCGTACTTTCCTCGCAAGTAGATGATTTGAATAAATCTTTTGCCTCAGCTCGGCAAGTCACTGAGGGATCTACCCAGGCGCTGGACCAGCTGACTGGGCGGGCCGAATCGGTGGCGCAGCGGCTGGAACTGATGATGGCCTCGATGCATGACATGCCTGAGGCAACGGCCCCAGCACCGCAGAAGCAACGCGTCTCAGCCGCTCAGGCGGAAGAAAGCGATGCCCTGGCGGTCGCCTATGAGACCGAGGCAACCCAAGAGGCGCCGGTAGAGGCGCAGGCAGAAGACCCTAACAAATCGGCCGGCGTTATGTTCGTGCGCCACAACCGCGATAAGAATCGGGTGGCGTGATGACTGCAAAAAAGCCAAAGGTGAAAAAAGAAAAGAAGCCAGGCCGCAGCCGCAGCAGTGCCCTGTTCATGCTATCCTTTCTGTTGATCGGCTCCGCGCTGGTTCGTCTCGGCATGGAGGCCGGCCCGGCAATCGCGCGGGAAGTCTCAAATCTGCAAAATGGCAAAGACGAGTCTCCCAGCCACGCTGGCCAGATGCAGAGCGAGGGCATGCCGTCTTCTGCTGAACTGCAAGCGATGCTGGCGGCCTTTAAGGAGCGCGAAGCGGCGCTGGAGGCCCGTGAGGCGGAAATTGAAGACCGCATGAAAGCCCTGGGAATCGCTGATGAGGCAATTGACCGGAAGCTGGCGGCTTTGGAACTGGCTGAGGAAGAGCTGCGCACGACACTGGCATTGGCCGACGGCGCGACTGAGGCCGATGTTGACCGCCTGACCACGGTTTATGAACAGATGAAGCCAAAAGAATCTGCGGCTCTGTTTGAAGAGATGGATCCCAATTTTGCAGCCGGTTTCCTGGCGCGTATGCGACCCGAGGCTGCCGCTGGCATTATGGCCGGTCTGAGCCCGGAAGCGGCCTATACAATCAGCGTTGTCATGGCTGGTCGCAATAGTGGAGTTCCCAAGGAGTAACTTGGGGCTCGCGCTCAGGCTTTCTTAATCCGACTCGCCTAAGTTCAGATAAAGCAACGAAATTTGGAGTGACCCAATGGTCGGAATAGCAGGCATCCTGGTAATTTTTGTCATGGTGTTCGGTGGGTATCTACTGGCCGGCGGCAAGATGGGGATTATTCTAAAATCGCTTCCCTTTGAAATGATGATGATTGGTGGTGCTGCCGTTGGCGCCTTCCTGATCAGTAACGATATGGGCGGTATCAAACATACGCTCAAAGACCTTGGGAAAGTTTTCAAAGGCGCCAAGTGGAAGTCCGATGATTACCGGGATCTCCTGTGCCTTTTGTTCTCGCTGATCCGTATTGCCCGGGCCAACCCGGTTGAGGTGGAACAGCATATCGAGGACCCGGAAAACTCCTCCGTATTCAATAAATACCCAAAAATTCTGGCCGATAGTGAAGCGGTGAACCTGATCTGTGACACCATGCGCTCGGCTTCGATGAACTATGATGACCCGCATCAGGTCGAAGAAGTGCTGGAAAAGCGGATGGAGGCCAATCACCACCATGCCCTGCATTCCAGCCACGCCCTGCAAACCATGGCAGACGGTCTGCCAGCCCTTGGGATTGTTGCGGCGGTTTTGGGTGTTATCAAAACCATGGCCTCGATCGATCAGCCACCAGAAGTTCTGGGTAAGATGATTGGTGGTGCGCTTGTTGGGACATTCTTGGGCGTTTTTCTGGCCTATGGTCTTGTTGGTCCCTTTGCCGACAAGGTGAAAACCATCACCGAGGAAGACTCACATTTTTACAAATTGATCCGCGAAGTGCTGGTTGCGAACCTGCATAACCACGCGGCTGCCATCTGCATCGAAGTTGGCCGCCAGAACACGCCTTCGCATATCCGCCCCGGTTTCTCTGAACTGGAAGAAGCTCTTAGATCGGTAAAACAGGACGCAGCATGATTTGGCGCGCATTTGCGATAGCCGCCACAACGTTGGCGGCGGGCTCCTCTGCCCAGGCTGAGACCATCGTCGCCCGCTCCGGCGAGCATGATGGTTTCTCGCGCCTGGTCATGCGCCTGCCTGATGGGGCTCAATGGACCCTCAACCAATCCGGGCGTACCGCAAGCTTAAAAATTAATTCGTCTACTGCTGTATTTGACACCTCGCAGGTTTGGGATTTGATTCCCCGAGACCGGTTGCAGCGCCTGACACAAAGCGGTCCCGGCCAGCCCCTAAGGATGGAATTGGGCTGCGAGTGTGAAATCCAATCCTATCTGCAGAGCGATGGATACTTGGTCGTCGACATCACCGACAATCGCATCGCGACTGCACCTGCCAATCCCATACAGGGCAATTTTGGCAATCTGACACTTGGCGCACCGGTAGAGACTGCTGCGACAGAGCCATCCGTTGCTCCGGCGACACCGGGATACCGGTTCAACCTGTCCCAGGGGGCTATTGCAGATGCTCGCCTAGCGCTGAGCCTGAAATCTGCGATCAATGCGGATCAGGGGGGGCGTGTCGCCAGACAACAGGTCGAGCCAGAGCCCGAACCTGAGAAAACAACACAGGAACTGGCAGCTGAATCTGCACGTCTGGTCGAGCCAGAGCCCGTAGGATCGCGCGGGGCTGCGGTTCTTGCGGCAGGGTTGCAGGCGGATCTGGGCCTTAACCCAACAACTGACAGCACCGAAATCGCGCAAAAAGACGAGATGCCAGAGCAGGAAGCTGCGGAAGAATCGAATGAGCTGCCTGAAATGAATTTGCTCCTCGATATGAATGAAACGGCTCGCGCTGCAGCTGTGAATGCCTCGGAACAGCGCCTGCTGCAACAGATTGGTCGGGCCGCAAACCAGGGACTTTTGGATGTGGCGCAATCGGGCGAGGCCGACGGCAGTCGGCCACTAGAGCTGCTGGGCCGGGCGGATCGACCGTTGAACCCGCTGGACAATATTTCCGTAACATCAGCCATCGACCGGGAGACCGGGTTGATTGCGCGCTCCGTTGCCGAATCCAATCTCGATGACCACTGCTTGCCAGATCGGCGGCTCGCCGTTGACACCTGGGGCAATGATAGCCCCTTTGCCGATCAGCTGGGCCCCTTACGCGGTGCTTTGGTGCGTGAATTCGATGACATCAATCCAGCCAGCGTGCGCGCTCTCGCAAAACTCTATCTCTATTTTGGCTTTGGTGCGGAGGCCCGTGGCATGCTCTCCATGTTGCCGGAGGGGAGAGTCGATCCCGAGCAACAGGCCACTTTGATGGCGATGGCAGACCTGATGGATGGTAAAGAGATTGGTATCAATCACCCCTTCTCCGGTCAGCAGGGCTGTCATGGACAAACGGCGCTTTGGTCGGTTCTTGCGGATGGCAACATTCGTAAAACCGCCAATACGGATGCGATCCAACAAGCCTTTGCCAAATTGCCGGTGCACCTACGGGTGAACTTTGGCCCGCGCCTCAGCTCCATGTTCGCCGAGTCCGGCAATTTGCATATTGCTGAGGCCATTTTGCGCTCTGTCAGCCGGACCGGCATGGAGTTTGTGCCAGAACTCAATCTGGCAGAAGCCGCAATTGCGGAGCTGGAAGGCGATACCGAAGTGGTTGCTGAGAAGCTGATTGAAGAGGTTGCAGAGCGTACCGAAAGCGCCCCGACGGCTTTGATTGATCTCATCGAACTTAGCTATGATGAGCGCAAGGCCTTGTCGCCGGATGTCCCGGATTTGATTGCCTCCTATGAACTGGAGAGCCGCGATACCGAATTGGGCGCGCGCTTGCGCAAGGCTGGTGCGGTGTCCCTGGCGTTGACGGGCCAGTTTGCCGCCGCCTTTGACGAGTTGAAGCAGGTCACCCAGCGTGACGGGCCAGCTGCGCGGGCTGATGTAATCGACCCGCTTATGACACTGTTGACGGAACGCTCTGACGACGTGACATTCCTGCAGTATGGCCTTGTGTTCGCTGGTCAAGCGACGGCCGCCGAAGCTGGCCCAGTCGCCGAGTTGATGGCGCGCCGACTGCTGGATCTGGGATTTGCAGAGCAGGCACAGTCTTTGTTGCAAAAGCTGGCACTGGAGCCGGAAAACAAAGAGCGCCGTCTGATGATGGCTGAAACCGCGCTGGCACTGGGCAAACCCCATAACGCACTGGTGGAGCTGATGGGCCTGGACGGATCAGAAGCCAATCGGATGCGGGCCGAGGCCCTGTGGCGTAACGGTGAATATGCGCGCTCTGGGGAATACATGCTGGAAGAAGACGTGAATGCAGCCGCCCGTGGTTTCTGGCATTCACAGGACATGGAAGCGGTCGAGACCATGACTCCTGCTGAAGAGGCGCCCTTTGGGCAGGTTGCAACAGTGACCAGCCAGATCGCCAAAACCAGCCAGGACCCCGAAGGTCTCACACCTCTGGCCCATGCCCGTGCTCTGGTCGAAAGCAGCATCGGCACCCGTGACAATATCGTGGATCTGCTTAATCGAGTGGATACGGCAAACGGGCTGGTGCCTGAAGAATAAGGTTCTGATTTAGACCTATCTAAGCTGTGCAGAATTCATCGCGGGGCCGTCCATCTGGGCGGCCTTTCGTCGTCAGTGCTAACACTTTGTCAACTGTCTGAAACTACCTTGGATTTTAGATTAATCCGCGATTGGACAGGCAGAATGCCGTTAGCTATCAGAACTCTGGACCGACGCATGTCGCGGTCTTTGCACTCTAGACCCTGCACTGCTGCCTTTTGGGGGCAATCAGTGGCGTTTTTCGGTGGCTCCCCAGCCTCTGAGAAAGAGACCGCAGCCTTAAAGGTGTCGATTCTCACCCCTGCCAAAGTCACGACCCGCGCCAGCGACCCCGCCTTTTGTGCGGGGACTTGGCATGTCCTTAATGACCATGTCGAAATCAGCAGCCTGATTGCTCCAGAACAAGAGAATGCTCGTGCCTAAATTTACCGTTCAACAGCTCTTTAGCCCGACCGTGCTTTTGGCTCTGGCTCTGATGGCGATCATCGTGATGATGATTCTGCCGATGCCTGCCTGGGTTCTGGATGTGGGGCTTGCCGCCTCATTTGGTCTGGCCATTCTGATTTTTACCATCACTCTCTTCATCGAGCGGCCCTTGGATTTCTCGTCCTTTCCGACGATTCTTCTGGCCTCCCTGATGTTGCGTCTGTCGCTGAATATCTCCTCCACCAAACTGATTATTGGTCAGGGGCACACTGGCACCGATGCTGCGGGGAACGTTATCCAAGGCTTTGCCCAGTTTGTCATGGGCGGCAGTGTCTTCCTCGGGTTGGTGACCTTTGGTGTTTTGCTCATTGTGAACTTCATGGTGATCAACAAGGGCGCGGCGCGGATGGCTGAAGTTGGCGCGCGTTTTGCTCTGGACGGGATGCCCGGTAAACAGATGGCGATTGACGCCGACATGGCGGCGGGCGCGATCGACCATGCCACTGCAAGAGAACGTCGTGAAACCGACCAAAAGGAAACCACCTTCTTTGGCTCTTTGGACGGTGCCTCGAAGTTCGTAAAGGGCGATGCGGTTGCCGGTCTTCTCATCACCCTGCTGAACCTGGTGATGGGTCTGGTGATGGGCGTGCTGGTGCATGGTATGCCAGTCTCTACCGCCTTTGAAACCTATGCGATCCTCACGGTTGGTGATGGCCTTGTCTCGCAGATCCCTTCTGTGATCATTTCGATTGCTGCGGCGCTGTTGCTGGCCCGTGGCGGCGCCACCGGAGCAACCGATATTGCCCTGATGGACCAGTTCGGCAAGCACCCGGCGGCGCTGGCCACAGTGGCTGTCCTGATGGTTATGTTTGCGCTGGTACCTGGCCTGCCCTTCTTGCCCTTTGTTACTGGCGGCGCGGTTTTGGGATTTGCCGCCTTTCGCATCCAGCAAAAGCTCAAGGCCCAAGAAGAGGCCGATATCGAAGACGAGATGGAGGAAACCGCCAATCCAACCCCCGCCAAGGCGCTGGGCGATATCCTTGACCTGGATGATCTGCATTTGGAATTTGCCCCGGATCTGGTGAGCATGGTTCTGGATGCCGGCACTGGTCTGGACGCACGGATCGCCAATATGCGGACCCATATCGCCACCAGTTTTGGCCTGATCTTGCCCGAAATCCGTCTCACGGATCAAGCGGATCTAGAGCGCGGCACCTATGTGGTAAAGGTGCAGGGCGTCGAGCAGGTACGCGGCACGTTGCATCCTGATATGGTCTTGGCCTTGATGCCCGACAATCACGGTGCCCTGCCGCCGGGAACTGATGTGACGGAGCCCGTCTATGGTGCGCCTGCGCGTTGGATCAATGCAGGACAGCAACAGGATGCGGTTCTGGCCGGGGCTACGGTTGTGACCCCTCCGGAAATCCTGGCGACGCATCTGTTGGAAGTTATCAAACAGAACTTTGCCCGCTTGCTGACCTTCAAATCCCTGCGCCGTCTGCTGAATGAAATGAGCGAACTCTCTGATCCGTTCCGCGCCGAAGCCAACCGTAAACTGCTGGAGGATCTGGTCCCCGATAAGGTGCCACTGGATACCCTGCATTCTGTTTTGCGCCTCTTGCTGGAAGAGCGTGTCTCGATCCGCAATATCCCGCTGATCCTGGAAGCCATTGCCGAAGCGCGTATTCACTCGACCCAACCAGAATTGATCTGTGAGCAGGTGCGCCAGCGCCTGGGCTTCCAGCTGGTTGCTGAGATGAAGCGTGAGGACGGAACGATCCCGTTGATCCAATTGGCGCCAGAATGGGAGGATACCTTCTCGACATATCAGGTAGATGCCAGTGCCGGAAATCTGGATGTGGCCCTGCCGCCCGATATGTTCAATCGCTTGGCGGAAGGTCTGAGTGAACGGTTGAACACGGTGACAGAGCAGGGTGTCTTTGCGGCTGTGGTGACCTCTACCCGGCGTCGTCGCTATCTGCGCACGATTTTGAAATCCCGCGGTCTTACCAATCCGGTACTCTCCTTTGAGGAAATCGGTCTTGAGGCTCGTCCTGCATTGGTGGGCATGGTGGCGGCATGACACTGCTGGACTTTCCTCCTGAACTGCGAGCGTTTCTTGGGGCGAGTTTCTGGCATTTTGCCGTTGTCTTCTTGCGGGTTGGTGCGATGACCGCCTTGCTCCCGGCCTTTGGCGAGCAATACGTGCCGATGAATGTAAAGCTGGCCATTGCGGTCGCATTCACCTTTGTGGTGGCGCCGGCCCTGCCGCTGTTTCCGGAGCCGGCAACGCCGCTGCATTTTGCCGGTTTGGCGGCAAGCGAGGCCATTGTTGGTCTGGGCCTAGGGGTGTCGGTGCGGTTGTTTATCATGGGCTTGCAGATCGCCGGGACAATTGCGGCTCAAACCACCTCTTTGTCGCAGGTGCTGGGTAACATCGGTGCGGATGCGCTGCCCGCGATTGGTGGTGTTTTACTGGTCTCCGGTCTGGCGCTTGCCGTGATGATGGGGCTGCATGTGCGGGTGGCGGAGTTCTTGATCTATTCCTATCAGATCTTTCCGGTGGGTGCTCTGCCCGAAGCTGCAGGATTCTCCGAATGGGGCATACACCGGATTTCCAGATCCTTTTATATGGCCTTCACGCTGGCTGCGCCTTTTCTCATTACGTCCATCATCTACAACCTGGCGCTGGGCGTGATCAACCGCGCCATGCCCCAGTTGATGGTGTTCTTTGTTGGTGCACCGGTGATCACCTTTGGCGGATTGTTCATCCTAATGGTGGGCAGCCCGATGATCCTGGATGTCTGGCTGCGGGAGATGATGGCCTTCTTTGCTGATCCTGGAGGTGGCCTGCGATGAGCGGTGACGACGATTCAGACAAGTCATTTGAACCAACGGCCTCTAAGTTAGCCAAGGCACGAGAGAAAGGTGAAGTTGCAAAATCAGCGGATCTCTCTGTAGCGGCGGCCTATATGGGGTTAGTCGTTGCCTTTTACGGGGCAGGATATGACATGATCACCGGATTTGGGACGGTGCTGATGTCCATCATCGACCAACCAGACCGACTGGCGAAACAGTTGTTTTCAGGCAATGGAACACCGCCTGTTGGCGGTATGATTTCGGCTATGGTTTGGCCGCTTATTCCGATGTTTTTGATCCCTTTTGTGTTGGTTCTGTTGTCGATTGTCGGCCAAAGAGCACTGGTGTTTGCGCCAACCAAGCTCGAACCAAAACTTTCGCGGCTTTCGATCGTTTCCAACGCCCAGAACAAATTTGGCCGCGCAGGCCTATTCGAGTTTGGCAAAAGCGCCTTCAAGCTGGCGCTCTATTCGGTCTGCTTGGGGGTTTACCTCAACTACCGGATGCCCGAGATGATTTCTTCGGCGGCGATGGGGGCTTCGTCGGTGATCAAGATGCTGGCTGAGCTGGGAATGGAATTCCTGGTGATTGCCTTGTTGATCTCGATCTGCATCGGGGTTGTGGATGCGATTTTCCAGCACGACGAACACCGGCGTAAAAATATGATGTCGCGTAAGGAAATCCAAGACGAGACCAAGGACGCCGAGGGTGACCCTCATATGAAGGGGAAGCGACGCCAGAAAGCGATGGAGATTGCCACCGGTCAGATGATGGCTGCAGTGCCCGAAGCCAGCGTTGTGATTGTAAACCCGACCCATTATGCGGTTGCGCTGAAATGGGATGGTGGGGCTGGTACCGCGCCGATCTGCGTTGCCAAGGGCGTTGATGAGGTTGCAGCGACCATCCGACGGATTGCAAATGAGAATGCCATTCCCATTCATAGTGACCCCCCAACCGCGCGGGCGCTTTATGCCACCATTGGGATCGGCGATGAGGTTGAGGAAGAATACTATGCACCTGTTGCGGCCGCTATTCGCTTTGCCGAAGACATGCGCGAGCGGGCGAAAGGAGGGATCTGATGAAACAGAAAATGGCGATGCTCAAACAGATGGCTGCAGTCACCGAAGCGCAGTATTTGAAGGAACATGCAAAGATCAAACCCATCCTGGATCACGAGGCACGGCTGCGGGGGCAGCTAACCAAACTGGAGCAGCAGGTTCAGGAAGCCCGTGAACAAGCGGATGGCGACATTCCGATGCGGGCTCTTGGAGCTGATCTGGTTTGGCAGGGCTGGCATTTGAACACCCGACGGAACCTCAACATGCAGCTGGCGCAGGTCACTGCGCGTAAGCTGATGGCGATGGATCGCCTCCGCAAGACCTTTGGCCGCAAAACCGCCGTCAGCGAGATGGAAAAGGCTGAAAAGCTGCGGTTGAAAACAGTTCGCGCCAAGTCGCTGGAGGAGCAGTTGCTCGGGCTTTGAGGTCGTGTGTCTTCCTTAGGGTCAGTGGTGATTCTCTGCTGAGGCATAGAGCACTAGAGGATTAAAAATCTGCAGGAGCGAACCTCTACTGAATATGCAGCAAATCGCAGCTATGAGCCCAAAGTTCTGATTGCTGCCTTTCGCACGAATGGTGAATATGCCGTTTATTGATTGGGTTTACTATTTCTGTCGTCTAGCTGCGCCACGCAGCATTTCTTCAACAATCGGTGCTGTCGCTTGTGCGATTTTCAACGTTGCGCGCTCCAATCGCGCAGGGTTGCGGATCTGCCCACCCCAGAAACCGTGTTGCCCACCACTAGCTGATACAGCCTGGGCAGTCGCCATCACTCCGCCTGATCCTACATGCAAGAGGGACACATCAGCAGATCCCGCCCCTGGAAACATGCGAACCGAAAGCAAGTAATTGTACCCTTGTGCCCTGGCGGTTTCTACTAAGTTTTTCATGCTGGAGTATCCGTAGCTGGAGTCTGCGACAACTAAAGGTGCAAAGCTGCCCAGGCTCTCTGTGCGATTTGCCAGGTCTGCCCAAAGCTTCGCTTCCTCTACGCCTGCCGCCCGCGTTCTGCCGTAAACAACTCGTGCCAAAGCGAAGCGAGCGGGCAACTCAAAATGGTCAGGTGTCGTTGAAGTAAAGGGAACCGGCTGCGCATCGCTTACAAAGCTTGGTGCAGAGCAAGCTCCTAGAAATACGAGAAAACAGGTGATCACAAGGTGCTTCATGGGTTTACTCCATCTTATCAGTTTGAGGTCGAAATTCAGGTGTGTAAATTGCACATTTCAATAATTGGTTGCGCTGTCAACAAAAAATGTGTAAATAGCACACATGCATTGGTTGGACCCCATTTTGACCCCGCTCGCGCGACTTGCCGTTCGAAAAGGATGGTTGTTTCCCGTCGTGGAGCGCCGTTTACGTCACGCGTATGTTGAAGCTGCACAGGCCATTGATGGCGATGGAGCAACAGACAGTAAGATCAGTATCAAAACGGGACTACAGCGGCGCGATATAGCGCGCTTGCGTAGTGAAAGAGACCCACCCGACACCAAGCGCCATCCCTTGGCTGAGATAATTGCGCTTTGGTGGGATGATCCGGCCTTTGATCCCGAAGGGATTCCCATCCAAGGCGATAAGGCAAGCTTCACGAGCCTCGCGCGTAGCATCAGAAAGGATGTCCATCCTCGCACATTCTTGAACATTCTCATTGAGAACGGTGCCGTGAGCGAAATCGGAAAGTGTGTCAGGCTTAATACACGGAGTTATCGCCCTCCATCTGGCTCAGACGAGCAGTTGGCGTACCTTGCAGACAATGTAGGGGATCATTTGGCAACAGCGGTTTTGAACGTGGTTGATGGAGGGCAAAAATATGACATGGGCCTCCACTACAAGGGCTTGTCGGCAAAGGCCATTGCACAATTAGATCAACAGTTTAGAGTTCGAATGAGGCAAACTTTAGAAGAATTGGACACGATGGCCCGAGGCCTTCCTGACACCGAGGATGGGCCACATAGGTTCCGTGCCGGTGGATTTTTCTTCGATGATTCAGACCGCGAGGCCAATCAATATGATCCGTAAAATAATGGCGTTTTTGCTTCTGAGTGCGCTCGCTTCCTGTTCAACGCAAAGTGAAATCCCGGCGCGTGATGATTGCCCTCGCGAAGGAGGCATAGGCGGAACAGGTGAATGTTCTGTCCAGTCAGAAATCACATAAGACGAACGCGAGAGACCGGCTATTGGCGTAACCGCAGCCAATTCGCGGATTGTAGCGGCACAGCGCCACTCTGGATGTCGGCTTTGGGACGCAAGCGCGTGCTAAGTAGGATGGGACGAAGCCCATCGAGTGCTTTTCCCAGGGAGGGCGGGTTTCTGAGTGCGGCAGCACTCTCGCGAAGCCAGTCCGTTGCACAACCCAAATGTTGAAACGGGCCCGCTGTAGAGAGCAGGCCCGTGAAAAAATCAGTATTCTAATCCGTGTTTAGACGTCCTGGCGTGAGATTTCAACGATCAACACATCATACACACCCTTGCCCAACTCGCGTTGTGCGGCTTCTCGCAGGGCGGTGCGCAGGGGGTTCAACACGTCGGAGCGTGTAAAGGCCCCTCGGAAACCACCCATATTGGCGTGATCGAACAGCACCTGCAGGAAGGCATCGCGCAGCTTTGGCTCATAGAGATGGACCTTGTCACTCATGCCGGTTTTGACCTCAAGGCTGAGCGCGATAACAACCAGTGAGGACAGGTTTTCGCGCTCGACGACGGGGACAACAAACTGGTTGTCGATCTTGATGTATTCCCGGTTTGGGTCCGGTCCCAGCCCGTCCTCGCCCTCTTCTTCAGCGTGCTCTGCCTCTTCGCCATCGGCGTGATCAATGTCATCGCCCATGTCGCCCGCAGTCTGTTCTGTCTTTGGCTCTGGAGCTGGGGCCAGCATGATACCTGCCCCAATTCCAGCCCCGGTTCCGACAATCAGCAATATGACAGGAAGTAATTTAGCGATCATGTGTCACCTCAGAATGGTAGGATCGCGTCCAGCACTTGCTGGCCGTATCGCGGTTGTTGCACGTCGGTGATTTGACCACGGCCACCGTATGAGATCCGCGCAGAGGCGATCTTGTCATAGGTGATTTGGTTCTGACGACTGATGTCCTGGGGACGCACATAGCCCGAGACCAAAAGTTCACGTAGCTCGAAATTCACCCGAACCTCTTGCTTGCCGCTGATGGCAAGCACACCATTGGGCAGCACATCCACGACGGTTGCCGCGACGCGCATTTCCAGTTTTTCGTTCCGCTTGACCGATCCGTTGCCTTTGGAGCTGCTCGCACCAGTCAGGTCTACGGCGGTTGCCATGGAGGCGCCTTCTGGGAGCTTTTCATCAATCCGCTGTGGCACGCCAAACAGCTGAGGCACTCCCATGCTTTCGGCGCTTGACCGGGAGCGGCTGGTGCCGTTGGAGATTTCGGCTTCTTCGTCGAATTCGATCACAACAGTGAGGATATCGCCTCTGTTCACCGCGCGTCGGTCGCCCAGTAGCGAGTTCTGCGAGCCGCTCCAGAGGGATGATCCGTCTACGGCGCGCTGGTTCTGGACCTCGGTTGGAAGCCCCTGCCACAGCATGGCAACATGTTCCGGCGATTCAGCAGATTCTGACAGGGTTGGCGGTTTGCCCAAATGATCCATGCGGGCGCAGGCGCCTAGCAAGACCAGGCCAGTCAGTGCGAGTTTGGTGGCAATCGATTTCATGTTCATTATTTTACCTCTACTGACCCGTCTGCGTTTACACGCCCGGTCACGGTGCTCCGTGATGCCAAGTTCATAACCTTGATCCATTCCCCTTCGGATCCACGCCCCAGCGCGCGCCCCTCAGCCAGGATGGTCAGCCCATTGCGACGAAAGGCGAGTGTGACAAGATCGTTCCGATCGATGATGGCGGGTGGGCCGATATCGCTGGGACGCATGGGGCGACCGGGATAGAGCGGCACACGGGCTT
>CAJXIL010000105.1 GCA_913054455.1 uncultured Roseobacter sp.
TGGCCTTCAATGGCGGAGTTTGATCTGGATCAAGATTAATTGTCGCGGGCACTTGTTTTTCACAGGGTTTTTTCCATTTCTAGCCTCCTTTTTTGGGGGGGCTGGTTGATTTGCTCTGGAACTTTGCAGCCACAGCGACAGAGCGAGGACAATCACGTAGAGACGGGGGTGTTGCATTCGCCCAAGGCTTGACGGTGGCTGCCATGGGTCGCAAAACCCATGACAGATCAATGATAAACAGATCAATGTACCAAGGAGGCCAGCTGAATGACTGCCTATGACCCCGAAAACATCTTTGCTAAACTTTTGCGCGGCGAAATCCCTGCAGCGCGCGTTTATGAAGATGAGCATACCCTGGCCTTTATGGATATCATGCCACGCGCCGATGGGCATCTGCTGGTTATCCCCAAAACGCCCTGCCGCAACGTGCTAGATGCCAGCCCTGAACAGCTGGCTGCTGTGATGCAAACGGTGCAGAAGTTGAGCAAAGCTGTTTTGCAGGCTTTTTCTGCGGATGGGGTTACACTGCAGCAGTTCAATGAGGCGGCAGGCGGGCAGGAGGTATTTCATCTGCATTTCCACATCCTGCCACGCCAGGAGGGGGACAAGCTGCGCCCACCCGGAAAGATGGCAGAGCGGGAGGTCATTGAAGCCCATGCTGCGCAAATACGAGAGGCCATCGCTGCGCTGAAGCTCTAGAGGCTAGCTGTGCTGCAACGGCAGGTTTCTTCACAAGACGGTGTGGGGGCCTGCGAGCTGCAAGCGGCGGGTTTTGGAGCCGGGCTGTGAAGGCCCGGTTCTGAATTGCAGAGGTATATTCACACACGCCATTGCAGAGGTATATTCACACACGCCATTGCAGAGGTATATTCACACACGCCAATTGGGGGAGACCCAATTAGGAAACCTGGAAAATGAAGCAAGGGTGCCAAACAAAAGATCTGTATGTTCTAGCCTTGCGATTAATTTGAATTAGAGCGCACCGCAGAGTTGATTTTATTTTTATGCTGCGTAGTATTTCTCAAATTGAAACTACAGTTTCTTGAAATTTGTAGCCTGTGAGGACAGGCCTTGAACTTTGATTGGTCATGTCGCTTTGCGGGCATTGCTCTGCGTCACGTCCGGTTAGCGTCATGGGAACGCTGACATCATTTTGGGGGGCACCCGCTGTAGTATCTCAAGAAGGGTAAGCGCAAAGTCGCGTTTACTTGCGCCAGCCGCGCCAGGGGTGGGCTGTGCATAAAGAGTGTGATTAGGTTGTGAGGTGCCCGTGACAGATTTGCAGCTAAAACTCCTGCCATCCAAGGAGCAAATTGTTGCCGCAATTTATGAGACGATCTTGCGTCCCCAGCTTTTTGACAGGTTTTGCCTTTCACAGAATTCTGGCTCTCTCATAGGCGCAATGTCCCTTCCTGGTGAGCTTAATCCAGTGTTTGAGGCGCCAGAACTACAAGCACATTTTGCCCGGGCGCTGGAGATTTTGGAACAGCAGTGGGAGCAGATGAACCGGCCCGACCCAATCAGGATTTGGGCGGATCCCCCAAGCCTGGGCCTGGAGGACAAAGTTGCCAAGGACGATGATCTTTGGATTCTGGTGACGCTTGAAGGGAGGCCTTTGCGACGGCGTGATCAATCTCCCACTGCGGCGCAATCCAAAGAGGCTGTACCCCAGGAGCTGTTGTCTTGGCTGGCCGAAGCCCAGGCCGCAAATGACACATGGCAGAGGTTTGCAGAGCGCATCTCGTCCCAGGAGTTTTCCTGGGACGAGATTTTGGTTCTTGAAACATTGTCGGCAAATAGACGACTCCTCTGTCGCCCGATTTGGCTGGGGGTGGAAGAGGGCGCTGATGAGCCGCCTGTGGCGATATCGGTTGAACTATTGGAGATCTATTGGCCTCTCTGTTGCAATAATTTCATCTCCGAGACCTTTGGATTTAGTCAGGGCGAAACCTGTGATCTTCGCGCGTTGGTGCTTGGCCATGAGCGGGACATGTCGCAGTTGCAGGAACTGGCAAGAATTGCGGCCAAAGCTGGTGCGCCGGGTATCGCCGAATTGGTTCGCCTGGTTAGTTTGTTGTTGAAGGAACGGGTTAGCGATCTGGCAATTGCCCGTGGTGACACCCTACCGCCAAGCGTGCAAATCCGAGACCAAGAAGGGCGGGAAACCCAGTGTTTTCGGTTGGGGGCAGAGACCGGCCAGCCTGTAATTTTTATCCACGGAATGATGGACGGTATAGCCGGAGTGCAGCAGTTGCAGCCTCTGCTTCGCAATGGGGGGTTTCGCGTCTATGCGCCCTTGCGGGGGGGGTACGGGGGCTCTGCACCAGCGCCTAATAAGCACCAACAGCTAGACGCATGTGTGGCGCAGGTCGAGGCCTTGATCGAACAGGAAAACCTGCGTCGGCCAATTCTATTGGGGCACCGAAGCGGTGTAATTTATGCCCGGGCGGCTGCGCTGCGATTGCGCGACAGAATAGGTGGCCTCGTGGGGGTTGCGCCTACGGCGCCGCTTCAACAAACCCGCAATCTCCGTAAGCTGCATCGAAACCATCGGGCTCTGGCGCTTTGTGCCCGGTTTGCACCGCTTCTTGCGCCGGTGGTTCTTACCGCATGGAGCAGATCTATGCAGCGCCAGGGGGCTTCGGCTCTGGTGCGTAGCCAGGCGCGATCTGGCAGCCAAGGCTACAAACAGCTTGAGGATATGAAGCTTGATAACCTGCTTTCACTGAGCCTGTCGTTAATGATGCAACAGGAGGGAGCGGGGGTGCTCGCTGATTTGAGTATGACCCCTGAAGACTGGCGCGAGCAGATGATTGGCTATGCCGGGCAAACGGTTTACCTTTGTGGGGCAGAGGATGCTCTGGTGCGCCGACAAGGGCTTTATCCACAGATCGTCGGTGCTGAGAGGGTACAGCTGCGAATGTGCTCTGGGGCGGGAGATGTCTTGCTTTATGTCGCTCAGGACCTGGTTCTTACCGCTCTTGCGGATATGTCACTGGACCGGGTGGAGCAGTTTGGGCAGGTCTGAACGTATTTGGCTTCGTTGCAGTGCGCTCAGCTGATAGGTCTAGATTGCAGAAAGCTTGTAGATCAGTCGATCTTAGCTGCAAAGACTTGGCTAAAGCTGCGCTTGAGGGCGACATCCACGTCCGACAGCGTAACAGGAAGGCCCAGATCGACCAGGCTGGTCACCCCATGGTCCTGAATACCACAGGGCACGATACCGCCAAAATGGTCCAGATCCGGTTCAACATTTATCGAAATGCCGTGGAAACTCACCCATTTGCGCAGCCTGATGCCAATGGCGGCGATCTTGTCTTCCGAGAGGCTTCCGTCTGCCAGCTTGGGTTTGTCGGGGCGTTCCACCCAGACGCCCACACGTCCGTCCCTGATATGTCCCGTGAGATTGAATTCGGCCAGGGCTGCGATCACCCAGGTTTCCAACTCCTGAACAAACCGGCGCACATCGTGGCCGCGTTTGGCTACATTCAGCATGACATAGACGACCCGTTGACCAGGGCCATGGTAGGTATATTGGCCGCCGCGCTTGGAGGGGTAGACCGGAAAGCGATCAGGATCTGTCAGATCCTCGATCTTGGCAGAGGTTCCCGCAGTGTAGAGGGGGGGATGTTCCAAGAGCCAGATGCATTCCTCTGCCTCGCCAGCTGCGATGGCTGCGGCGCGGGTTTCCATAAAGGAAACAGCACTGTCATAATCCACGAGATTGTCGGACGTGACCCATTCTACCATCAAAGATCTCGCCGATTTGCTAGGACATGTTGCCTTAGAGCTGTTTTTTTGTCGAAATGACTCGTGCAAAACGCGCGAGCTGCGTTAGTCTGATTCCATTGTGCTAGTTTTATAAGGGGGAGTGACATGTTTTCAAAGTCACTAAAGTCTGTTTTGGCTGCAGCCATGATTACTACGTCATCTGCTGCGCCGGTGTTTGCAGACAATTTGGGCGCAGCGCTTATTGGCGGTCTGATCGGTGGCGCCATTGTAAGCGGTGCCAATCGCAACAAGCGCACGACAACGCGGCGCACTGGCAACTCCGCAGCCCGAACGCAGAACCGGGAAACACAGACTTCACTAAATTACTTTGGCTTCCCAGCCGGATCTCCAGATGGCGTGATGGGACGCAAGTCGCGCGCTGCTATTAGCCAGTATCAGGCCTACATGGGCTACCCCGCCACAGGCCAATTGACGGAATATGAGCGGGGATTTTTGAACTCGGCGCGTCAACGGGCGCTGGCCAGCGGGTTTCAGGCGACTCAGCAGGCAAATTCACACCCCGATGGGTCTAAGATTTTGCTCAAGATCTATTTTAATGAGCAGCTGCAGCAGCAACAGGTGCCGCAGCAACCGATTCCAGCCCAACAGATGCCAGGCGTGCCCACCACCATGGTTGGTGTTCCTCAGCAATATGGCCAGCAGGTCCCTCAGCAGAGAAACTACGTCGGTCAAGCCCCAGTCACGGTCCAGACCTATGGTGTGCAGCCACAAGTGAATGGCCAGCAAATGCTGGGGCAGGGCCAGCCTGTACAGGGATATGGCACTCAACCCAATCAGGGGCAAGTGTACCAGGGGCAACAGGTCTTCCAGGGGCAGCCGCTTCAAGGACAACAAGTGTATCAGGGCCAACAGATTCAGGGTCAGCAGGTCTTTCAAGGACAGGTCTATCAGGGGCAGCCAATCCAGGGGCAAAACCTTCAAGGTCAGAGTTTTCAAGGCCAGGCCGTCCCTGTACAGGGGCAACAGCTTCAGGGGCAGGTTGCACAGCAGCCGTCTGCTCAGCAGGGCGTCGCCGTCGCGGCGCTCAGTTCTCCTGCGGCTGCAGCCGTGACTGCGGCCGTGGCGCAGTCAGAGCCGCGGCAACCGGTCTATGCCGCTCCGCAAATCCAGCGCCGTGCCCTCGTGATTGGGGTAGACGGATACCAAAACCTGGAGTCTCTGCAAAAAGCCCGCAACGATGCCCTGGCGGTCAGCAATGCGCTGGTGGATCTCGGGTTTGATGTGCTGACCCTCTATGACGCCAGCCGCCGTGAAATAAATAGCGCGGTGTCGACCTTGGCTGGCCAGATTGAACCGGGGGATGAGGTGCTGTTCTATTTTGCCGGACATGGCATCGAAGTGGATGGGCGCAACTACCTGCTTCCCTCAGACGTGCCTGTGGTGAACTACGGAGATGAAAGCTTCCTGACCGGAGAGAGTATTCCTGCTGGACGCATTCTGGACACGTTCCAGCGCAAGGGCGCGCGGACTACGGTGATGGTTCTTGATGCCTGCCGCAATAATCCTTTTGCGCAGGACGGCCAAAGGTCCGTTGGTGGTGCCCGGGGCTTGGTACGTATGGAGCCGCCAGAAGGGGCTTTCATCCTGTACTCTGCCGGTGCCGGTCAAACGGCGCTTGATCGTTTGTCGGATGATGACAGCAATCCCAATTCGGTCTTCACACGGGCGCTGCTGCCGCGTCTTCAACAAGAGGGAATGTCCTTGCATGACCTGGCCAAACAGGTCCGTCGGGATGTCCAGCAGTTGGCGGCTTCTGTAAACCATGAGCAGTTCCCAGCCTATTACGATCAAATGTCCGGCGATATGTTCTTGTCGTCGCAAGTGGCAGAACAATAGGCCTAAAGTGTTGTGATCGGAACGACCGATATAGCGGGGGAGTGGCGTAAGTTCATTCCCCCGAACTATCATTGAAATAGAACGGTCTGGGCGCATTTTCTGGTGTGGCAGCGAAAAATAATATTCTTTTATTTTGTCTCTTCACATCTCGCTGGGGCTGGTCTAATACCCCCACACCAAGCCTAGACAGTGCGGTCGTGGCGGAATTGGTAGACGCGCAGCGTTGAGGTCGCTGTGGGGTAACACCCGTGGAAGTTCGAGTCTTCTCGACCGCACCATTGTCAAGGCCTAAAGCCTTGACAACGTTTCATAAGTTGAGGGGGTTGCTAGGTCAGCCCCACAAGTAGCCCCACATTGATTAAGGCACGTTTGAGCAATGCTCAATCCATCTGTGAACCTCTGCGACCCGTAGCAGGGATCGATTTCCAGCCTTGTAGATCTTGATCGTTCCCTTCTTCTTTGCTCGATAGATCGTGTCGCGTGAAATGCCGAACCATTTTTGTACTTCGATCAGCGGGACATAGAGCGGAGAAAGTTCAGGTGTTTCTTTAGCTGCTTCGCGGATCTCGGTTATGTCACATCTGTTAATTGAGCTTTCCTCTACCTTTGCTTCTAGGAAGTTACTCCCCATGGTTGGCCCTCGCTCTTGCTACCAGGAGAGAGATTAGATTCTGCGTGGGTGAGATGTCGGGGTCGAAATCTTCTTCCATATTCTTGGTCTCTGTCCTGAGAAGGAGCTCCAATGTTTTTAGACTTGCGTGGTTGCCAGAAGCACGAAATCTTTGAATTTCCTTGAGAGATAGAGTTTTTAACGTCCTTTCCTCTCTAGAGATAGGTTTGAGGAGGTTATTGATCCTTTCGATTGAAACCGAAAATGCAAGATCGCTTCTCTTGTCCGCTGGCAGATCGAAGCACATGTCTTCTATTTTTCCCTCTATTTGGCTGTCGAGGAGGTCGATTTCAAATCCCAATTCTGGAAAGGGGAGGCAGTCAAGATATTCGATGTACTCTAGTTCTTTAGGGCAAGTTACCGCCGTTCTGCCGGGAATGGATGTTGTTCTCATTTGGATCCTTTGCTTCCGTGATGTTTTAAGTTTCAGGCGCTGGCCTCGGATTTAAGTCAAAGGCCAATAAAGGATCGTTAGGTCAAAGCTTTCACCGTGGCAACTGGCGTGGAAAGTCGATGACGGCGTGAATTTGACATAGTTATCCGAAATGTTGATCCGGATTGATATGCGCTGTCCTTGGGGCATTTAGTTATTTTTATTTTCGCGACGATCCCTTTCAAGGATAGATCTATTTATTTTCAAGAATAGCCAAGGATAGGATGGGAATAGGCAAGAATAGCTGGGATTGGTGTGATTTGGTCGATTTCTGCCTTCATCATCGATGGTAAATAAAAAATTCCTCTCATGGAAAAGTGGAGAGTGATGCGTTTGTGCAACTGCTTGTTGCTGGGGGTGGGGCGTTTCTTCAATATTGCCCAAATTGACAAGAGTGAAAGGAGTGAAGCAGTAGAAGGAGGAATCAGTTGTGAGCATTGGTGTTGTCACCTGATCCTGGACTGATGACTTTCAGGCTTTGTTGTTATCGATTCGTAAAGAAGCGATCCTAGTAGGTGCCCTAAAAGAGATCTGGCCGCTTTGTAATAGGTCGGTAGAGTTTTCACTACTGTGCGGTCTGACATCTTCATAACGTTAGAAGCGTAGTGCTACCTGAGCCAGTTCAAGGCCGGCGGAGCAAACGTAGACGACGACACAGATTTCATGCAGCTGGTGGAAGCGAGATTGAATGAACTTGATCATGATATTTCTCCGAGCGATGGGTAGTGATTGAAGTAATTTGTGTATAGTGTGTATAGTGTGTATAGTGTGTATAGTGTGTATAGTGTGTATAGTATGGTGTAAGTTGTGTCAACTACTGGTGTCTGTGCATGACTAAACTCTGAAAAATGGGAGAGATAAGTGGAAAGACTAGGAAATGAACCGCCAAAGCGAGTTCAATTGATTATTACTGAAGAGGAGTTGGCGGATGTTGAGGAGTACCTTCATCAGAGAAGGATTTATGGGAAATCGAAAGCAATCCGAGAACTCATAAAAATTGGTTTGGCAACTGAGGAGAAGAATGGGAGATGGAAACGTACAGAGTGAAAATTTTTCTTGGAGTGGAATTTTCGTACCTTAATGTGGAAATTTCTTACTTTTCTACGGAGTAACGGGAGGAGCTCCTCAAAAATCAGTTTGAACTAAAACTTTTGGCTTGTTTCGTGATGTCTTCTTTCCAGGGTGAAATCACCTAAGTTCCAGAATTTTTAATACCTGTGAAAATTGCTCGACCATATGACTCAAAGTGATGAGTCAGAATGCTATATGAACACTGACTGGCTCTCGCTTGTAACATGATCGAGTGTCCGGTTTCACCATTGCCAATTTTTGGTCTTGCGGCTGAGTTCACCAAATCTCGATCCAATAACTTTGGAGGCGAGGTATGAGAATCTCGAGAGAGTGTGCGATTGGTGATGATCGTGGTAGTGCAAAAAAGAAGGTTCAAGGTGAGGAGGAGAAGGCCCGCACATTGCGTGGGCACGAGCTGATAGAAGGAGGTGTTAATCTCAGCAAGATTGGGACTGATGCTGTTTATACAGGGGGATTCAAATTTGCAGCTGGTTCACTAGATCACAGAGAACAGACACAAATTGTTATGGAAATGGGTGATCGAGTGGGGGTATCGCTACGCAGGAACGGGGGTGGAAAATCTGCGCAGTTCTTACTTGGATTACCTGATGGTGAATATCTTGGGGTCGTTTATGATGCTCCTGCGCACAGCAAGCACCTTCCATCCAGCGCTATTGTTGACAGCAAGCAAGCTTCGGCAAACCTGCTCTATTATGTTGAAGCTGAGATGCCGAGTTCTTGTGGGCTCATAGCGTTAACTTTTCCGGCCTTAAGTTCACGGGTTCAAGTCGAAGACATAAAAGAGAGCGTTGAGACTGCTTTCACCCACTACAAATCTGTAAAGCATCGCTTCTCTAAATCTGGTTTTGGAGGTTTCCTTTATGCGCAGCTTGAAATGGCTTACTGCAAAGATGATGAAACGTTCTACCTACACTTCCATGTGTTTCTTGAAGCGCGAAACTATGATGCGAACAAGAGTAGTATTCTTGATGTTCTTAACGAAAGCATGCCTTGGGTTGACGGCCATTCTGGGTTCAAACTGAAAAAAGTAGCTCCTCGGGATGCGATACGGTTCATCAGCTACGGTACAAAACCGAGCCAGACTGCGGTTTCGATCGCTGCAGCAGGCCATGACAGCACGTTTAGAGACTATTATGACGCAACTAGCGGAAAGCGGCTCACACGAACCGAGAATGGCTTGAAGGCCTGTTTAGCAACTCTCAGAGCTACTGGACGCCGGGCAAAACTCCAAAGGTGTGATAGCACTGGTGACACGCATGTTGTGTTAGTTGAGAAGGTTTGTATGAGCGCTGGCAATACGCCCACTACTGGGGAAACTCCACATTCTAGCTTGGACGGAACCGAGCAGAGTGAGGCGCAAACCAATTCAAATGTTTACTGTGGAAGCAGTCCGGCTGCGCCTGCGCCGGGAGGACGGCTGCTGGCCTTTGGTTTCGTGCAAAACTTCAATGAACAACAACTTCCTGAACTGCTATCTAGAGAAAAAAGGGGGATGTTCTACAAGGCGAATGAAGAAGCGAGACTTGCGTGGGAGCGAAATACAAAAGAGAAATTCGAATTGGAATCTTTCCTTACCCCTCTGGCTTTCGAAGTACTTGCAGCAATCAAAGCCTCATTATTTAAGAGTTACACGGTAATACTCAGTCCTAAGGTTTATGATTCCTTGAGGCGGATAGAGGCAAGTATCGCGGACAGAAGGCGACAATGGGCCGATAACTTGATGTGATGGCGTTTCTTGGGGATCATGCTCTGCCTCAGCTGCGACCCGTCCGAGATGGTAGGCGTTTTTCGAGGAGAAATAGGACATGCTCTAGATTGCAAGTGAGCTCTAGCTATTGTGATCTCTCATGCCGTTCTAAGCCTCGATGCTGCGTTCGAGCGGTGGTCCTAAAGTCCATAGGGCGGGTTCCGGCCATTCGCCGCAGCTGCGAGAGGCTTGTGTCAGAAAGGAGAAAGCGGCCATTCACCGCCCCTTTGATTATTGCGATGATGCTGCCTATGCATCAACGGCAGCAATGCGCAGATAACGACCTTTGCAAAGTCTACCTTTCGGCCTGGGAACACAGCCTGCGACCGCTGCGATGCCGCGTGAGAAGCAGTCATTGATGAGAGGTGCAGCGAAATTTGGGAGTTGGAGGGCAGCTATGCGGACTTTTGGGACCTTGGATCAAAGTGCGCCAAGGTCCGCTTCGGCGAACCGTTCAACAAACGGCCGTTTGGGGAGGCTAGCTAAACGTATCCAAATGGACATTGGCCGCTGCCGTCCGCTCGGCCCAATCCTCACCCTCTATGCATTTCCACTCCGCCCGCAACTCACCCAACCAAGAGCGCAATCTGCCGGTGAACCACGCTCGGCGCGCCGGATCAGAGAAATGTCGTGTTCCGTCATCTTTCCAAGGTGTCGCGTGGTCGAGCAGAAGGTAAGTCTTCCCTTCAATCGCAGAACGTGCCCTGTCTACGAGCGGCTTATACACTTTGCCTAACAATGCCTCGGCCCAAACCAACGTTTGCAAGGCATCCGTATCCTCAATAATAATCGGTCCACCTCGGGCCGCCATCGTATCGGCCAACGCTTTGTGGCCCTCCATGATCGCCTCGAAGTCTGCCGCGACCCAATCTTGCCCATGCCGGAAGACGGCGTCGTAATCACGCCCATATTCAGGGATCGGCACACATTTAAGCCGTGCGGCCAAAGCTTCGGACAATACCGTCTTGCCGGTGCTTTCCGCTCCCACCAGAACAAGGCGGCGTTGGTAGTGGCTCCGCACTGGAATTGGCACATGGCTCCAATTGCGCGTCAGATCTTCTCGGATTGCCGTGGCCGACACCGGCACAACCTGTCGCTCCGGGTCCACTGGAAAGGGCCGCGCATCGACTTCCTGCGCAAGGCGGTGGACGTAGCCTTCCGAGCCGAAGACCCAATCAATCGGTTCGGGGTGGAACTCCGCAATTGCTGCACGCCAGATAGGCCAAAAGTTATGATGATCCTCTGGTGCCTGCGGAATGTCGCGATGCATATGCAGCACGCGATAGCCGGGCCGCGACAGGCATTCCCTCATCCACTTGGCCCTTAGGTATCCGTCGATCGGCTCTGCGTCATGGCTACACACGAGCACCGTCATCACATCACACCGCGCCTTCCCGACCTCGGCACAATAGAGATGGCCTGCATGGGGCGGCATAAACTTCCCCAGTAGAAAGCCGTGTGTTTTCATGTCGTCAGAGGCTGCATCGCGGCCCGACGCCACTGGAAAAATCCTGTGATAGCAAGGCCTAGGAACACGACGTAAAGTGCTGCCGTCGGCTCCAATCCGCGCGTGTAGAAAAGGCCAATCGCCAGCACATCCACGGCAATCCACAAATACCAGCTTTGCAAGTATCTTCGCGACAATAAGAATTGTGCAGTTATGCTTAACGCTGCCACTGCCGCATCCCAGTAAGGGGCGGCTGCATCGGTATAGGCTGCCATTAGACTCGCAACGATCAACCACACAATGGCGGTTCCCCCAAGATACAACGCGAATATGCCAGTTCCCAAAGGTGCCACGATGATCCGACCGTCGCGCGCACGTCCGTTTAGCCAGACATAGAGGCCGTAGAACTGAATAAAGAAAAAATAGACTTGTAACAGCGCGTCACTATAGAGCCGATATTCCCAGAAGATGAAAAAATATAGCGTCACCACGGCAAAGCCAAACGGGTAATTCCATATCGAACGTCGGATGATCAGACTTACGTTCAGTATTCCACATGCAACCGCGATCCACTCGATAGGGCGGCTACCAACCATCCCCCAGAAAAACTCCAACACATCTCTCATCCTGCTCGTTTCACGTACCGGATATAAACAGCAATCCATTGGGGTGACGCAACCAACATCATCCGACCCTTCCAGCTCCGATATGTTCAAGGCCATCAGCAGTCAGCAAAAAAATTGTGCAGAATTTTGGCTCTCCCGCACAAGCAGACATTAGCTGCATTGCAGAAAATCGGTAAAGTGGGCTCATAACTGCCATTCTCCGCACCAGCACACCAAATCGGTACTGAAGCAGGAGGTCAAGGTCGGCTGAGCGGACAGAGCGGGAGTGTAATGCTCTTACATATCGCGCCACTCTATTGCGCAGAGATGACTTCTACTCCGTTCAACCCGTTCAAAACTCGCTCTGATAGATCTAAGCGTGAAATCACTCTGTGGCGGCTAACCCTTTTATCATACACATACCATGCCATAATTCCGCCCATTTGCCCTTCTCCATCACAGAGAAACTTAGAAGCTGGTGGAGGGTTCGCAGGAGGATCGGATTCGATCTTGATGCGCATTGCGTCTGTCAGCGGGGGGTTGCAAACGTCATTTGCCTTTTCGTTCTTCGCAAGCACCATCCGGACGAGCGCTGTTTCGTTCTTGATGTGACCGATCGCGCAGCACGCGCATGTCGCCTCTCCGCAGCCTTTACTGTTCGTTTCGCGCATACAGGCTGCAGCAGGATGACTGTGCTGCTTAATCTGAATATGCAGTGTTCGGAGGAACTCATAAGTGCCCAAAACCCAGAGCCTGGATAGATGCAAATGAAGCTGGAAGCCTGCGGTGTCATTTTTCAAATCCCCTTGGAGCGCAAGTTCTTCCTCAATGTTTTCTTCCACGGCCCGTAGCAGCACATCAAGGTTAGCGCTTTGATCCGCGATAGGATCTAAGGTGCCCCGATAGTCTTCGAGGCGCTTTAGGAAGGCTCGCCATCTATCATATGTCGTTGCTTGGAGAGGGTGCCGCGCCTGATAGAGAGCGGCAGAAACGAGCTTGAACGGACTTGGTGGATTCGGCATCCAAGAGTTCTCCTGTGTGCGGTATGTCGCGCGACGGCATTTCACAGGAGTGACCACGCATTGTCGATAGTCAGCATTGGTCTCATTGCTGACATTGAGGGCAAAAAGCCGCGTTTGATAGCTTGAATGTCAGGTTCCGGGAAGT
>CAJXIL010000106.1 GCA_913054455.1 uncultured Roseobacter sp.
TATCACCCGCCTGAACTTTGTACTGCTTGCCGCCAGTCTTGAGGACCGCAAACATATGCGTGTTTCCTTTATCAACCGCGTCCTTTGGTCCCCGTATGGGCGTTTCGGCCAGGTTTCAAACCCTAACCACCTCGAACAGCGCGCCCCGGTTGGGGGCCGTATTACAAAATGAACCCGGCACAGAGAATCCGAGCCGGGATGGCGCATTTGCCCGAACAGAGGTTCCCCTGTCAACCCATTTTAGCCGCGCCAGCCTACCAACTGGAGTTTTCAGGCACTGGGTGGGGGATTCAAGACTTGGTTGGTGGCAATATTTCTGGCCCAGAGGCTAGATATCTTCGCCCTGCCCCAGTTCTTTCATACGGTAAGCAAGCGCTTCAAACCGATTGGCCGTGATTTCAAACTGAACTGCGTTCAACAGCTCATAGACCTGCTGCATCAAGGGCGTCTCTAATGCCTTCACATAGGCTTCAATCTCATCCTCACTAAAATCTTGATAGGTATAGGCTGAACCTGCCAGATTGGCGGCCCTTAGCGCTATACGCATCGCGGCTTCCTGCTCGCGCTGAAGGGCGCGCAGGCCCTCGGCGTCCAGCTGTAGTTCGATGATACCTGCAGCGCTAGCGGCCATCAAAAACCGAAACTGAATTTGCTGCATTGACCGTATCCCAGATCCGGCCGCATCAATTGCCTTGCTCATCCGATGATAAAGGGCAACGCGCTTACTGCCGGATTTGACAAGATCTGCAATGATGCGTTCACCAGCAATCTGCTTGGTATCGCCTTCCTCCACCAAATGAGAGGCATTTTCAGCCACAACCAGCCGCTGGCCCAGATCACTGGCGTAAAAGGCGGCGGCATGGCTCAAGGCCTCCTCCTCCAACGTCTCGGTCAGGATATCAAGAGCAAGGTCGCGCATCTTTTCCTGGTCAAACACCGCCTGAGACAGCCGTGTCCACTCAGCGCCAAAATCCCCGGCAGAAAGCCCAAGCATGCTTGGCGCATCACCCGCAGAGAGAGCAATACTATCCAGAGCGACATCAAATCCGGTCACCTCAAGAAAAGCAGCGACTTTCCCACGATCCGCAGCCTGCACTGGTGTGATCAGATGAAGCGCGAGAAAACCAAAGGCGAACAGGGCCCGCGCCTGCTTAGAAATGCGTTTTGAAAACTGTATCATACGAGAAATCTAGGCGAAAACTGCGACTAAACAATGAAAAAATGTCATTCTCAAAAGAAGTTGAAAATCCCTCTTGCGCTACGGGACGTTCAGCCTTAAACGCTCCTCCACCAGACCCCCGCGGAGAGGTGCCGGAGTGGTCGAACGGGGCGGTCTCGAAAACCGTTGAGCCTTCACGGGTTCCCAGGGTTCGAATCCCTGTCTCTCCGCCACTATACTCCCGCCTAATATGTCAATAGCAATCAACGCAGTTCAGGGCCGCGTGGGATGCCTGCTGTTTTCGACGCTTTCAACCAAGTAAAAAAGACCGGGCGAATGCCGGTCTTTCTCAGATTTCTGTAACTCTCGAAGCGCTGCTTAACCCCGACGGCGACGCCCACCGCGACCACCGCGGCCACGGCCCTCTTCACCCTCTTTGGCAGGTGCCTTGTTGAACTTGATCCATTCACCACCGTGGGGGTCATTGTTGGTCAGGAAGTTGGCAGCGCGGATGGCTTCCATTTCTTTACCAGCACGCGGTTTCATCGACCCAAGTCCAAACATGGTAACAAAAGTCTCGTCATCCATGCCCTCCGGCAGGATGATGCCAGCCGCGGCAACTTCTTCCTTTTTGGCTGCAAGCGCTTTTTGCGTCACTGGCAGACCAACGGGGTTCATAATCGCCGAAGTCATGCCAGCCCCCATGGCCATCGGCAGGAAGGCGTTGTTGATACCGTGGCGGTTGGGCAGACCAAAGGAGATGTTGGAGGCACCACAGGTGGTGTTCACGCCCAGCTCTTCACGCAGACGACGCACCAAGGCAAAAACCTGCAGGCCTGCTGTGCCCATGGCGCCAACAGG
Source organism: uncultured Roseobacter sp. (assembly GCA_913054455.1). Classification (GTDB taxonomy): domain Bacteria; phylum Pseudomonadota; class Alphaproteobacteria; order Rhodobacterales; family Rhodobacteraceae; genus Pseudophaeobacter. Next base: position 2,021 of record CAJXIL010000106.1, read on the forward strand.
CATCACCAACGGGTCAACCACGATGTCATGGGCAGGAATGCCAAAGTCGGCTGCACGCTGGACAATCTTTTTTGCCACTTCAAAGCGCACATCAGGGTCTTCTGAGATCCCTGTGTCGTCGTTGGAGATCGCAACAACAGGCACGTTATATTTCTTGACCAGTGGCAAGATCTCTTCCAAGCGCTCTTCTTCACCGGTGACAGAGTTCAGCAGCGGACGGCCCTCACAGACCTCAAGTCCGGCCTCCAGCGCACCAGGCACTGAGGAGTCGATACACAAAGGCACGTCCACAAGCCCTTGAACCAGTTCAATGATCTTCCGCATCAGCGGCGGCTCGGTCTCATTGGGGTTAGGATTTGAATTGTAAACAACACCCGCATTAATATCGAGCACAGTCGCGCCGGCCAGAACCTGGGCCACGGCGTCCTTTTCGACAGTGGAGAAATCACCGGCCTCCAGCTCGGCTGCCAGCTTTTTTCGCCCCGTTGGATTGATCCGCTCACCGATGACGCAGAAGGGCTCATCAAAGCCCATGACAGCGGTTTTTGTTTTTGATTCTATAACCGTACGGGTCATTATTTATCCTTGCGGGTTGACGGGCTGCGCGGATGCGCCGCCGTTGTTGATGGCCCAGGTGGCGTTGGTCTTGATACCGCCAAGTGGGAAAAAATGGACTTTGGTAATGTTGAAATCCGGGTTCGCTGCTTTGTGGGCTGCGAGATCTGCCAGGATTTCGTTGGGTTCATGAGGCAGCAACAGTTTGGTCACGTCTTTGGCGCGCTTTTGCAGCACTTTCAACGAGGGACCAACGCCGCAAGCGATGGCGAATTTGATCATTGTCTGCAGTTTGGCAGGACCAGCGATGCCGATGTGGACCGGCAGGTTCATTCCGCGTTCGCTCAGCTCATTCACCCAGTCAATGACTGGCTGCGCCTCAAAGCAGAACTGGGTGGCCAGGGCCATCTCGGCATCTGTGCGCTTGGAAAATTCCTGTTTCCAATCCAGCGCGGCATAGGTGTTTGCGCGCCCCCCCTTGGGATCAATATCAAGGTTGGGTTCGGGGTGGCCCGCAACGTTCAGATTGGTAAAGCCCGCTTTGTCGAACATTCCAGTTTCCAGCAGCTGCATCGAAGAGTGGAAGTCGCCTTTGGGCTCGGCAACGCCGCCCGCTAACAAAAGCGCCTGCTTGACACCGGCTTCACCCTGGTAGCGTGCGATCCAGTCGGCCAACGTGGCCTCATCCTTGATGATGCGCGCCGGAAAATGCGGCATGACATCATAGCCTTCATCCGCAATGCGTTTTGCTGTGGAGACCATGTCTTCGATAGGCGTTCCATCGATATGTGCGATATAGACGCGGGTTCCGGCGGGCAGCAGGGCGCGGAAGTCCTCTACCTTGGCGGCCGTGCGTGGCATCACTTCGATGGAATAGCCCTTCAGAAAGGCCTCCATCTCGGGGGTGACGGGCTGATCGGCGCCAGAGTCGCGTTTTTTGAAGTTCAACAAAGCCATCACGGCCTCCCATAGTGGTGTCAGGCTCACGCCCATCCGTCATTTGCGATCAGTGCTTTAAGGCGGTCCTGATCGTACTCCGCTTCCAGACGTTTGGCCTCAGCTTCGGCAACTTCGCCAGCCTCACCCTCCAAGGCATAGGGCGCTGCTTTGCGCCATTCTGCTAGGTAGGCATCGCTGTCTTTGGCGTTGACCTTCATTGCAGCCCGGTCGATGGCTTGCTCAAAACGTTCTTCCAGTTGGCGTTTTGAACCACGGCGACCTTTGCCCACAATGACCTGCGCGGGGATATCGCGCCAGTAAACGATCGTAACATCCACCATAGCCTGTTCTCCTGAGACGTCTGATAATTTTTGTTTCTAGAGCGTCCCGTTTGACTGAGTACGCCGGATTTCGACACCACTTGGGTTTTGAGCGACGTTTTTCCTTTCTCTTGAATACAAAGCCCCTACGCCGCTGGCCACAGCTGGGGGCTATAAAAATTCTCATCAAACATATGAGTTTGTCGCAACCTCTCCTGGTTACCACAGCCTTCCCTTTGCACCGACAGGCCTCATTAGCGCCCGGATCCCCTTGCGCAGCAGGGCTTGGCTCCATAGTCTAGGGGCAACACGATAATCGGAGGGCGTGAATCATGGCGCCCAGGCGTTCCAAAGGTGCGGGCGCGTTTCCCAAGGTGGTTGAAACCCCTGTACCAGCCCGTCCGGATTCTGATGCGCTTTATGCGGCTCTGGATCTTGGCACAAACAGTTGCCGCATGCTGATTGCCCAACCAAAGGGCAGCGGCTTTCATGTGGTCGATAGCTTTTCCAAGTCTGTGCAACTGGGCACGGGGCTTGAACGAACTGGGCGCCTGTCTCGTTCGTCCATGTCGCGTACGATCCAGGCTTTGCGGATCTGCCAGCAAAAGCTTAAACGCAATCGCGTGAAACGCATGAGGCTGGTAACGACAGAAGCTTGTCGGCGCGCCAAGAACTCCCGCGAGTTCATTCGCCAGGTAAAGCGTGAAACCGGCCTGCCCTTGGAAATCATCCAACCGGAAGAAGAAGCCCGTTTGGCGGTTATTTCCTGCGCCCCACTGGTGTCGATCAAAACGGAACAGCTTTTGGTGGTGGATATCGGTGGCGGCTCGACCGAGCTGGTCTGGATTGATCTGTCTTCGGTTCCAGGACGCGACCGCCCCGCCGCAATCATGCGATTGCATGCAGGGTTTCACACCGCCGACAGCCCCTTTCCATCGGCCAAAGTTGTGGATTGGATTTCCGTCCCGCTTGGCGTGGCCACCCTTCGGGATCAGTTCAACGACGTAGAAGACGATTCTGCCCGCTTTGCCCTGATGAGCTGGTATTTTGAAGAACATCTGGCAGATTTTGCGCCCTACAAGGATGAACAGGCCCGCGAAGGCTTTCAGATTGTCGGCACCTCCGGTACGGTGACCACTGTTGCCGCCTCCCATCTTGGGTTAAAGCGCTACGATCGCACCAAAGTCGACGGGCTGCGAATGACCAGCGACCAGATAGACAAGGTTATTCGGGGCTATTTGGATCTTGGGCCTCTGGGGCGTCGACGCGACCCCCGCATCGGCGAAGACCGCCAGGCCCTGATCATGTCAGGTTCGGCCATTTTGCAAGCGCTGTTGCGCTGCTGGCCGACCGATCGGCTATCTGTTGCGGATCGCGGCCTGCGCGAAGGTTTGCTTTATGCGCAGATGAGCGCGGACGGTGTATTGGAAGACGGGCCCTTCTGAGGCACATAAATGTAATTCACGCCCAGCCCTGCACTTAGCAGATTGCGGCGAAAACGGTGAAGATGATGGCAAAAACGCCTACAGGAAAGACCCCCACAGGCAAAAATACCTCTGGTCGCGGTCAACGGGATCTAAAGGTCAAAGTGAAATCCGCCCGCGGACGTCGGTTGAGCTCGACCCGCTGGTTGCAACGTCAGCTAAATGACCCCTATGTCAAACGCGCCCAAGCCGAAGGTTATCGCGGACGCGCCGCTTATAAAATCATGGAAGTCGATGACAAGTATCGTTTTCTTGTGCCAGGCGCGCGGGTGGTCGATCTGGGCTGTGCCCCCGGCGGATGGGCCCAGGTGGCCGTGAAACGCATCAATGTTATGGGCGAAAAACGCGGCAAGGCCCAGGGGCGCATCATCGGCGTTGACCTGCAAGAAATGGAACCCATGGCAGGCGCGGAATTCCATCAGTTGGATTTCATGGACGAAGGTGCCGATGATAAGGTCAAGGAATGGCTTGGTGGCACAGCGGATGTTGTGATGTCCGATATGGCGGCTTCCAGCTCCGGCCATAAGCAGACCGACCACCTGAAGATCATCGCTCTCTGCGAGGCAGCCGCCTACTTTGCCTTTGATGTGCTGGAAGAAGGCGGCACCTTTGTTGCCAAGGTTCTGGCTGGTGGCGCCGAAGGCGAATTGCAGAAACTACTGAAAAACAAGTTCACCAAGGTTGCCAACGTAAAGCCACCTTCGTCGCGCTCGGACAGTTCAGAAAAATTTGTGGTGGCAATGGGCTATAAGGGCTAGCGACCTTTGCTGGCCTTTAGTGTTGCCCCATAAGAGATCGCGATGCCAGATCCCGCAATTTGAGGGCATCTTCGCCCTCGCCTTCGCTCTGCAATGAAACGCGCAACTTTTGCGACATCTGGCTGGCAAGCCCTGATTTCTGCAAAGCCTGTATTACCAGCTTTGGAACCAACAGTTCTGCGCCAAATTTTGCCATCTTGCTCGTCCTACTCTTCTATCCCGTTGTGAAACGATGAAAAATGGGTAGGATCCGAGCAGGGCCAAAATGTGGCAAAGCTGCCCTATTGTTTCCAATCCGGAAACATGTGGTATTTTTGCCCAATCGTCCGCACTCTCAAATCGTCCGCACAAAGGGACAGGCCTTTGCGCCTATGTCTGGGCGCGGAGCTCAATGAAGGCGCTGTTAAATTCTGCCCCTAAAATCAAAATAGCAGCATTCACATAGAGAAAAATCATCGCAGCCATGGCCCCAGCCAACCCTGCATAAGTCGCGGAATATTGAGCGATCGAGCCCACATAGAAGGCAAAGCCGATCCCCGCGCCCCACCAAAGCGCAACGGTGAGAACCGTGCCCGGCAGAATGTGGGACAGGCTATGGATATGACCTGGTAACAACAGATGACATAGGAGAACCGCAAAAAACGGCAGCAACACAGCCACCAGCCCATGCAACCCGGATGTCAAATAGCCCGAAAGCTCCACCTCTGGAAAAAAGTCAGCCAAATAATGGAGATAGAGAGGCAAGATGACCTCAAACAGGGCTGCAAACAGGATACCTGCCCCTCCAAGGATCACAAAACCAAGGCAAAGCAGCCGTGACAGCCAAAAGGGGCGTCGATCCACATCATGATAGGCCTGAACCATGGCTATGCGGACGGCATTTACCCCGTTGGAAGCAAAATAAAGCGCCAGAAAGCCGCCAACCGTGATTAGGCCAGAGCTAGAGGTAGCCAAAACAGCATCTAGCTCCGCCACGATTGGGGTAGAGACAGGCTCTGGCCAAGCGCCAAAAACCAAATCCACCAGATGGTCCAGATCCACGCCCTGGGAAAAGATACTGGCCATTGTCCCTGCTAAGGCGACAGTGAACAAGACAAATGGGAAGAGCGCCAGCATCATCGACATCGCAATATGGCTACTCATCACCCAATGGTTTTTTTGGTTGAATTGCTGAGCCGCCCGCAAGAGGGACCTCACCCAAACATTTGAAAAATATACATTTAGCATTCTGCCAGACATCCAAATCACTGTCACACCCCCTCGCACCCTATATCAGAGCCTAGCCTTAGGACAGCTACTTGCTGGACACTGCGGCCACAGGAGTATTGACTGCAAATGAAAGATCAGCCCGCCCTTCACCTCAGAACTGGCGACCTAGTGGGGATCAAACCAAGACATGGTGCTAACCGTATCAGACGTGACCAAGACAATTCCCCAAAGCGGCCAGGAGCGGCCAATTCTGGATCGGGTTTCTCTGCATCTGGGGGCTGGGAAATCGCTGGCACTCACCGGGGAGAGCGGATCAGGCAAAAGCACCCTATTGCATCTTGTTGGCGCATTAGACGGGTTTGACAGCGGCGAAATACATGTTGATGGCACCCGGCTCAGTGCCCTTGATGACAGCGGACGGGCCGCCTTACGTCGATCCTGCGTATCTGTTGTTTTTCAGCAGTTTAATCTCATTCCCTCACTTAATGTTGCGGCCAATATCTCGCTGCAGGCCAAGCTTGCCAAACGGTATGATCCCAATTGGGAAGACCAGTTGGCCCGGCGGCTTGGCCTGACCCCGCTGTTATCGCGCTACCCCGAGCAACTCTCTGGCGGGCAGCAACAACGGGTTGCGATTGCCAGATCCCTCGCCATGCGCCCCAAGCTCCTGCTTGCGGATGAACCCACGGGCAGCCTGGATGAAGAAACCGGCAATGCCGTCTTGGCTTTGATGCTAGAACTGGTGACAGAAAGCAAAACGGCATTGTTCTTGGTCACCCACTCCCAAACAATTGCTGCCGCTCTCGACAGGCGCTTACACCTCAGTACGGGCGGACTGACGTGACCAGCGTTGCTCTCCTTGCCCTCCTGTCCCATTGGCGCCAGCACCGGTTTCAACTGGGAGCGCTCATCGTCGGACTGGCCCTGGCTACAGCCCTTTGGATGGCGGTCCAGGCAATCAATGCCGAGGCTAAGGCCAGCTATGCCAAGGCAGAAGGATTTGTGCAGCAACTCGACCAGCAAAACCTGGTCTCAGCAAACAATACCCTCACGGTGGCCGACTATGTCGCACTAAAGCGGAGCGGCTGGCCGCTGTCTCCGGTGCTTGAAGGACGCCTAAAGGTTGGCGGCCAATGGGTTGACCTTATTGGACTTGACCTTCTGACCTCTCCCCAGATTCCAGCGATGTCCGCGCCTGGTGCACAGGCGGCAGAGGGCGAGCTCCTGATCTCCTTACTGCGCCCACCTGGCGGATTGATCATGCACCCACAAACTGCGGCTGAACTCTCTGTCTCTGAGCTCGGTCTCACAATTCATCTCTCTGATACAGTGCCACCGGGCAGCGGCATTGGAGACATTTCCGTTGTCAGTCGATTGCTCGCCAAACCAGACAGCTTGTCACGGCTCATCTATCTTGCACAGGATCCACCTGACAGAAATGCTCTGGAGCAGTTGCCAAATTACATCCGGTTCACCTCTGCTCAGAACGCAGCTATTGAGCCGAGCGCCCTCACCGAGAGTTTTCACCTCAATCTGACGGCGTTTGGTTTCCTGTCCTTTGTTGTGGGGTTGTTTATTGTCCAGGGCACCATTGGTCTGGCCATGGAACAGCGGCGCGGGCTGTTTCGCACCCTGCGGTGCCTCGGGCTGCCGTTTCGCCACTTGGTCGTGGCCCTGGTGATCGAGATTGCAATTATTGCCTTAGTATCCGGCCTTATCGGTCTGATAATTGGGTATTTTCTCGCAGTCTCTCTCTTGCCAGGGGTGGCGGCGACCCTTTCGGGGCTCTATGGGGCAGAGATCGAAAATACATTGTCTTTACGCCCGCAATGGGTGGTGTCCGGTCTTGCTATGACGCTTCTGGGGGCCGCGATCGCAAGCTCATATGGGTTTTTCTCCCTTTGGCATCTCCCCATTTTGCAGGCCCCTTCCACACAGGCCAGGGGACAGCAGGTTTTGAGAAACTTCAACGGCTGGGCGCTGCTCGGAGCAGGATTATTGGCGCTTGGTGGCCTGTCTCTGATCTTTCTTGGTGGGCTCAGCGGCGGCTTTGTCTTTCTGGGCTGCATCATGCTGGGATCGGCACTGCTGCTGCCGTTTTGCCTTTGGCACATCTTGCGGGCCGGCCAGAGGCTAACCCGCCATCCGCTGGGGCATTGGCTCTGGGCAGATGCCCGCGCGCAACTGCCTGGCCTATCCCTGGCTTTGATGGCATTGATGCTAGCCCTGGCCACAAATATTGGCGTCGGAACAATGGTTTCCAGCTTTAGGCTGACCTTCACAGGGTGGCTGGACCAAAGGTTGGCATCCGAGCTCTATGTTACCGCGCGCGATGATTCCCAGGGGGCAGCCTTGGAGCACTGGCTCGAGGAAAAAGGCCTGCGGGTCCTGCCTATCCGGTCACAGGTTTTGCAGCAGCCAATGGGCCAAATCACCATCTACGGCGTTCGCGACGATCCGACCTATCGCAACAACTGGCCGATGCTTGAGGTCCTGCCAGATGCCTGGGATTTACTGGCAAAGGGTAAGGGGATTCTTATCAGCGAACAGCTCGCGCGGCGTCGAAACATCAACCTGGGTGAGACGCTCCCACTGCCGCAAGGCTGGCCGAACACGGTTTTGGGCATCTACTCGGACTATGGCAATCCACATGGCCAGGCGATCGTGTCAATGCCGCAATTGCTGCGCAACGCGCCAGAGGCAGAAAACCAGCGTTTTGGCCTTCGCCTAGATCCCGATGACATTCCAACATTAATCAAAGAGATGCGAGAGGAGTTTGATTTAGATAGAGAAAGCGTGACGGATCAGGATAAAATCAAAGAGGCCTCCAAACAGATCTTTGACCAGACATTCCGTGTCACGGACAGCCTGAAATTACTAACACTCGGGGTCGCGAGTTTTGCCATGTTCACCAGCCTTGCAACGCTTTGGAGCCAACGCTTACCACAGCTTGGACCGGTCTGGGCCATAGGGGTCAGCCGACAAACCCTGGCGCAGTTCGACATCCTGCGCAGCCTTGTAATGGCTGGGCTGACCGCTCTACTGGCGCTGCCGCTGGGGCTGGTTTTGTCCTGGGCCTTGCTGGTGGTTATCAACACAGAGGCCTTTGGCTGGCGCCTCCCCATCCATCTGTTTCCGCTCGACTGGCTCTGGCTTATCGGCTTGTCGCTCCTGGCAGCTCTTCTAGCGGCGGCGCTGCCCGCCTGGCGCCTGTTTCGTCTTCATCCCAGTACACTACTAAAGGTGTTTTCCAGTGAGCGTTAGCCGGTTCCTTCTGTGTCTGAGCCTCCTTGCCCCTGGCTCCGGATTTGCCCAAGGGTTCGCAGGCCTGGGAACCGAAGCCGATGGCTTTGCCATCCCGAAGCCAAGTTACCGCTTGCAGTTCCCCGCAGATCACGGCGCCCACCCGGATTTTCGTATTGAATGGTGGTATTTGACCGCCAATCTTGAAGACGAAAACGGCGAGAGTTATGGCATCCAATGGACCCTATTCCGCAGCGCTCTTGCCCCAGGCGAAGCCGAGGGGTGGCAAAGCCCACAAATTTGGATGGGCCATGCTGGCCTCACCAGCCCCACAGAACATTTCTCGGCCGAGCGTCTAGCCCGTGGCGGCATCGGACAGGCCGGCGTCACGCTAGGGCCATTTGCAGCCTGGATTGATGACTGGCAGATGACGGGAGCCGAGGATCTGTCTCGACTTGATCTGTCAGCAAGTGGGGATGTTTTTTCCTATGCTCTCAAGGCGCAGGCCGAGAGCCCATTGATTTTGCAGGGAGATCACGGCTATTCGGTAAAATCCCCCGAGGGCCAGGCCAGCTATTACTACTCGCAACCAAATTACCGGATGGAAGGAACACTCACCCTGCCCTCTGGCCCCGTGACGGTGCATGGTAATGGCTGGTTGGATCGGGAATGGTCGAGCCAGCCCCTGTCGGAAAACCAGAGTGGTTGGGATTGGTTCTCCCTGCGGTTTGACAGCGGGGATAAGCTGATGGGGTTTGTCCTGCGCGGTGCCAACGGTGCTGATGACTTCCGCTCAGGTACCTGGATTTCCGCCACTGGCGAGGTCACGCCGCTGGCGCCTGGCGCCTTTCAGGCGACGCCCTTAGGTCAAGCTGAGGTTGCAGGCCGAACGGTCCCGGTTCGCTGGAAGGTTCAGCTGCCAGAGCGGGAGGTTTCCGTTATTGTTGAGTCCCTTAATCCACAAAGCTGGATGGATGTGGCCTTTGCTTATTGGGAAGGACCTGTCACGGTTTCCGGCAGCCATAGAGGCACGGGATATCTGGAAATGACCGGTTACGAATAGGTATAAAACAAGAGAAAAGGGGCGCTTTGGAGCGCCCCTTTGAGTTTGCTTTAGGCTTGTGGTGCGCGCACGACAAAGACCGAACACCCTGAATGACGGATCACCCTGGCGGCGTTTGGCCCCAGCAGGTAGTCCTTCAGATCCGGCTTATGGGCGCCAATCACGATAAGATCACTACCGGCGGCCTCGGCCACTTTGAGGATCTCCTGATAGGCCGTGCCTGTGGCCACCACATGGCGGACCCTGGCATTCCGGTCTTCGCCCAGGATTTCGGCGCAAACCGATTTGAGCCGGGCCGTAGTGTCCTCCACCGCCTTCTCATGGTGGTGGCTTTCAAAGAACCCAGAGACCCAGCTTTCGCCAAAGTCAGGCAGGACGTTCACCACATCCAGCTGAGCCTGATCCAGGTCGGCCAATCTAACCGCCTGCTCAAGCACCATCTTGTCGGTTTCCTTGTCGCTTAGCTCAACCGCGCAAAGTACAGATTTATTCACACTGTTTCTCCTTCTCTGCGGGCGCGGCCGCTTTGCATCATGGCGATCAAACCCAGCAGCAATAGCGCTGGGATGAAAACCAGCTCCTTTGGCATCTGATCCGCAGGGGCCAGGATTTCTTTCACAAAAACAGGGCTGTCCCCATAAAAGTCAAAGCTGCCCAGATCCTGTTCCGCTGGGGTGCCAAAGCCCGGCGCGTCCAGGTTCATCTGATCTGCCTCAGGCAATAGGACCAGCCCGGCTTTTTCTGCCATGGCTGCGCCGTCCAAGCCCTCCAACACCTCGACAACCAGAGTGGTCGAAGCGATCTCGCCCGTGTCAAAGTCCGGTCCTTCAATGGTCAGGCGCAGTTCCTGCCCCGCCTCTGCCGTCCCAAGCGCCTGCACCAGTTCCGTTGGGGCAACCGCACTATGGGGAGGCATGATCCGGTTCATGAAGAAGTCCGGACGAAACAGCGCAAAGGCCACAAAGACCAAGAGGAAGCTCTCATACAGCCTGCTGCGGGTAACGAAGTAACCCATGGTTCCGGCGGTAAAGACCAGAATGGCAATGGTTGCCGATATGGCCACCAATATGCCCTGGGTCCAGGTGACATCTATCAACAACAGATCAGTGTTGAAGATAAAGACAAAGGGCAAAGCCACTGTTCGCAAACTATAAAAGAAGG
>CAJXIL010000107.1 GCA_913054455.1 uncultured Roseobacter sp.
CAGCTTTGCTTGACAAGCGCGGCGCAACCCTGTGTATCGGCCCAGACGAATTCTGTGCCGAATTCCGCGTGCCGACGCGCGTATTTGTGAATGACGGCCCATCCCAAGACCAGACAGCATACCGAAAGGTCACGCCATGCATGCCTACCGCAGCCATACCTGCGCCGAACTGAACAAATCCAACGTGGGCGACACCGTGCGCCTTTCCGGTTGGGTCCATCGTGTCCGCGATCATGGCGGTTTGCTGTTCATCGATCTGCGCGACCACTATGGCATAACTCAGGTCATGGCAGACCCCGACAGCCCGGTTTTTGCTGAGATTGAAAAAGTGCGCTCGGAATGGTGTATCCGCATCGACGGCAATGTTCTGGCCCGCGATGAAAGCCTGGTGAACGACAAGCTGCCCACCGGCGAAGTCGAAGTCTTTATCCGCGACATCGAGATCCTGGGCAAAGCCGAAGAGCTGCCGCTGATGGTGTTCGGCGAGCAGGAATACCCCGAAGAGACCCGCCTGCGCTATCGCTACCTCGACCTGCGCCGCGAAAAGATGCAGCAGAATATGCTCCTGCGTTCCAACATGGTGCAGTCGATCCGCAAACGCATGTGGGACAAGGGCTTTAACGAATACCAAACCCCGATCATCACAGCATCAAGCCCCGAAGGCGCCCGTGACTTCCTGGTGCCCTCGCGTCTGCACCCTGGCAAGTTCTACGCTCTGCCGCAGGCCCCCCAGCAGTTCAAACAGCTGATGATGGTCTCGGGCTTTGACAAGTATTTCCAGATCGCGCCTTGCTTCCGTGACGAAGACCCGCGCGCTGACCGCTCGCCCACCGATTTCTACCAGCTCGACCTGGAAATGTCCTTTGTCACCCAGCAGGATGTCTTTGATACCATCCAGCCAGTGATGCAGGGCGTGTTTGAGGAATTTGGCGGTGGCCGCAAGGTCGATAGCGAATGGCCGCAGATCTCCTACCGCGATGCGGCGCTCTGGTATGGCTCGGACAAGCCCGATCTGCGCAACCCGATCAAGATGCAGGTGGTTTCCGAGCATTTTGCAGGCTCCGGCTTTGCCATCTTTGCCAAGCTGCTGGAGCAGGAGGGCACCGAAGTGCGCGCCATCCCAGCCCCCAAAGGCGGCTCGCGCAAGTTCTGCGACCGGATGAATGCCTTTGCGCAAAAAGAAGGCCTGCCCGGCATGGGCTATATCTTCTGGCGCAAACAATCCCCCGACAGCATTGCCCAGGAACGCGGCATCACGGTGAAAGAGGTGAACGCGCTGGTTAAATCCGGTGAGATCACCCTGGGTAACGAGGCCGCAGGCCCGCTGGCCAAAAACATCGGCCCCGAGCGCACCGAGGCGATCCGCCAGCAGCTGGGGCTGGACGTGGGCGATGCCGCCTTCTTCCTCGGCGGCAAGCCCAAAGCATTCGAAGGCGTTGCTGGCCGCGCCCGCAACGTGATCGGCGAAGAACTGGGCCTCACCGACAAAGACCGCTTTGCCTTTGCCTGGGTCGTGGACTTCCCGATCTATGAGGCAGACGAGGAAACCGGCAAGATCGACTTTGAGCACAACCCCTTCTCGATGCCACAGGGCGGTATGGATGCGCTTGAAGGCAACCCGCTCGAGGTGCTGGGCTATCAGTATGACCTCGCCTGTAATGGCTACGAGCTGGTCTCCGGTGCGATCCGAAATCACCGCCCCGAAATCATGTTTAAGGCCTTTGAGATTGCCGGCTACGGCAAGGATGAGGTTGAGAAACGCTTTGGCGGCATGGTCAACGCATTTCAGTATGGCGCTCCGCCCCACGGTGGCTGCGCCGCCGGTATCGACCGCATGGTGATGCTGCTGGCCGATGAGGCCAATATCCGCGAAGTTATCATGTTCCCGATGAACCAACGCGCCGAAGACCTGATGATGTCTGCCCCCTCTGAGCCGATGTCTGACCAACTGATGGAGCTGGGCTTGCGGGTAATCCCCCAGGACCAATAGGGCACTAAACCCACCACAGGGGCCGCCGGTCCCCTATACGACCGTTGACACCCGGGATCTGCTCTCGGGTGTTTTTCTTTGCGGGCCGACGGTGCCTGCATGGGGGCGGGTGTTTCATTTGGCCAATAATATCCCAGGGGAGCTCCGGCAGGGCACGGGGACAGAGCCCCTTTCAGGCCCGCCTCAGGCAGCGGCTTGCGCTGAATTACGCGTATCGGGCAAATTTCTGGGTGCCTGCCAGACCGCGAGGGCCTAGGCTGGCGGCAAGAGAGCATCCTATCCAGGGGCACCTGGCGCGCCAGGGGAGAAAAACAATGATCTTTGACCCAGAACTGGCCGAGATCCGGTTTGGCTGCGGCCTCTCCCCGGGGGTGGCACCCGTTGCCTCTCGCGATGAGATGTTAATGCGGCTTCGGGGGCATGACGATGCAGCAGAGCAATTTCCTATCGCCGAAACCGAGGAGATCCTGATCTCGGTGCGCCGCTTTGCCGAGCTGCGCAAACTGAACCGCTCAAAACGCGGAACCCCAGAGGCAAAGCAGGCCCAAAAAGCCTTTCGGCGGTTTCGGCGCGCGCATCTGAAACAGCGGGATCTGCATTTTCGCCAGCTGCTCTTGCGCCATATCACAACCCAAGACGGCTTTCGTGAGCGGCTCGCCCTGTTCTGGGCGGATCATTTTACCGCCAAGGGTAAGAACCGTGCCATGAAACCCTTGGCCTATGGATATGTCGAAAGCGCCATTCGACCAAATGTTACGGGCCGTTTTGAAGATCTGTTGATTGCAGCCCTCTCCCACCCGTTGATGTTGCACTACCTTGACCAATTCCGCTCACGCGGAGAGAACAGCGCTCTGAACAAGAGGCAGGGTGGTCGTGGAGGTTTGAACGAAAATCTGGCGCGGGAGGTGCTGGAGCTGCATACGCTGGGTGTTGACGGCCCGTATGGACAGCAGGATGTGCGGCAACTGGCTGAGTTGTTTACCGGGCTCAGTTACCGCATCGAATCAGGCTTTCTATTTGACAAGCGGATGGGGGAGCCGGGAAGCGAGACCATCCTGGGACAAAGCTATGGCGGCGCCGAGCCAGAGCTGGCGCCGGTGTTGCAGGCACTGCGGGATCTTGCCCGGCACCCGGCCACCGCCGATCATATTGCCAGAAAACTGGCGGTGCATTTTACCAAAGATCAGTCTGATCCTGATTTGGTCGCGCATCTTGCTGCAGCCTATCGCGCAAGCGAAGGGGATCTGATGCAGGTCTATGCAGCGTTGTTGGACCATCCCAGCGCTTGGGATGACGTGCTGGCCAATGTAAAGCCTCCCTTTGATTATATGGCCTCGGCATGCCGAGGTTTGGGGGTGAACCCGGAGCAATTGGCTGGTTGGGGAGCCAAGCCGATCCGCCGCAATTTCATCGCGCCTTTGCGGCTGATGGGGCAGGACTGGCAGTCGCCAGTGGGGCCGGACGGCTGGGAGGAGGCGGATTCAGCCTGGATCACCCCGCAGGGGCTGTCGGCGCGGCTGCGCTGGGCCATGGCTGCGCCGCGGCGGATGGTAAAGCCTTTGCCGGACCCAGTGACCTTTGCGAGCCAATGCCTTGGAGCACGGGCAAATCAACGGGTGCAGTTTGTGGCCTCGGCGGCCGAAACCCGCGCCGAAGCCATTGGGTTGGTGCTTAGCGCGCCCGCCTTTCAACGGCGGTAGCAGGGCAAACAGGGAGATCTGGCCATGGCACCTTCAGTACTTTCACGCAGGAAATTCCTGACCCGTAGCGGGTTGCTGGGCTGCTCTCTTGCGGCTAGCCCGCTGATGACCCCGGTGAGCCTGGCCGCCGCCCCCTGGGACCAGCGTCTGGTGGTGATCATCCTGCGTGGCGGCATGGATGGCCTGGATGCGGTGCGCCCCTATGGGGACGCAAACTTTGCCGCCCTGCGACCGGGGTTGCTGGCCCCCTCTCAGCCATCCGGTCATGATCTGGATGGATTTTTTGCCATGCACCCGGATCTGGGGGAGCTGATGCCGCTTTGGCACCAGGGGGAGCTTGGCTTTGTGCAGGCGGTTTCCACGCCTTACCGGGATCGGCGCAGCCATTTTGACGGGCAGGACTTGCTGGAAGCCGGGACCATGGGCCTGGGGCAGCGGCGCGATGGGTGGCTCAATCGCTTGTTGCAACTGCAAAGCGGGGTCGTGGCGCGCACGGCTTTTGCCATTGGGCACGGGGATATGCAGGTGCTGCATGGGGCAGCACCTGTCTCCGACTGGTCACCGGATGCGGATCTGGCGCTTAGTCCACAGGCAGAACAGTTGGCCGGTTTAATGATGCAGGAGGATCCGCTGTTTGCTTCTGCCCTGTCGGAGGCTCTGGCCCTGTCACGGTCCAGCGTGGAGTTGGGCTCTATGGCTGGGGGGGATGAGGGCACCCAGGATATGGCGGAGGCTATGATGGAGATGCCGCGCGCCGCCAAGGGTAAAGCCCATCTGAAGCTGGCGGAGTTTGCCGCAAGCCAGCTGCGGGGAGAGACCCGCATAGCCTCGTTTTCGCTCAATGGCTGGGATACCCATAGCTACCAAAAACGTGGGTTAGGGGCAGCTTTGAAACGGTTGAGCGATTGTATTTTGGCGCTGAAACAGGGGGTTGGGCCATCGGTTTGGGATCGAACAGCTGTTGTGGCGATGACCGAGTTTGGCCGTACGGTGCGTGAAAATGGGACGGGTGGCACGGATCATGGTACTGGGGGAACTATGGTTCTGGCTGGAGGTGCCATTCAGGGCGGAAAAGTCTACGGGCGCTGGCCAGGTCTGGGTGAGGCAGCGCTTTATAATCGCCGTGATCTGATGCCAACTGGCGATGTCCGCGAAGTGGCGGCCTGGATTATGCGCGGGCTGACTGGAACTGGGCAAAGCGATCTTGAAAACCAGGTTTTTCCAGGGCTGCAGATGGGCCAAGACCCTGGCTTCCTGCGCTAGCGGGCGCAGCTCGGTCTCAAAACTGGGCGCTTATGGGCGTCGCTAGAACCACCTACTGCGAGATCTCGCCTGGGTGGATCTGCAGGGATTTTAAGGACGCCGGTGCATTGTCACGCTTGCGACGAATGACCCGCGCGGAATGGCGCGCCTGCAGGTAGAGAACAATGGCGAGTGTCGCCAAGGACGTCGAGAAAATTTCGAACATGATCAGATGGCGATCTTTCGTTCCAGGCGCTCTTGGACCAGACCGGCGATCACGGCTGCATCGGTGGCAACTGGGCGTCCTTCGGATCGGGCGAGAGCCAGGTTTTCGGCAGCCTTGGCCAAGGGAGCGTCACCTGCGCTGCGGGCAACACCACCGACAAACTGAGCCAGATAGTCCAGGGATTTTTCTTCCTGGGTGTCGTTCAACACATCCGCAGCATGGGCCATATCGTCAAGAAAAGCGATTGGATCTGGTTCGATTGTCTCATCGGGGAGCTGGCGCGGGCCGCTGGGTTGGCGATCATCCGGAAGGCGCGACAGAATAGCGTTTTGAAAGGCGGCGAGCGAGGTAATCGGTTTGGCCAGAAAACCGTCCGCACCGGCGGCGAGAGTTTCTTCCTCGACGTTTTCATCGCCAGAAATCGCGAGGATGATCCTGACTCTTGGGCGCGCAGCGTCCATTTCCTTGATCAGGTCAAGCCCTGATCCATCTGGTAGACCAACATCTGTAATCACCACCGAGGGGCGGTAGACCTGCAGGTGCCGACGGGCGGATTTTAGACAATCTGCACGCCGAATGCGTGCGCCGCTTCGCAGGCACAACAGGCGCAGGGCCTCGCAGGCGTAGCGACTATCCTCAATGACCAGAATGGTCAGGCCCAACAGAGGGCGGCGGGCACTTGGTAGTCTTTGGGCGGCTGCAAACAGTTCCGAATCGTCCATTACTCATACTCCTAACCGAATACGGATAGACGCTATAAATTTGAGGCTAATTCGAAGTTAACAGCATTGTGCCGGGTTTTTGATCAGCTCTTCTGCCAGAGCGGACACAACAAACCTCGCGTGATCCGCCGATCTGGGCGCATTGGCGCACTTGCGCCGGATTGCCACGGCAGAGCATAAGGCTGCAACACATCTATATTGCAAAGGAGAAGTCAGACCATGATTGGACGCCTGAACCACGTCGCTATTGCCGTCCCCGACCTGGAGGCCGCTTCAGCTCAGTATCGCAGCACGCTTGGGGCCAAGGTCGGCGCACCGCAGGATGAGCCCGATCACGGGGTTACGGTTGTCTTTATCGAGCTGCCAAATACCAAGATCGAGCTGCTTTACCCGCTTGGCGACAATTCCCCAATCAATGGGTTTTTGGAAAAGAACCCGGCGGGCGGCATTCATCATATCTGTTATGAAGTCGATGACATCCTGGCGGCGCGCGATCACCTGCAGGCCGAAGGGGCCCGGGTGCTGGGCAGTGGGGAGCCAAAGATCGGCGCCCATGGCAAACCTGTCTTGTTCCTGCATCCCAAAGATTTCAACGGCTGCCTGGTGGAACTCGAGCAGGTTTGAAACTAGATTGACGGGGCTGCCAATCTTAGCAGCCCCTCGCTCTTAAGGAAGATATACAATGGCCATTACATCCGGATTGGTTCTGTTTGCTGTGATCTGGTTCATGACCTTTCTGGTCATTATTCCGATCCGTATCGAAACCCAGGGCGAAAAGGGCAGTATTGAACCTGGCACCCATGCAGGCGCGCCTGAGAACCACTACCTGAAGCAAAAGGCTTTGATCACCACTGGGGTGAGCTGTCTGCTCTGGGCTGTGATCGCTGGGATCATTCTGTCCGGTGTAATCAGCGTCAATGACTTTGACTGGTTCGACCGTTTGCCTGACCCCTCCTGACCAGTATCCTGAGGGGCCAGGGGCGGCTCAGTGGTGCCGCCAGAGCGCGTGAAACAGATGCGTATAGGTGGCAGCCCCTAGGATAGGGATCACCAGGTTCAGCAGAGGGATAGACAGGGGCATTGCCATCAAAATACCGGCCATCCAGATGGTGCCGCGATGTTTGCGGCAGAGCTTTCTTGCCTCCACCGGGCCCACCCGTCGGCTGGCGGCCAGGGTGAAATACTCCCGTCCCAAAAGATATCCGTTCAGCGCCCAAAAGATAAAGGGCGCGGCAGGTGGGAAGAGCGCATAAAGGATCAGGGCCAGAATATTGGCCCCGATCAAGACGCCAAGAAAGTTCACCGTGTCCTTGATCGCGGCCCAGAGCGGCACGGGGTCAACCTTGGGCAGGTGCGGAAAATGCCGATCTTCAACTGCCTGCGCCACATCATCCAGAAACATCGAGGTGATGGCCGAGGCCACGGGTACCATCAGAAAGATCGACAGGATCATCATCAACACAACCGAGCCTGCGGAAAACAGGTTGTCGAGCCAGGTGACCTCCCCGATCAGGGGCAAGTTGACCGAGGAAGCTGTCAGCCATTGAACCAGCACCAAAAACCCGATGGTGGCCCCGATCAGCAGCGCCAGTGTCAGGCCAATGCCGAGCAAGAGCACCCGCAGAAAACGCGGATCTGTGATCTGGTTCAGGGTTTTGAAAAAAGCGTCAAAGATCATTCTGGCATCCAGGTCGTGAGGGCGGAAAGATCAGGGCGCGGGCGCTCTGGCGGTACGGTACCCTGGGTTGCGATATGTACGATTCCTGCCACGCGTTCGTTGTCTTGCAGGTCAAAGGCATACTGGCAGAATTTGCGATCATGGCTGACCCAGCCCGAAAGCCAATTGGCGCCCCAACCCGCTGCCAGCGCCGCATTGAGCAGGGCAAGGCAGACTGCGCCCGCGCTATAGCTCTGCTCGATGGCTGGAATTTTTGCGCTGTCCTTTTGGACTTCCACAACCACAACGGCCAGGTGCCCCAGATCGAACTGGCTGCGACCCTTGATGATGTCTGCCTCTGACTTTCCCAGGCGGGCTCCGGCCTGAACGGTTAGCTCTGCCAGCCGCGCCATGGCTGGCTTTTCGATCACCACAAACCGCCAGGGCTCCAGCTTGCCGTGATCTGGCGTTCGCGCCGCCGCCGTGAGCAACGGCAAGAGTTGCGCGCGCGTCGGTGCCGGTGCGACCAGTGTCTTGGCCGGACGGGAGCGGCGCGACATCAAGAAATCCAGGGCGGCGCTATTGGCAAGGGTCTGGGGGGCATTGCTCATATGTAAATCCCTTTTACATCAATGGGGGTAATCTCGCCATCTGGCGGCGGGAATTCAAGAGGCGCAGAGCCGCAGTTGTTCAGTTTTTGCCCTTGATCCGGCCGTTACACCCGGTTTTTGTCACTGCAGTGTACGTCGTCGCGGCCTTGACGCGCGCTCAGGCCGGGCATTTTCTATGGTAAAACGCGCCATCCGCTGGCATGAGCCTTTCTATGGGAAAGCCAAAGAGAAAGAACCTGCCGGATCTGAGCCATCTGGCCGTTGCAGGCGCTAAGATCGCTGTGAGGGTGACGCCCAAAGCGGCCTCCAATAGCATTTCTGTCTCTGAGGCGGGGTTGAAGGTGACTGTTACCTCAGTTCCCGAGAACGGCAAAGCGACTGAGGCCGTGCGCAGTCTTCTGGCCATGGCGATGGGGGTTGCTGCGTCTAAACTGGACCTGCGCCAGGGGGCGACTTCTCGCAACAAGGTCTTTGTCTATACCGATTAGGCCGAATTCAAAAGTTGATCAGCTGCAGTCAAGAGCCGCGAGGCTTTGAGATCGCGTCCGGAACCAGACGATAAACGCCTTCTGGCAAATCCAGGGCCGCAGCCAGATCACGGACTTGGGTATAAGACAGAGTGATCTTCTGCACCTGATCGGTGCGACTGTCCAATTGTTCGATCGTCACGCATTCCGCAAAGGCATGCAGGGTGAGATCTTCTAGCAGCGGCTGCTCCCCTTCGTCGACCAGGGTGACGGTGGTGCAGTCAAAATCATGCTCGATACTAAACATAGCTCCAGACTGCCTCCTTCCGTGGCGGTTTGCAAGCGCGGTTCCTGATCTGTGGCACCCGCCAAGAGGGCTTTTCTAGGGCCGACCTAGGGGCCTGTTTGGCAGTGGCTGGCGTTGCACAGCGTTGACCGATATGAGGGGGCTAAGCCTCGCCCCTTGTTATAATGGACTGCCCCAAGATGACCGCCTCCAATTCCTCTGCCATTCCATTGAGCCGTCTTGGGGTCGTGTTGACGGATCGTGGCTCGCGCTATGCGGTGACAGGGGCGCCTGTCACCTCGCGGGCGGAGGTGGATCAGGTTCTGGCAACGCTGAAAAAGGATCGCAGCTACGCCAAGGCAACCCATAACACCTGGGCCGCGTTGCTGCCCACAGGGGGGCTCAAGGCGGATGATGGCGAAAGCGGCGCTGGGATGGTGATCCTGCGGATGCTGGAACGCGAAGAGCTGCACGACCATATCATTATCGTTACGCGTTGGTATGGCGGCAAGAAGTTGGGCGGAGACCGCTTTCGACGGGTGCAGGACGCGGTGCGGGCCTATCTGGATCAATATTCCAGTTGATGCGGCGTTGATTTGTATCAAGGCAGCCTGGCCTCTGCGCGCATAACTTGTGTGCATCACCATTGTCAGGAGATCATCCGTGCGCGCACAAGCTACTCTCAAGACACATGCAGCCCTGTTTGATGGCATGAGCAAAGCCCTAGGCCTGGATCTGCAGGAAGAGGCCATCGCAGGCCATTTGCAGTTTGATGAAATCTCAGAAGCAGTGTTGCGTTGTCGCCGCTGTGCCCATCCTCTGCAGTGTTCAGCACGGCTGGCCCAGGGCGATGACGGGTTGGCTGCGGCTCCGGACTATTGCCGCAACCGAGATCTGCTGAGCTATCTGCAGGAGCGCACCCCTTAATTCAGCGGGGCCGTAAATAAGCGCAAAAAGGAGTTTTATCATGCACCCTCTTGGCGACGCGATGCAGCATCTGCAATTGATGGCCCGCATGGGCAAACATCTTGATGCGGATCTGGTCGAGGCCTTCGAGGCAGGCAAGATTAATGCCGAGGACTGGGCCGAGATGATCACCGCTTGTCGCGGTTGCGATGCGCCAGATGGGTGTAGAGCCTGGCTGGAGCGGCAGGAGCTGGCAGAACTGGGGGAGAAAGCGGCGCAACCACCGGGATATTGCTGTAACGCCGCCCGCCTGCTGAGCCTGCGCGCCGGATCCAACTCATGCGCCCCTGATGGGGCAGCAGAGATTGCAGACAAGAGATAACAGATGCAAGATACCTACGCAGAGCACAAAGCTCTGGGAGCGTTCAATCCCCATTTCAAACAGCTGCGTGCTGTCGCAAAGCGCGCGGGCACTGATCTCGGCGAGGCGGTGCATGAAGGACATCTCACATCCATAGGCTATGCGCAGTGCATAACCCGATGCCGCGCCTCAAACTGCCTGGAAGCCCGCGCAGATTGGCTCATCCAGACGCGGGGCGCGCAGGGAGCGCTCCCTGAGTTTTGCGCCAACCGCGCCGAGTTCGAGCGGCTGCGCGCAATAGGCTGAGAGCGCAGCGCTCCGTTGATCAGGTTCAAGGAGACCTATGTGAGGTCTACAGCCCCGAGTGGCTACCATCACAAAGCGGCTGTTTTTCTGAGTGTTTGCAGCCGCAAAAGAATACTTTTCCGGTCTTTTCTGCGGTGTATTTCACCGGTGCAAAATCACTGCCCATATGGCTGCCGTCGCAAAAGGGCTGTTTTTGCGACTTGCCGCAGGCGCACCAGAAATAGCTTTTGCCTTCGGTAACCTCGAGGCCGTAGGGGCTTTTCTGGGCAATTACGGGGATCTCATCGGACATGGCTCGGGTCTCTCCCTGGCTGGTTGCGGTGAGCGGGAGTGTAGCAGGGTTTTTGACATAAAGCCTATGGGGCGTAGACTGAGCCCGAAGTTGCACAGAGGGCGGGTAAGCGCCTACCCCTCAAGTCAAACCGGAGGTTTGCCTTCAGCAAAGGGGTGGCCGCTTCGCCCCACCCAGGGTCAGGCGCTGGGAGTGCTTGACCTTTTATTTTCCATTGGATCTTGTGCAGGAGTTATTCGGCCAGGGGAAAAAATTGGGATGCTCGTGTATCTAGACAATAACGTCCTAAGTGAAATGGCTGATGGGAAGTTCCCGGCGGTAATAGAGGCTTTGAGGTCAACAAGAGTAAATCTTGCATATTCACAGGCAACCTTTTGGGATGCCCGAAAAAGAGAGGACCGCGGCTATAACTTGGCCTGCCTTCTCGACAGATTCCCAAATTCGTTTTTGGGACCACAAGATGATGGAGGGCTAGCTGTTGTCCCAGAATGCAGCCCTTTTCTGGCTTATAGACATGCCGAAACCCGGACAGAGCAGTTGGAAACGATTTTGGATGTCCAGAGAGACATACTGCTTCATGCCAGTGATGGTGAACTTTCTCCTGACCTCGCTGCAGTTGAAGGAGCACTCTCAGAAGGTATCGATGGATTGAATGTCTCTGATGGGGAACGCAAGAGGTTAAAAAGAGAATACTTAGAAGCGTTGATGGTCGAGCGATCAGCAAAAGAGGTGCGATCAAGGATGCGAAATGATTTTTTCCCAAAAGATCTACATGTAAATGGTATTCGCCCGCCTAACATTGTTGCGAAGATCAGTGGCCAGTTTCCTAAAAAAGTGAGAGAAAAATTTCTATCGCTGTTTTCAGCTGAAGGAGGGAGTTTTACGGACCTTTATCTTGGTGCAAAACTGCTAACGTATTTCGGATTTGGTCGAAAGAAAGCGCTTATTGGAAAAAATAAAAAGAGGGCACAGAGTGAAGCAGCCTCTGATCTTCTCGACTATCAACATGTTTCAGTTGGCTTACATTGCAGTGTGTTTATTACATGCGACCGCGCCACTGCAAAGAGGGCATACGCCTTGAAAGAATTTTACGGTTTGGAATGCGAGGTTGTCTTGGCTAAACCTGACAGTCAAGACTGCTTCCTTTTTGATGGTGAAACCTGGGATTGGTAACTCCGGCCTAAAGTCCGATTGTTGCCGAAATTGGTGCACGGGCGGCATTGTGCTCCGCCCGTAAACTCGGGAAACGATCCCCCAGATCGTTTCTCTACCCGAGTTTACCCCATAGATCATAATCGCCGGCTTCGTCGACTTCGACAGTGACCAGATCTCCGACCGACAACCCTTCAGTGCCCTCATCAATGAACAGGTTGCCGTCGATCTCGGGCGCGTCGGATTTGGTGCGGCAGGTGGCGATGCCGTCCTCGTCGATGTCGTCCACAATGACCTGACAGATCTGGCCGACCTTGGCTTGCAGTTTGGCCTCGGAAATGGCCTGGGCCGTTTCCATGAACCGCTCCCAGCGCTCTTGCTTGACCTCTTCGGCCACATGATCGGGCAGGGCGTTTGACCGTGCACCATCGACGTTTTCATACTTAAAGCAGCCCACCCGATCCAGCTGCGCCTCATCCATCCAGTCCAGCAGATGCTGGAACTCGGCCTCAGTCTCGCCGGGGTAGCCGACAATGAATGTCGAGCGCAGGGTGATATCAGGGCAGATCTCGCGCCAGGCGGCGATCTCGGTCAGGGTCTTAGCGGTATGTGCAGGGCGCGCCATGCGTTTCAGCACATCCGGGTGCGAGTGCTGAAAGGGGATGTCCATATAGGGCAGCAGCGCATTGTCCGGATCCGCCATCAGCGGGATCAGATCGCGCACATGTGGGTAGGGGTAGACATAGTGCAGCCGGACCCACAGCTCATCTGCCGGGGCCAGCTTGCCCAGCTCGCGGCTCAGATCGAGGATATGGCTGCGCAGCT
>CAJXIL010000108.1 GCA_913054455.1 uncultured Roseobacter sp.
CTAGCAGCGACTGGCGGGGTTCGCAGGTACCTGGCAACAGAAACCTGCACTTTCCTTCCCCCGTTCTATCAGTGTTGTTTTCGATCCAGGGACCATTGGTTTGGCCTCTCTTCACAAGCGGCTGCACCCCATAGACCGATGAACGCCAAGCGCTCTGCCCCTTTTCTTGACAAACCCCAGCCCTGATCGCATCACTGCGCCAAAGGGAGTAGCGAACACCTTGTGAGGCGCCAAGACAATGCCTTGCCTGCTCCCCTAGCTTGCCCAGGAGAGATACCATGAGCCAAGGGGAACACCCGGTGAAAACAGTTTCCTGGCGTGACATGTGGCGAGCCTTTGGCAAGATCGGCCTCATGAGCTTTGGCGGCCCGGCTGCACAGATTGCGGTGATGCACCGTGAACTCGTGGAAGAGCGCCCCTGGCTGGACGAAGAGAGCTTTCTGCGCGGCCTGTCCTTTTGCATGTTGCTGCCTGGACCCGAGGCCATGCAACTGTGCACCTATACCGGCTGGCGGTTGCGCGGTGTGCTGGGCGGCCTGCTTGCGGGGCTGCTCTTTGTACTGCCCGGCGCCTTGGTGATTGCTACTCTGGTTTGGCTTTACGCCGCATTTGGGGCTCTCCCGCCTGTGCAGGCAGCGTTTCTCGGTATTAAGGCTGCCGTGGTGGTGATTGTCCTGCAGGCACTATGGAAGCTGAGCCACAAGGCCCTGAAACACCTAAGAGATTGGGGGCTGGCAGGGTTTGGTTTTATGGCCCTCTTCGCCTTTGGTCTTCCCTTTCCGCTGGTGATCCTGGGGGCTGGGGTCTTTGGTCTGTTGACCCCACCACCCCCCTCACAGTGCGAAACTTCGCACCCTCCCAGCAAAGCCGCACCAGCTGTGAATGCCCAGCACAGCCTGCACACGGTCGCGATCTGGGGCGGGCTGTGGTTGCTGCCACTGGGGTGTCTCAGCCTTTTGGGAGCCGATTTTCTGGCAAGTATCGGCTGGTTCTTTGCCAAATTGGCGGTGGTAACCTTTGGGGGCGCCTATGCGGTCCTAGCCTATATGAGCCAGGCAGTCGTGCAGCAGCACCAGTGGATCAGCGCCGGGGAGATGATAGACGCGCTTGGCTTGGCTGAGACCACCCCAGGCCCGCTCATTCTGGTGACCCAGTTTGTGGCCATGCTGGCAGGGCTGAAACAGGGGGGACTGGCGCTTTTCCTGGCCGCTGGGGTGACGGCGCTCTGGGCCACCTTCATGCCCTGTTTTCTGTGGATATTTGCTGCGGCCCCCTATGTGGAGCGCCTCGCTGCCCTACCTCGGCTGGCCTCGGCCCTAAAGGCAATCACTGCCACCGTGACCGGCGTCATCCTCAACTTGATGGTTTGGTTTACACTGCATGTCCTGTTTGAAGAGGTCACCCAGCTGCAAAGTGGCCCCCTGGCAATGCCCTGGCCCGATCTAACCAGCCTGAACATCGCAGCGCTGGGGCTGACCCTCGCAGCCGCGCTGGCGGCTTATGTTCTGCGCGGCCGACTTTTTGGGCAGCTCGCGGTGATGGCCCTCGCAGGCCTCGGCACCCAATCAATACTGTCCATTCTATAGCGATTGCCCGCCCAGAGAGGAGGTAACCCCTCTTTGCTAAAGGTTCAAAATAATGTCAAAAACGGGCCCAGATCCCCTTTAGTTTCTGGCAAAATCTTCTATGCTGGTGCAGCAATTTAACAGGGGTGTCTTTCATGTCCCGCGAGATCGACTACGGCAATCTGATGCACTCCGCCATGCGCGGCCTCATTCGCACCGTCCTGCAGGATGTTGCGGATAAGGGCCTACCCGGCAACCATCACTTCTTTATCACCTTCGATACCAACCACCCTGATGCCCAGCTGGCAGATTGGTTGCGGGATCGCTATCCTGGCGCCATGACTGTGGTAATGCAGCACTGGTACGACAATCTTGAGGTTGGCGAAGACGGGTTTGGCATCACATTGAACTTTGGTGACGCGCCAGAACCACTCTATATTCCCTATGATGCGATCGAGACCTTTGTGGATCCTTCGGTGGAATTTGGCCTTCGGTTTGAGGCGGCCGAAGACGGCGATGATGAGGACGACGATCTCGAAGATCACCTTGCGGACGAAGACGAGGCTGGCGATGAAACACCGCGCGCCACAGAAGGAGACGTTGTCTCCCTGGATAGCTTCCGCAAACCCTAGGGCCGTACTGGTATTGCGCACACAACTCTCGGGTTGTGCGCGCCAATGCCGCGAGGAGGATTGGGGACTTCGGTTTTTTCTGGATCTGTTCACCGAGATGGTGCTCACGCTCCTTTCGGGCAGAATTCACCCAACAGGTTGAAGCATACTGGGGACATTTGAGCCAAGTAATTTCTCAGCCTTATTGCGCGCTTTTCAGAGCGCTTCACTGCCGTCCTATTTCACTGCCGCAACAGCTCGGCCTCTATCTGGCGCACAGGGCGGCCGTTTATATGCGCGGTGAAAATCAACGATAGGCCTTCAGGCGTCAGGCTGCGGTCATATTGCTGCATCTCATAGTCGCCGTTTTCATGGATAAACATCGAAAACACCGTCAGGGTTTCATGAGACAATCTTGCCCAGACGTAGGGCTGCCCTTTCATCGGATCCTGCTGCACCTCATGGCCAAACACATTGCGCTGCATCGCCGCTGAATAGATTCCGGTGCGATCACTTTGGATGAACTCAACCGTATAAGTTTTCTCCTTGCGCCGCCCGTCGCCCTTTTCCGTGACAGTGCTCCACTGGACCACGAAACCCTTGGATGTGCGGGTCAGGACGACGCTCAAATCGCGTAGATCCGTTCCGCCATCACTGTTGATCACCTCGACCGACCCAGCGTAACTGCCCCAAAAATCGGATATGTCATGGGCTGAGGCCCGCGCCGCAGAACCAAAAAACAGAGCCAAGATCAAAACCATCAGGGACAAAAGCGCTAGCGCCCTCTCCTGGATAGGCGAAGTCGGCCGAATGGCTGTATCTGTAGGCTTGGCGCGGCTGGTTGCGACCGTTTGGATCACTGTGGTCTCCTACTAACGTGACTAAAGCGTGGTCTTTGATCTCACTGTAAAGATCTCAGCGCAGCTGGCAATGATATGGAACAAGTCAACTCTGGCGAATTCTCCCTATACCCTAGCGGATGATAAGCTATGCTGCGCGCAAACGGACAATTGCGTCGCGTCGACGCAGAGTATAAACGGCATGCAACGGCATACCAGACGGAGATAGACAAGATGTCAGATACCCGCACCGAGACCGACAGCTTTGGTCCGCTAGAGGTTCCTACAGACAAATATTGGGGCGCTCAAACACAGCGTTCGATCATGAACTTCCCCATCGGTTGGGAAAAGCAGCCTGTGGCGATCGTGCGCGCGCTGGGTGTGATCAAAAAGGCCTGCGCCATGGCCAACAAGGCCTCGGGCAAGATGGAAGACCGCATTGCCGATGCTGTCATCGCAGCCGCAGGCGAAGTGATTGAGGGAAAGTTCGACGACAACTTCCCGCTGGTGGTTTGGCAGACCGGGTCTGGCACCCAGTCCAACATGAATTCCAATGAGGTCATCGCCAACCGCGCAATCGAGATGCTGGGCGGCGTGATCGGCTCCAAGGATCCAGTGCACCCCAATGACCATTGCAACATGGGGCAGTCCTCGAACGATACCTTCCCCACCGCCATGCATATTGCAACTGCCATGTCGGTACGTGACGTGCTGCTGCCCGGTCTGGAAAAACTCGCCAAGGGTCTTGAGAACAAATCGGAAGAGTTCAAAGACATCATCAAGATTGGCCGGACACACACTCAGGATGCGACTCCTCTGACACTGGGTCAGGAATTTGGGGGCTATGCCCATCAGATCCGTCAGGGCATCGCCCGTGTAGAGTTGGCCATGCCCGGCATCTACGAGCTGGCGCAGGGCGGCACGGCTGTTGGCACCGGTCTGAACACCCAGAAAGGCTGGAGCGAGACTGTCGCGGCCAATATGGCCGAGATCACCGATCTGCCTTTTGTTACCGCCCCCAACAAGTTTGAGGCTCTGGCCGCCCATGATGCCATGGTCTTCCTATCCGGCGCCCTCGCGACCATCGCGGGCAGCTGCTACAAGATCGCCAGCGACATCCGCTTCCTAGGCTCCGGCCCCCGGTCCGGTCTGGGTGAGCTGATCCTGCCGGAAAACGAACCAGGCTCCTCCATCATGCCAGGCAAGGTGAACCCCACCCAGGCCGAGGCGCTGACCCAGGTGGCGGCGCATGTCATGGGCAATGACGCAGCGATCAAGTTCGCCGGCAGCCAAGGCCACTTTGAGCTCAATGTTTATAACCCGATGATGTCCTATAACCTTTTGCAGTCGATCCAACTGTTGGGCGATGCCACCGACAGCTTTACCGAGCGCATGCTGGACGGCATTCAGGCCAATGAGCCCCGCATCGACAAACTGATGAAAGAATCGCTGATGCTGGTCACTGCGCTGGCGCCGACCATTGGCTATGACAATGCCACCAAGGTTGCCAAAACCGCCCACAAGAACGGCACCACCCTCAAAGAAGAGGCCATCGCGCTTGGCTTTGTGGATGAGGCCACCTTTGATGCGGTTGTCCGCCCTGAACAGATGATCGGTCCCAAGGACTAATGGGCAAGCCGGTCAATCTGAACCGGTTTCGCAAGACACAGGCGCGGGCCAAGGATAAGGCCCGCGCCGACGAAAATGCTGTAAAATTTGGTCGTAGCAAGCTGGAAAAAGAGCTGGAAATGACCCGTACCGCCAAGGCCAAGCGTGATCTTGACGGCCACCTTGGCGGCGATAAGGGCGATCCATGAACAGCCGCCCCCGCAAGCACTCCCTGACCCTGCGCGGGCACCGGACATCGGTTTCCTTGGAGGATCCTTTTTGGCTCGCCTTTCGCCAAATCGCCACCCGGAACGGCCGTCCAATTAACGAGTTAGCAGCCGAAATTGACGAATCCCGCGGGGCTGACTGCGGCCTGGCCTCCGCCATTCGCCTTTTCGTTCTGCGTGATCTGCAGGCGCAGCTTGCTGATCAGGACTGACCCGCTGCCCCTCGCGGGGAAAACTGCAACCAGATCCCATTCTTCGAGCGCACCGTCAGATGTGCCACCGGCACAGGCTCTGCACCATCGACGCAAGCAATTTTGAAATGGCGCAGGATCATCGACAGTATCAATGCCCCCTCTACCATGGCAAACCCAGCTCCGGGACAAACCCTTGGACCGGCTGAGAACGGAATATAGGCTTCTCGCTGGCACTGTTTGCCATTTTCCGTTTGCCAGCGGCTGGGATCAAATCCGTCTGGATTATCCCAAAGCCGCTCGTGCCGGTGCAGATGCCAGGGGCTCAGCACGATCTGCGCTCCCTTTGGCACTGCGCGGTTGCGAAACTGCACCGGGCAGGTTGCTTCGCGCACCATCATTGGCACCGGCGGATAGAGCCGTAGAGCTTCGCGAAACACATCCCGCGACAGGCGCAGCTTTGAGATCGCCGCAAAACTCTCATCCTCCAGCGCCTCAGCCTCCAGTGCCAGCTGTTCCTGCCAATCCGGATAAAGCGCCATCAGATAGAGCGTCCAGGCTAGGGCTGAGGCACTGGTTTCATGACCTGCGAGAAAGAAAATCGCCACCTGATCCACCATCTCCTGCGCATCAAACCGCTCTCCGGTTTTTGGATCCGTGGTGGTCATGATCTTGGTGGCCAGATCCTCGGGGGCTTTCCCTGCCTTGATCTCTGCCATGCGGGCTTCGGTCAAATCGGTGATCAGAGCGCGAATGACATTGGCATTGGGACGCGTCCCACGTCGAAAGAACCGGGGCATCCATTTGGGTAGCGGCACAAAGGCCGCCAAGTTCAACAGCGGCTGGCTGCGCTGATAGTCGCGAAACCGGGTAAAGACCTCTCCCGCCACTTCGTTCTCAATCGGGATGGAAAAGAGCGTGCGAAAGATCACATCTGCCGCCACATGGCTGGTCACCTCTTCGACCTCGACCTTTGCGCCCTGCCCGACCTGCGCCTGTAGCCGTGAAATAGCCGAGTCAGCAGCAGCCCGCATTGCCGGATAGGTGGCCTTCAACCGACCGCCTTCAAAGGCGGGATCAATGACGCGGCGCTGGCGCTTCCAGGTCTCTCCATTGGTTAGGAATACCGAGTTTCCCAATAACGGTTTTAACCCCTCAGCAATGCGATCAGATTTGGGGAAATCATCCGGCTGCTCTTTCAGCACCCGCTTGATCAGGTCCGGTTGGTTGATCAGATAGGAACGAAAGCTTGGGGCGCGAAACTCAGCCATCCAGGCTCGGTATAGCTTGCCGGGTTGCGCCGACAGGATATCCTCGCGAAACAGCCGCACGTAACGCCACAAAGACACCCGAGTGGGTCGCGCTGCAGGTTTGGGTGGCTGTCTTTCAGGCGCGGTCATTGCGGCTTCACCGAGGTATATTTGGACACAGGCACATCAATCCGGCTGGCAGAGGCCTTGCGGGCTTGATACCTCTGCCGCAGGGTCTGTGCACCGGCTGTAATACGAAAATAGTCGTAGTCGCCAGGCCGATCAAATGCGCATAAATACTGGAAATGAAGACGAAAAAACCGCCAGCGCAACTCGGCCCAACGTGCCGGGCTTAGCGTTTGGGTAAAGGCTGCGGAAAACACTAATGGCCAGCGTTTATCCGCCGGAGCCACCCCACTAACCGCAACGGGATCACAGAGCGCAAAGGCGCAGCCATCCCCTGGCGCTGAAACATCTATCCAGGCGATCTCTTCCCGCTGAGACAGGTAACGCAAATCTCCGCGCAACCGGCTGGCATGGGGCAGAAACGATACCATGGGGACCACTTGACCAAGGGTCAAAAAGCCGATTTCCGGGCAGGTATCAGGCAGCCCCTCGCGGATTAAATCGGCCAGAACCGACACCCCGACATGGGCCCCAGAAGAATGCCCGACGACCAAGAGTTCATCAATATCGCCAGCTTGCAGCGCTGCGCTGATTTCCCTTTTGAAACCCGCGATACGCGCTTCCAGATCCTTCGGGTTTTCGCCGCGTGAGGCCGCAGAATAGGCGTAATCATGCATCAGGTAATAGGCAAAGAATTTGCCATCCTGCTTTTTGAACCACCTAAGCAGGGCAAGGGCTGCCACCGCACCGATCCCCCAACCGGTCAGCTGGAAAACCCATGGCATCTGGTCACTGAGCAACGCCAGAGAGGCCGCCCAGCCCACAACACAGGCCCAGAGCAACAACAGGGCGAGTAGCGCCTGTACCATGAGCATGCCAACAGGATAGAGAGCGGCGATCACAGGGCCCTTGCGCAGCCGCATCAATCGACCCAGAGCGCCAGAGGTGATGTAAATCCAGGCGGTGCGGATCAGTTGCAGATAGGTTCCCGCAATAGAGGTATCCATACTGTCTCGCACAATATCGGACCAAACAAGAACGCTGAATTCCGTGCGCACCTCCTGCCCGTCGATCTCTGCCGAGACCTGCCAACCATAGGGTCGCAGCCCGGAACCGGTAGGCACCGGGGGCTGCGGTTTTAGCGACACCTGGTAGTTGCTTATCTCTGCCTGGGCAGCGGATTCCTTGCGATACAGCTCGCGGTAGCGACGCGGATGAATGGGATCATAACCGGGAATATAAAACACCCGCCGCGCCCGCACCGGTGCTGCCTCGACGGTCTCGCTCGTCTGGATCTCCTGCCCTGTTGCGCCCGGTGTTGTACAATCCATTCCCTGGCCTCATTGCCTTTGCCGTCAAGAATAGGCGAGGTTTTCGACCAGAGTAAGGCCGCGACCAGCTTAAGGCAGAAAAAATCTCTCCCTCGCGCATCGACAAGGGACGGCGGTGATAGCCGGGAAACGGCGCTTTAACCCAGTGTTGCAAGGAAGGGGAAGGCCTCCAAGAGCCACCAGGAGAAGGTGGAGAACAGGCCAGTGACCAGCATAAAGCCCACCAGCAGCAACAGAACACCCATGATTTTTTCGATCAGCCCCATATGACGCTTCATCTTGTTCATCACCGCCATTGAACGGTTGACGAAGATCGCCGCCAGCAGGAAAGGCACGCCAAGACCAAGCGCATAGATGCCTAGCAACAGCGTACCACGAGTGACAGAGGCCTCAGAGGCGGCCAGCGAGAGGATGGCGCCCAGTTGTGGACCAATACAGGGTGTCCAGCCAAAGGCAAAGGCCAGCCCAAGCACATAGGCGCCCAGCACGGAACCGCCTGCCTGCCCAGTATCTACGCGCGCCTCCCGGTCCAGGATCGGGATACGAAAGACAGATAGGAAATGCAGGCCAAAAATGATCACCACAACACCAGAGGCCTGGGCAAAAAGCTCCTGATTTTGCAGCACAAATGCGCCAAAGAAGGAGGCGGTAAACCCTAAGAGCAGGAACACTGTCGACAGGCCCATAACAAAGAACAGCGCCGATAGGATCACCTTGCGCCGTGCCGCTGCCGTGCCCTGCATCTCACCAATGGAAACGCCGCTCATATAGGCGAGGTAGGGAGGTACAATCGGCAGCACGCAGGGCGACAAGAAGCTCACCAAGCCGCCCAGAAGCGCCACAAACATCGCCGGCAGGAGCCCTGCATCTATGATCTCAATTCCAAACATCGCGTTCCCCAATAACAGGCTTTCACGACCCATAGACCAGCCAGTGGCAAAGGTCACGGGGGGCATTGGTCACATCCTTGTGGACAGGACGTGAGCGACGGATTATCTGGAACCTATGACAACTGCTGCCCCTCAAAATGATGCCACCCTGGATGCCATTGGGCTGCTTTGCCCCCTGCCCGTACTAAAGGCACGTAAACGGCTAAAGGCCATGGCTGAGGGCGAGGTGTTGCAGGTGCTGGCAGATGATCCCGCCGCCATCATCGACATCCCGCATTTCTGCACGGAAGCTGGACATGCCTTGCTAGGTCAGGCGGTGGCAGACGACCATCAGATCTATCAGATTCGCAAGGGCGGTTAACCCGCTCGCCCCCGTGTCAGTTCCGGTCCTTGGAATGCTGGGAAGCTGAGACGATTCAAACGGGTATGGACCCTGCAGTTGGCGTGTCCTGGCTAAAGACATTGACCCAGCCCCCGTCTTGCCGCTGCCAAATGGACGACACATACATCGCATCCGTCGCCTCAGCCTTGGGGCGTAGGTAATGGGCCAGATAGGACAAGCAAACGTGGTCTGCTCCCAGCTGCAATAGTCTTGCCTCAGTCAGCTCAAAAGAACCAACTGTCGCCCCTTCGCGCAGCTGGTCACAATGATCACTGCGAGTGGCAAAACCGCTGGGGTATACGCCCAGGAAATCAACGTGAAGTGCAGCCTTGTCAGCCGCGGCATCCCCCGCGACCAAGGCCTGCCAGACGCGCGTCTCCTGCGCTAGTATCTCAGCCAATAGATCTGGTTGTGCGTGATCGGTCACTGTTAGAGCCCCTCTGTGTATTCACCTGCTGTATATCGACAGCCCCTAAAACCAACACCAAAGAAAAAGGCGACCCAAGAGGCCGCCTTTATTTCTTATCCGATGGACCACCATCCACGCCGCTTGGGCTTGGGAGGAGCCGTAGGTTCGGGCTCGACGACCGGCGCGACTTCGGGCTCCGCAGTTTCAGCGGGCGTGTCAGAAACTTCGGCAACCGGTTCAGCAATGTCTGCCGCTTCTGCCGCTATCGTTTCCTGCTCTGCAGGAACGGGTTCGGCGACTGCCTCTGCACGGGGGGCTTCTTCATCAGCAACCGTTTCCCCTTCTGGAGCGGCAGTTTCAGCAGCGGGTTCCGCCACAACATCCTCAGCAGTGGCTTCACTCTCCGCCGGTGCGGCGGGCTCGGCCACAGCCGCATCCTCGACAACAGTGGAGCCTGCTTGGGCCGCAGACTCTGCAGGCGCGTCAGTTGCCACATCAGCCGCAGTTTCAGCCATAGGCTCGGCCTCAGGCGTTGGCTCGGCCTCAACCACAGCCGGAGCAGTTTCACTGCCCTGCGCAGCAGGTGCTTCAGCGCCCTCAGCACCTTCATCAGAAGGAGCATCGCTCACATCCGTTTTCTTGCTGCGGGAGCGGCCGCCACGGGTGCGGGTACGCTTACGGCTTGGTTTCTTCTCGTCGGACCCGGCCTCTTCCCCAGCTTCAGATGAGGGTTTCTCATCTCCCTCTGCAGTCTTCTCAGCCGCAGTATCGGAATTTTCAGAACCGTCCCCTGCTTCAGACCCGTTGCGATCGCCTTCGGAGTTTTCAGCACCGTTGCCGGACTTACGACGACGACGACGACGACGTTTGCGCTTGGGCTTATCTTCCCCATTGCTCTCCGCATCGGCCACCGCGTCTGAGTTGTCCTCTTGCGGCAATTCCTCTTCCTCGGTCTCTGCCTCATCCGCATCAACCTGAGCCATCAACGAAGTATCCGCTGAGACAACCGGAGCGGAAGCAACCGCAACAACACGGGTTGCTGTTTTAAACTTCTCCAAAGTGAAATCTGGACTGACCAAATGCGCATCGCCTTCGATGCGGACTGACAGGCCATAGCGCGCTTCGATCTGGGCGATATGCTCCCGTTTCTGATTCATCAGATAGTTGGCGATATCAATCGGGCAACGCACCAGAACCTCGCGCGAGCGGCGTCGCGTGCCCTCTTCCTCGATCTGACGTAGGATCGACAGGGCCATGGAGTCATCAGAACGGATCAAACCAGTGCCGTGGCAATGTGGGCAGGGCTGGGTTGTCGCCTCGATCATACCAGGGCGCAAACGCTGGCGCGACATCTCCATCAGGCCAAAGCCGGAAATGCGCCCAACCTGAATGCGGGCTCGGTCGGTCTTGAGCTTGTCCTTCATACGGTTTTCAACGGCGGCGTTGTTCTTACGCTCATCCATATCGATGAAGTCAATAACGATCAGACCGGCAAGGTCACGCAGCCGAAGCTGGCGGGCAACCTCTTCGGCGGCTTCCAGATTTGTGTTAAGCGCCGTTTCCTCGATGGAGGACTGTTTTGTCGCCCGACCAGAGTTCACGTCCACCGCCACCAATGCCTCGGTGGTATCGATCACGATATAGCCGCCGGATTTCAGCTGCACTGTGGGGTTGAACATACCGCCGAGGTAGCTTTCGACCTGGAAGCGCGCAAAGAGCGGCAGGGTTTCCTGGTAGTTTTTCACGTTTTTGGCGTGGGACGGCATGATCATCTTCATGAAGTCCTTAGCGATGCGGTAACCGCGCTCGCCTTCGACCAAAACCTCGTCAATCTCACGATTATAGAGATCGCGGATCGAACGTTTGATCAGATCACCTTCTTCATAGATCTTGGCCGGGGCGACGCTTTTCAGTGTCAGCTCGCGGATCTGTTCCCAAAGGCGCTGCAGGTATTCATAGTCACGCTTGATTTCGGCCTTGGTCCGTTTGGCCCCGGCTGTGCGCACAATCAGCCCCGCGCCAGAAGGCACGTCGATTTCGGTGGCAATGTCTTTCAGCTTCTTGCGGTCCACGGCGTTGGTGATCTTGCGGCTGATGCCACCACCGCGCGCGGTATTGGGCATCAGAACACAGTAGCGGCCTGCCAGCGACAGATAGGTGGTCAGAGCAGCGCCCTTGTTGCCGCGCTCTTCCTTAACGACCTGAACCAGCAGAACCTGACGGACCTTGATCACTTCCTGAATCTTGTAGCGACGTGGGCGGGGTTTGCGCGCCGGGCGAATATCTTCGCTGTCGTCTTCGTCGGCAACAGATTCAATGCTCTCGTCTTTTGCACTGGCATCAGAAGACGCTTTGGCACCTTCGTCACTCTCGCCAGGCTCGTCGCTTGCCGCATTAGCAGCGGCTTCTTCGGCGGCAGAGTCTTTGTCAGCCGTGTCTGCATCAGTCGCCCGAACAGACGCATCCTGGGAGGGTGCTTCTGCAGCAACAGGCGCTTCGGACCGGGGGGCCTCTTCTACTGCGGTTTCCGCAGCAGCTTGCTCACCTGTCTCTTGAGCTGCTGATTCATCAGCGGCGGCCTCTGCGTTTTCGCTCGCAGCTTCAACGCTGGCTTCAGGTTGGGCTGCACTCTCTTCTTCAGAGTTAGCCTCTTCCGCAGTGGTTGGCTCTTCTACAGGGGTATCCGCAACCCGTTCCATCGGCGAGGAGCCTTCGGGAACTTCGGCCAGTTTGGCCTCATCGCTTTCCACCTCATCCACCAAATCAATGGTTTCCATACCAGCGATTTCCGAAACCGCTGGGGTCTCAGTGACCTCAGGTGTAGCATCTGGTTCGGCCTTGGCGGGAGCAACTTCTTTGGTCTCGACAGCATCCCCTGAATTGACCTTGGCCGCCTTGGAGCGCGGCCCCTTGCGGCCCCGAGAGCGCGAACGGGAAGGCTTGGCCTCTTCGTCCTCATCACGGGCGCGCTGTGCTTCCGCATAGGCGCGCTCTTCTTCCATCAGGGCTTCGCGGTCGGCAACCGGGATCTGGTAATAATCGGGGTGGATTTCCGAGAAGGCCAGAAACCCGTGGCGATTGCCACCATATTCCACAAAGGCAGCCTGTAGCGAGGGCTCTACCCGTGTGACTTTTGCCAGATAAATATTGCCAGCTAGCTGGCGTTTGTTCTCGG
>CAJXIL010000109.1 GCA_913054455.1 uncultured Roseobacter sp.
AGGGATTTCGTGACTATTTCGGCGAAGAGGTAACACAGCGTTCTGAAATGCTGCGTGCCATCGCGGGTGTGTACCATCATTACGGGTTTGAAGCGCTGGAAAGCTCGGCTGTGGAAACCGTCGAGTCGCTGGGCAAATTCCTGCCCGATGTCGAGCGCCCCAATGCCGGTGTTTTTGCCTGGCAGGAGGTAGATGAACACGACCCCGACAGCAACAAGGGCGATTGGATGGCGCTGCGCTATGACCTGACAGCGCCCCTGGCGCGGGTCTATGCCCAGCACCGCAACGATCTGCCCACGCCATATCGCCGCTATGCGATGGGGCCGGTTTGGCGCAACGAAAAGCCTGGACCCGGCCGCTATCGCCAGTTCTACCAGTGTGATGCCGATACCGTGGGGACTTCCTCGATGGCGGCGGATGCTGAAATCTGCATGATGCTGTCGGACACGCTGGAAACCGTTGGTATCCCACGCGGTGACTATCTGGTGCGGGTGAACAACCGTAAGGTGATGAACGGCGTGCTCGAGGTCATGGGCCTAGGCGATGATCAGGCGGCAAAGGACAATGTGCTGCGCACCATCGACAAATTCGATAAGGTGGGCGAGGTCGGCGTGCGCGAGCTGCTGACCAAGGGCCGCCTTGATGCATCGGGCGCCTATATCGATGGTGTGGGTCTCAGCGTAGATCAGGTGGAGCCGGTTCTGGCTTTCCTGACCTCCAAGGCAGACAATGCTGCCAAGACCTTTGAAAACTTGCGCGCCGCGGTTGGCGCGTCCAAGGTTGGTGCCGAGGGCATTGGTGAGCTGGAACAGATTGGTGATCTGATGGCCGCTGGTGGCTATGGCTCTGACCGCATCGAGATTGACCCCTCTATTGTGCGGGGCTTGGGCTACTATACTGGCCCGGTTTATGAAGCAGAGCTGACCTTTGATATTCTGGACGATAAGGGCCGCAAACGGCAGTTCGGTTCGGTCTCGGGCGGCGGGCGCTATGATGATCTGGTGAAACGCTTCACCGGCCAGGAAGTGCCAGCCACCGGCCTGTCGATCGGTGTTGACCGGCTCCTGGCCGCGCTGCGTGAGAAGGGCCGGTTGAGCTCCACGCCAACAGGCCCTGTTGTGGTCACGGTGATGGATAAGGCGCGTATGGCAGACTATCAGGCTATGGTGGCCGAGCTGCGCAATGCTGGTATCCGCGCCGAGGTCTATCTGGGTAACCCCAAGAATTTTGGCAATCAGCTGAAATACGCGGACCGGCGCAACTCGCCCGTCGCAGTGATCGAAGGCGGTGACGAAAAGGCCAATGGCGTTATCCAGATCAAGGATCTGATCCTGGGTGCCAAGATCGCAGAAAGCGCGACGCTGGAAGAATGGAAAGAGCGCCCCAGTCAGTTTGAGGTGCCGCGCGGTGAACTGGTCGCCAAGGTGCGCGAAATTCTGGAAAGTCAGGGCTCGTCATGATGGATCGTTCCAAAGCACTGGCGCGGGCTACAAGGCTGCGTATGAACTTTGAGGCCGCGGGAGCCCAGGTGGTGGAGCCGCCATTGTTGCAGCCTGCTGGTACTCTGTTGGACCTTTACGGAGAAGACATTCGCGCCCGCGCCTATGTGACGTCGGACGCGGTGCGCGGCGAGCAGATGCTGCGCCCCGATTTCACTCTGCCAGTGGTGCAGATGCACATGCGTGAGGGCGCAGAACCTGCGCGCTATACCTACGCTGGCGAAGTGTTTCGCCGCCAAGAGCATGACCCAGATCGCTCGAATGAGTATCTGCAGGTGGGCTACGAGATCTTTGAACGCGATGATCCGGCTGCAGCCGACGCGGAGGTCTTTGCGCTGATTGCGCTGCAGTTGCGTGGCTTGCCGTTGCGGGCGGCGACCGGGGATATCGGCATCCTGATGGCCGCGGTCCAAGGGCTGAACACCACCGAGATGCGCAAAACCGCTCTGATGCGGCATATCTGGCGCCCTCGGCGGTTCCGTTCGCTGTTGGACCGGTATGCCGGGCGCAGTCCGGTGCCCGAAAGTCGGTTGAAACTGCTGTCGTCTGAGGGGCCTTTGACGGGCTCGGCCACGGTGCTGGGCAAGCGCAGCGAAGCAGAGGTCGCGGAGCGGGTGGCACTGCTGCGCGAGGACGCGGCGGCTGCGCCGATTGCAGAAAACGAGCTCCTGGCTCTGGAAGCGCTGATGGCGGTGCGCGAGACTGTGCCCTTTGCGATAGAGCAGATGCGCGACATCGCGGTGGATCTTCCTGCGATCAACCCGGCCCTGGACCGTTTGGACGGGCGGGTCGCAGCGCTTAAGGCACGGGGTATCGACATTGAAAGCCTGGATTTTGAGGCCTCCTACGGGCGGACCTCAATGGAATATTATGATGGATTTGTCTTTGGGTTTTATGCCGAGGCGAGACCAGATCTGCCCCCAATCGCCAGCGGTGGGCGTTATGATGCGCTGACGCGGCAATTGGGGCAGGGGGGGGAAATCCCCGCTGTTGGGGGCGTGCTACGCCCCGATCTGATGCTGATGCTCGAGGAGGGTCAGTCATGAGCCTGAAGCTGGGTGTGCCGTCCAAGGGGCGGCTGATGGAAAAGACCTTTGACTGGTTTGCCAAGCGGGGGCTGACCCTGGCGCGCACCGGATCGGAGCGTGAATATGCAGGTGCTATTGCGGGCGTCGAAGACATGGAGCTGGTGCTGCTCTCTGCGGGGGAAATTCCGCGGGAGCTGGCGGCAGGGCGTATTCACCTGGGCGTGACCGGGACGGATCTGGTGCAGGAAAAACTGCCGCTTTGGGAGCAGCAACTGGAAGAGATGCAGCCGCTTGGCTTTGGCCATGCTGATCTCATTCTGGCGGTGCCGCAGTGCTGGATTGATGTGGAGACTTTGGACGACCTGGACGCGGTTGCCGCGTCGTTCCGCAAAACCCATGGCCACCGTCTGCGGATCGCCACCAAATACCACCGCTTGGTGCGTGAGTTCCTGACCGAGGCCGGGGTGGCGGATTACCAATTGGTCGACAGCCAGGGCGCGACTGAAGGCACGGTGAAGAATGAAACCGCCGAGATGGTGGCCGATATCACCTCCACTGGCGAAACCCTGCGGGCCAATCACCTGAAACTGCTCTCAGACGGTTTGGTGTTGCAAAGCCAGGCCACCCTGTGGCGCAGCCGTGTCGCCAGCTATTCGGAAGCGGACCGCGTGGCTTTGAAAGCGCTCGCCGGATTGATCCATGATTGATGCAGGGCATGGTGGCCGATAGGGGGGCTCCCGCCCGTCGCCCATGCAATGAATTGCACATGGCTCCCGTTGGGCCCGGCGCCGCGCTATTGCGCGGCGCTGTGTCGTTCTGGATAACGCCTTTAGGCACAACTTCCCCTGAGCGCCAAACCTACTATTGGGATCAGATCACGCCGATCTCAGCCAAAGCCTGGGACAGTTCCAGGGGGAGTGGCTCTTCGGCTGTGCGGCCTTCGGGCAGGTCGGCAGGGCTGTCCTCGGGTTTTAGGTAGCGCCAGCCCTGAAAGGGGCGTTTGGTGGCGGTATGCGTGCGGTGTAGTTTGGGGTCGAGTATGATGGCGCATCTACGAATGCCATCTTCGCCGATGACCTCCTCCATGCGCAGAATTTTCTGTCGACACTGAATTTGCCCCTTGATGACCCAGTAGATTGATCCCCCAACGAGAATCTCGGCTTCGCGTTTGGGCCACATGCGGGTGACATGGCGCGGCAGGCTATCTGGCAGGCGCGAGCTGGACATATCCTGCCAGTCCTGCAGTCCTTCGATGCTTTCTGTGCCAACAGAGAGCTTTACAAGATTGACGTAGTTATCCACAGCTTCCCCACAGAGTCGTCCAGAGTCAGGATACCATATAGTGTGTCGAGCCCTGTCGCGAGCAAGATATTGTGGTACACTCGGTAATTATTTCTCAATGATCTGTGATTTCTCCGTTGAGAGGTTCTATCAGCCTGTAGTATCGAAATTACCACTCAAGACTACCGTTCATTTTCGAGGAGCTTCTGATGAAGAAGAGCCAACAAAGACTCACGCTTACTGCTAGAGGCTACGGCCGTACGCTTGATGTTCAAGGGGATCGCCGATCTGTACTGCTGGTGGCCGGAATGTATTTCTTTAACCGATCAATTCTTGTCCTCGTGGCCTGTGGAACAACTTACATTTTGGGGGAGCCGATAGCCGACCTTTCAGACTTGGTTCGCGCAAGTTTTGGAAAATGAATGCCATCGGAGAGACGTTGCCTCGCATAGCTGTGGTCCAGTGACAACTGTACACAAGATATCCACAGAGTCGTCCAGAGCTGAGCCTTTATATAGTGTTTTGAGATTAGGTGCGAGCAAGATATTGTGGTACACTCGGCAATTATTTCTCAAGGATCTGTGATTTCTCCGTTGAGGATTTCTATCAGCCTGTAGTATCGAAGCCGCCACTCACCACCGAACATCGACCAATAGGGAATCACTATATGAGCCGCTTTGCTGCCCCCATCGCCGCACAAATCTGGGATATGAAGTATCGCTTTAAGGAAGCGGATGGAACGCCCATCGATGTGACTGTGGAGGACAGTTGGCGCCGGATCGCCCGTGATCTGGCCCGCGCCGAAGACAAGCCTGATGTCTGGGAAGAAAAGTTCTACGATGCCCTGGAAGATTTTAAATACCTGCCTGCTGGCCGGATCACCGCAGGGGCGGGAACCGCGCGTCAGGTGACCTTGTTCAACTGCTTTGTCATGGGCACCGTGCCGGACAGCATGTCCGGCATCTTTGACATGTTAAAAGAAGCGGCGCTGACCATGCAGCAGGGCGGTGGCATCGGCTACGACTTTTCTACCATTCGCCCACGTGGTGCCGATGTGAAGGGCGTGGCGGCGGATGCTTCCGGACCTTTGTCGTTTATGGATGTTTGGGACGCTATGTGTCGCACCATCATGTCAGCGGGATCACGCCGCGGCGCGATGATGGCGACCATGCGCTGTGATCACCCGGATATTGAACACTTCATCACCGCCAAATCCGATTCCGCCCGTCTGCGGATGTTCAACATGTCGGTGCTGATTTCGGATGCTTTCATGGAAGCCGTGAAGGCAGATGGTTCCTGGGAGCTGCAGTTTGACGGCAAGGTCTATCACACCGTCGAGGCGCGCGATCTGTGGAACAAGATCATGCAGGCCACCTATGATTATGCAGAGCCCGGCGTGATCTTTATTGATCGCATCAACAAGGCCAACAACCTGAACTATATCGAGAACATCTGCGCCACCAACCCCTGCGGCGAGCAGCCGCTGCCACCCTATGGCGCCTGCCTGTTGGGCTCGATCAATATGGCGCGGTTGGTGTCGAACCCGTTTGAGAAAGGTGCCGAGCTGAACCAGGAGGCGATGCAAGAGCTGGTCGCCACTGCCGTTCGCATGATGGACAACGTTGTTGATGTCTCCAAATTCCCACTGGAGGCCCAGGCCGCGGAGGCGCAGGCAAAGCGCCGTATTGGACTGGGCGTTACCGGTCTTGCCGATGCTCTGTTGATGCTGGGGCTGGAATATGGTTCGGACGCAGCGGCGCGTCAAACCGACCGCTGGCTGCACGCGATCGCCCGCGCCGCCTATCTGGCTTCGGTGGATTTGGCGAAGGAAAAGGGCGCCTTCCCACTGTTTGATGCCGAAGCCTACCTGGCCTCGGGTAATATGATGAATATGGATGAGGATGTGCGCGATGCTATCCGCGAGCACGGCATCCGTAACGCGCTGCTGACCTCCATTGCCCCAACCGGCACCATCAGCCTCTATGCGGGCAATGTGTCGTCAGGGATCGAGCCGGTCTTTGCCTATGCCTATACCCGCAAAGTGCTGCAAAAGGACGGCTCGCGGACCGAGGAAGAGGTGGTTGATTACGCGGTGCAGATGTACCGGGAAAAATTTGGCGCCGAGGCCGCACTGCCCGACTATTTTGTCAACGCCCAGACGCTGTCACCTTCTGCCCATGTCAAAATGCAGGCCGCAGCGCAGAAATGGATCGACAGTTCGATCTCCAAAACCATCAACTGCCCTGAAGACATCTCTTTTGATGATTTCAAGGATGTCTACATGCAGGCCTGGGACCAGGGCTGCAAAGGGTGTACCACCTATCGTCCCAATGATGTGACCGGGTCGGTTCTGTCGGTGAGTGAGAGCGCAGATACCGCGCCGGGTGAAACCGCAGGTGCGCCGCATGACAGTGAGCAGGGGGAGAACAGTGCTGAAGTCGTTTATATGTCAGAGCCGCTGGACCGGCCGCAAAGCCTGGAAGGCCATACCTACAAGCTGAAATGGCCGGATTCGGAACATGCGATCTACCTGACCATCAACGATATTATCATCAGCGATCACCGTCGTCCGTTTGAAGTCTTCATCAACTCCAAGAACATGGAACACTACGCTTGGACGCTGGCGCTGACCCGAATGATTTCTGCCGTGTTCCGGCGTGGCGGAGATGTGTCCTTTGTCGTAGAGGAGCTCAAGGCAGTCTTCGACCCGCGTGGTGGCGCCTGGGTACAGGGGAAATATATCCCCTCCATCCTGGCGGCAATTGGCGGCGTGATTGAGACCCATATGGTCAAGACTGGTTTCCTCGAAGGTGAGGGCATGGGGCTGAAATCGGATCCTCAGGCTGAGGTTGTTAACTTGAATGCGCCTCGCGGCAAACCTTGCCCGAGCTGCGGTCAGTATGATCTGCAAATGGTCGAAGGTTGCATGACCTGTCGTAGCTGTGGCCATTCAAAGTGTGGTTGACCTCAATCGCGATGGTTGTGGTGTGAAATGTGAAAGCCAACATCAGTTTGCAATTTGACCAGCTTAGATTGCAATTTTGACCATCAAAGGTTTGCCATCGCTCCTTTAGGGCGGTGGCTTTCCTATTCGGCGTATTTGGCCGCTTGGATGGGGGGGGCGCAATATTGAGCCCCAATACCGGCCTTATTTAGCCGATACCAAACGGTCTCCCCCAGTGGTTCTCCAAAGCGGCCAATGCCCTGTGACCAAGAGGTCGACAGGAATGGGTCCGCGAAACACTCTAAAGTGGCGTCGTCATAACGCTGTTCGCTGACGCAGCTTTGAGGGAGAGAGACGTTCCCGTGAACTCCTCCGAAAAGTACCGCCCTTGGGTCGGCATTAACTCATCGACTAAAGCACCCATCCCGGCGGTTCCCGTCGAATGCGAATATCAGACATGGCTTTTCGGTACTCTGTCTTATAACCACCAAAAACCATTTCCAGAAGACGCGCCTTCACGCCTGGAAGTTTGGCATCTAACGCTCGTCTCGGAAATTCTTTGCCATAGCCTCTGCGCGCCGAAATTCCTTCCAGTTCCCTAAGCATCCTGATGGCAGCCTGGAAATCATCCTCTCCATGAAGTCCTCGCAGGTTTTGACGAACCCTGCCGGTCGCATGCTGCAAGCCGATAGTGATTCCCTGAATCTGAATGAATTCAGCCAACCCACGATCCTCAACTGTATCTGCAAGCGCCAATGCTTGACCAAGCTCCCAAGCGATCGACCGAAGCGACTTCGCTGCTTTCTCAGCTTCGCTCTTGGCTGCCAACAGTGGATCCTTCCCATCAAGCTCAAGCGGGTGCCCAATAGCCTCCTCAACCCCTTTAACACTTAGCAAGCACTCAAACCCCTCTGCGCCGAGGGACGATCGGATTACCGGCGACCGGTCTATCAGAGAAAGAAATTCAGAGTGTATCGCCTCAGTCTCTGCCCTGGTCCAATCCGAGAGTTCTTCTTTCCACCTTTTAATCTTACCGGACCCGAGAACATCCACAACCGCTTCTGCAGTCAGATTTTTGCCATCACAGAGGGAGACAAA
Source organism: uncultured Roseobacter sp. (assembly GCA_913054455.1). Lineage (GTDB taxonomy): Bacteria > Pseudomonadota > Alphaproteobacteria > Rhodobacterales > Rhodobacteraceae > Pseudophaeobacter. The sequence continues at coordinate 7,851 of CAJXIL010000109.1, forward strand.
CTCGTACCCAAACGACGTGAGGTTTTCGACTGTCTTACTCAGGTCGGTCAGAGACCTGCCTCCCATGAGCCAGTGAAAGGGGACGTCGGTCCTCCACGACGTTGCATCTCCGTTTGTCAGTCCATCATATTCTAAAAGCACAATCTCCACTTCCTCCTTGGTAGAAACCGGATTACCTTTGAAGCGCAATTCAAGGGCTTGCTCTTCCAGCGCGCGAGAGAGGCGGACAATCGAGCTGATGTTTGATTGTACCCTCTTCCATTTGGCCGCTATCCCACTCTTGGCTGCCTCTATGTCTCCCTGATCGAAAGAGAAGCTCTTTGTGTACTGGAGCGCCACAAGGCCTCTCTCCAGGAAAGCGGTGATCTCTTCTCCAACTGGATCCCAAGTTTGCCTTCGACCGGAACGAAACTGGGTAAGTTTTCCAGAAAAGGGCCCTTTCACCCAGCCCTTTTTGCGAAAACCCTTTCCGGTCTCCTCAGAAATACGTTTAATCTCCGGACGGAACGGTAGTTTGGATTGGCTCTCATTCCATGGTGCAAGGATCTGCAGCACAGCCGCACGCCAAACTTTTGGCGGGACGTCGAACATGCCATCCTTCGCTTGTACCAATAAGAAATCCCGGTGCTGAACTATCGTCCAACGGGCCCATTCATCTTCTGCCCAGGAAAGATCCTCAGAAGTTGCACGACAGGGGGAAGTCAATGAAGCCGCATCCCTTTGCCTGGCTTCCCGCTCAGCCATAGATATAGCGTAGGTCTTGCGACGCTCACGCTCGCGGTCCTGAGCGAGCCGTGCTTGCTTTAGCTCCGCTTCCCGCCTTTCTATGTCACGGTGATAGAGCCATTGCCTTGGGGCCTCTTCCAGAACCATAGAGGTAAATGCTTCACCATCAAGTCCTCGCTCAACCTTCGATAGGTCGATCTCAAGGACAGATTCACCACGCTCTTTAAGCAAGCCAAGCTTCTTTGCGCCTACCTTGTGTGTCACCAGGATCTCTATGACCAAACGTCGCTCTTGGGGAATGCCATTCTTGGAAAAGCGGACAGTTCCTATGAGGTCAGGGCGAATTCCATTCTCCCATGTCTCTATATCGACAGCATCGAACTGGACCGGGGTTTCAGAGCGCAAAACCTCTGTGCCATCAAGGCCAGCAACCTCACTGGCGGGCAAGAGCAGTTCGCGTCCTGAGGCAATGACTTCTTTGGCAATACGATGAAGAGCAGTTTCACCGGCATGCGTACAGTCAGATCCAGAAGCATGAGAGAAATGATGGACGCGAATGCTCCCTTTACGCCCAATGAGAGCACCGCCACAATCGGGACAGACGAGATTACCAGCGCCGCTCTCAGAGTCAGCTATGTGAACGAGACCTCCAGAAGCGTTCGCCCCATACATCGTTCGAGGGCCACCACCCGGAGGAGCGAAAACGCAGTTCGGGGGGGACTCCGCGGACTCCTTAGATTGTCTCTCTGTTTTTCTTGCGTAGTGGTACGTGTTCATCAATCAAGCACATGCTCCCTAATGCTGGAATCTGGAAACCACATTTTCCAGAGAAATGATGCGATCAAACCTCGGCAAATGTGAAAGTAATCAACACAGAAAATTCCGAAGAATACCTATGCGAAGTGAACCCAGTTTTTATCGGAGTGCCTCCGGAAGACGATATAGCAAGCGTCGGGCGTCCGGCCATCCAGCATTAACGAATGCTTCCAATACTTCAACCAAAGCGAGTTGGCGGGCCGGCTCGTCAAAGAGTCCACGGTGGTCAGCGATTGTTTGTCCGATCATCGTTACGAATTGCGTGGCACCCAGCGACTCATATTGGTAGCCGTGCATTTTGCCCCCACTCAGAAGCGCGTGGGACGTCAGGTCGAACACCAAAGCCCAATCTCCCGGTGCGAGGAAATCCAGAAGCTGAAGCAATTGGTAGATTGCTCTGGGCGTTCCGACATCACCAACGCGTCGAAATGTCTTCTCGTTGTCTGCGAGAAAGCGCCGTCGGTTGTCAATTTCTCCTAACGCAAGCGGTTCCTCGCCTTTTCGTATTGCAGAAGCACCGACCGCAAAATAAAATTGCTGGGACATCTGATCCAATAGGGCGGCGTCTTCAGAAACTTCAGCGCTGCGGGCATCAGTTTGGTCGGCGTGATCAAGAGCGACGTATCCCTCAATGCCGCAAGCCGTTACGTTGATGACTTCGTAAGCCAAGATTTGGCACCGAGAACGCGTTTCCTGAACCAGTGCATTACCCTTGTCGTAACCGACAATAAGGCCTCCTCTTAAAGAAAAAGCGCCTTGATGCAGCTCGATTTTGAATGTAACCTGGTCCACCAGCCAATAATCAATGATCTCGCGTGCCGGTGCTTGACCGTGGTGTGTCCAGAGATGGAAGACCAATTTTCCGATATTTTTTCGGAGCACGTCCCTGCCATCGCTGTGCTCAAAATTGCTTCGTTGCAAAAGCGTTTGGGTCAAAGCGCAGACACGCTCAGGCTCGTCATTGGAAGCTTGAATGAGAAAGCTGACGAGTTGGGCAAGAACACGTGTATCTGTCTCAGACCCCACGAAGCTTTCTGCCAACTCCCACATGAGCGTCTGGTCGGCATTCCAAAGATAGCCAAGCCGCGCGGCAATCTCACTACGAACGCCTGGCTCCTGATCGTGTGCATACGAGTGTATTTCAAGAACGAAGCGTGCTGCGGCTTCCCGTGCACCCCGGACCGTATTCATGACCGATGCGGCTATGTTCTCCCATGCAGGTTTCAGTAACTCTTCACCAGTTGCCGAGAGACTGGGCAGAACCTGCCTCATAGATATGAGCAAGTCCTCTATCTCTGCCCGCTGGGGGACTGCCATCTCACTAACAACCTTCTGAGGTGTAGTTAATTTCATAATCGCCCAGGAAGCCCTTTCCCAACCTTGGGTGATGACCAATGGGTGAGCTTTTAAGCCTGCAGAAATCAGCTTATCATGTAGACTACGAATTTGGAGCAACATCGCTGCCACATCAGGTTTTTCTTCCGATAAGAGGCGCTCGCACTCAGAAACCCCGCCGAGCAGCGAAGCATTGGGTTCAAGCGTAACGTCGACCCCTTGTTCGCGCAGCCACCAGTATTCGTCATGCTCGATGGGATCTGGATCGTAGAAGTGATCCAAATTGCAATTTAGCACGACACTGTCAGTTGAAATGGCGTCATCAACAATATCTTTGGCAGCCTGTGTTTCCAGAGCATCGCGCCCAATTGCGCAGAACACTCTTCGCTTAAAATATATCGCCCTATCACTGGGCTTACTTGTCTCCGAGAACGTAACCGCCAATACAGCCTCCTCGAGCTCCTGCCTTTCTGTTGTTGAACGTTGATTGTATTGAGAGGCCAGGAGAGTGATTGCTGGTTTCATTGTGTCGCTCGTACCCAGGATTTCGATCTGAGCAGCCCAAGGCCACAGCTTTGCTGCGAAAACACCTCCACGCTCATTTGCCACTATCAAAAGTCTGTTCCAGAGCCAGGCATGCTGGTTTTCGGTAATAAGCCGGTCGGCTATCTGTACGGCATCAGAATCTGAACACCTTTTCATAACGTCGACGAAAAGTTCGATGATCTTTACTGCATCGTCATGATGCTGATCACGGTTTTCAGGAGCCCAAATGTGGCTGTAGTCTTGAGTTATTGCACCTGTTTGGCCGTCGATTATTATGACCGATGTTTTTGCGGAATCTGAAAGTTTATGTTCGTTCTGAATGTAGCCGACGGAGACTTTAATCGCGGCTTCGGCGGCTGCCAAAGGATACTTGTCTGCAAAATCAGGAAAGGCTTCTTTGAGCGCCCACTGTGACATCTGAAAATCTTGGCGGCTGTTGCTCGTGAGTGGCAAAATTTTGCTATTTCCGAGGCTCGTGAGAGCATCTTCCTTCACCGTGTGGGCAAAGATTCGGTCGTAGATCTGAACAACAAGGTCGGGATCGTAGTCAGCAAAGACGGGCACTGCGTTCGCCAACCAATGCATATCGTTGGCTGCATTTTGCTCCATGCGGCTGGGTTCAAGGAGCCGTTCAACCAACTTCCGCGATGCACCGGGTTCGGTGTCAAAAGTTTTTGCGACAAAATCGATTGCGACCGGCATCAACGTTTCGCCGCCTTTGCCATCAAATGCATAGCTCATAAGCGCTCTTGCCGCGACGCCTATCTGTCGGCGCCTATCTGTGTCAGTAACGATATTGATTAGACTATGGATCAGTGTCCGCAACGGCCATGCGATTTCGGTTACATACGTTGCTGAACTCTCAGCGATCGAAACCCACGGATCTGTCGGCACGCATTTTTCATCTTCCAACCGAATGGAAAGTGCTCCGACAATGTGACGGAATGCACCGAAGGCTTTATCTCTTTCGCCTGATTGTGACATTAGGCGGGCGATCCAATCTGTTTCCTCAGCTTCAGAGGGCAGGTCGCATCCAACACGTGCTGCGACACTTCGGGCGATAGGATCGGCAGCGCCACTCCCTGCAAGCTCGACAACTGTCAACGGCGGCGTAACAGCCGGCCAGCGGGGCGGAGCAAAAGTCGTCCAGTTG